>JBBAUC010000205.1:0-5921 GCA_040398485.1 Roseomonas sp. | reverse complement strand
GATCGTCCCGATGTTGCAGTGCGGCTTGTTCCGCTCAAATTTCGCTTTGGCCATGGCCTTTTCCCGCTACCCTCATTGAACCGTTCACGAAACAACCCCGCACGCCCGCTGGAGCGGGTGACGGGGATCGAACCCGCACAACCAGCTTGGAAGGCTGGGGCTCTACCATTGAGCTACACCCGCGCCGAAGCGCTGTTCCCAACCCCCCCTGCCCGTGCCTTGACGAACGCCAAGACCGACAAGGGCTGATATGGAGGGGGTTGGATTCGAACCAACGTAGGCGCAAGCCAACGGATTTACAGTCCGTCCCCTTTAGCCACTCGGGCACCCCTCCACAGCCGCTCGCCCGTAACCGGGGCTGGCGGGAGCGGGCGGACTATCCGCATTGGCGCTTGCCTGTCAACGGATGAGGGGGAAAAACGCCAAAGGTTTTCAATCTGGCGTGTCCGGCGCATCATGGGGGGGATGCAACGCCCCCCGAAGCGGCCCCCTGGCCGCGCCCGCCCGCAAGGCCCCGCCTCGCAATCGCCCACGCGCCGCCCGCGCTTTGAAGATAAGGCGGAAGCGCCGCGCGGGTACCGCAACGCCCCAGGGCGCTTCCAGGACCAGGAGGCGGCCCCGCCGCCCCGTGGCCGCCGCGTGGCTGGCCCAGCGCCGATGGAAGCCGAGGGGCCCGCCCCACCGCGCCCCGGCGCTGGTGCCGGTTCCGGCGCTTTTTGGCTATACGGTGAACACACGGTAGCTTCCGCCATTCGCAACCCTCGGCGTAAGACCAGGCGCCTGCTGGTGACAGAAGACGCCGAGAAAAGCCTGCGCGCCGCGCTGAACCGCCCCTGGCGCCTGCCGCCGGAACGCATTGAACGCCAGCGCTTCGGCACCTTCCTGACCGAAGATGCGGTGCATCAGGGTGTGGCGCTGCTGGTGGAACCTTTGGAATCGGTGGCGCTGGAAGATGCCATCGCCGCTTCCGATGGGCCGGTGCTGCTGCTGGACCAGGTGACGGACCCGCGCAATGTGGGGGCGATTCTCCGTTCTGCTGCGGCTTTCGGCGCGGCCTGTGTGGTGCTGCAGGATCGGCACGCGCCGCCCGAGACCGGTGCGCTCGCCCGCGCGGCATCGGGCGCGCTTGATATCGTGCCGGTGGTGCGGGAAGTGAATTTGTCCCGCGCCATTGCCAGCCTGCAAAAATCTGGTTTCTGGGTGATGGGCCTGACCGGGGATGCGCCCCGCACGCTGGCGGAAGCGCGGCCGCGCGACCGGCGCGTGGCTTTGGTGCTGGGCGCGGAAGATACCGGGCTGCGCCGCCTGCAACGCGAAACCTGTGATGAGCTGGTGCGCCTGCCGATCACTGAAGCCATGGAAAGCCTGAATGTCGCGGCGGCGGCGGCAGTCGCGCTGTATGAAGTGATCCGCGACGCCTGAGCAGAAATCGGGGGAGTCGCCTCCCCCGATCTGATCCTACTTTTCCTTGGCAGAGATGATGGCGCCGGAAAGGCTTTCCGGAATCCGCTGCGTCCAGCGCCCGCAATCCACCTGCGTCACGAAATCCAGCACGGCGCGGTTGAAGGCATCTGGGTCTTCCAGATTCATGGTGTGGCCGCATTTCGGCATGACCAACAATGCGCTGCTCATGATGGTGCGCTTCAGGAACAGCGAAGGCTCCAGCGTGGGGTCATCCTCATCGCCGGCGATCACCAGCGTTGGCACCTTCATCTGCTTGAAGCCGGCTTCCAGATCAAACAGCGATGGCCTCTCGCGCTGCACACCCTGCATCGTGAGCGCGGAGCCTTCGGTTGAATGTTCCGCAAGCTGGGTCTGGAATTCCTTGAAGCCGCGCGGGTCTTTTTCTTCGAACACTAGGCGCGTCGGGCCGCGGGAATAAATATCGGCCATCTTGTCCATGCCTTCGGCGCGGATGCGCGCGGCGGTGGCATCCACCTCGGCCCGGAATTGGTCACGCTTGCCGGGGGCGGCGCCATAGCCAACGCCGGCCGCGACCAGGCTGCGCGCCAGTTGCGGATGGCGAAGCCCCAGATGCAGCGTGGCAAAGGCGCCCATGGAAAGGCCGACCACATGAGCCGGCGCGAGGTTCAGCCCCTTGATAACGGCGGCAATGTCATCCGTCGCGCGGTCCTGGCTGTAGGAAGTTGCTGAATTGGGCACGGCAGAAGGCGGATAGCCGCGCGCATTGAACACCACGCAGCGATAGCGGCGGGAGAAAAACCGCATCTGCAATTCCCAGGAACGCGAATCGCCCGCGAATTCATGCACGAAAACCATGGGGGTGCCGCTGCCGGCTTCCTCATAGAACAAGTCAACACCGTCATCGGTTCGCAAAAAGGGCATGGGATCATCCTGCTCGGGGTTGTGATTGGCCCCAGAATGGGCGCGGCGCCGCGACCCGTCCAGCGCTTGACAGGGAGGGGGGCAAGGCGCATCTGCAATTAGGACCTTGATGGTCCGGATTGCAGGAGGGTTGCCCGCGTGCTGCGGCTTTCAAAGCTGACCGATTACGCCGTTGTGGTGCTGACGCGGCTGGATGACGCTGCGGAAGGCGGCGTGCTGACCGCCCCAGTCCTGGCCGGCAACACGGGCCTTGCGGAGCCAACCGTGTCCAAGGTCTTGAAAATCCTGGCTCATGCCGGGCTGGTCGAAGGCCGCCGCGGGGCGCTTGGGGGGTATCGGCTGACCCGCCCGCTGGCTGCCATACCACTCATTGAGGTGATCACCGCCATGGATGGCCCCATCGCGCTCACCGCCTGCGTGGATAATTCCTTCGGCGTTTGTGAATCCGAAAGCGCCTGCCCCGTGCGCGGGCGCTGGGACCCGGTGAATGAGGCGATCCGTCGCGCGCTTACCGGGATTTCCATTGCCGATCTTGCCGGCCCGCCAGCCGTGGTGCCGCACCCCGAACCCGCTTTCCCCATTTTTGCCGCGGAATAGAGCAAAACCATGCCCGCTGTTACCGAGACCATCGAAACCGTCCAGGCCGTCACGGATTCCACCTATAAATGGGGGTTCGAGACGGATATCGAAATGGAATTCGCCCCCAAGGGGCTTTCCGAGGATATCGTGCGCTTCATCAGCGCCAAGAAGGAAGAACCGGCCTGGTTGCTGGAATGGCGCCTGCGCGCCTTTGCCGCCTGGCAGAAAATGGAAGAACCGCGCTGGCCGTCCGTGAAATATCCGCCGATTGATTACCAGGACGCCTATTACTATGCGGCGCCCAAGCAGAAGGTGGGCCCGAAGTCACTCGATGAAGTGGATCCGGAACTGCTGCGCACCTATGCGAAGCTTGGCATTCCGCTGAGGGAACAGGCGATTCTAGCGGGTGTTGAAGGTGCTGGCGAAAGCCCCGCCGAAGGGCGCATGCCAATCGCGATTGATGCGGTGTTTGACAGTGTTTCGGTTGCGACCACCTTTAAGGATCGGTTGGCGAAGGATGGTATCATTTTCTGCCCGATCAGTGAGGCAGTGAAGACGCATCCCGAATTGGTTCAGAAATATCTGGGCTCTGTCGTGCCGCAGGGCGATAATTTCTTCGCCGCTTTGAATAGCGCTGTCTTCACCGATGGCAGCTTTGTGTACATCCCGAAGGGCGTGCGCTGCCCGATGGAGCTTTCCACCTATTTCCGTATCAATGCCAAAAGCACAGGACAATTCGAACGCACGCTGATCATCGCTGATGCTGGGTCTCACGTTTCCTATCTGGAAGGCTGCACCGCGCCGATGCGCGATGAAAACCAGTTGCATGCCGCGGTGGTGGAGCTGGTGGCGATGGATGATGCCACCATCAAATACAGCACGGTGCAGAATTGGTATCCCGGCGATGCCGAGGGCAAGGGCGGCATCTACAACTTCGTGACCAAGCGTGGTGCCTGCCGCGGGGCGCGGTCTAAAATTTCCTGGACGCAGGTGGAAACCGGATCCGCGATTACCTGGAAATATCCTTCCTGCATCCTGCAGGGCGAAGATAGTGTTGGCGAATTTTATTCAGTTGCCATCACGAATAACTACCAGCAGGCAGATACCGGGACCAAGATGTTCCACATTGGCCCGCGCACTAAATCCACCATTATCTCCAAGGGTATCAGTGCCGGGCATGGGCAGAATACCTATCGCGGCCTGGTGCGGATTGGCGCCAAGGCCACTGGTGCCCGCAATTTCACGCAATGCGATAGCCTGCTGATTGGGGATTTGTGTGGCGCGCATACCGTGCCCTATATCGAAAATCGTTGCATGACCGCCAAGGTCGAACATGAAGCTACCACCAGCCGCATTGCGGAGGATCAGCTTTTCTATTGCCGCCAGCGCGGGCTTTCGCAGGAAGATGCGGTGGGGCTGATCGTGAATGGTTTCTGCCGCGAAGTGCTCAAGGAATTGCCGATGGAATTCGCGGTGGAAGCACAAAAACTATTGCAAATCTCGCTCGAAGGGAGCGTTGGGTGATGTTGGAAATCAAGGGACTGACCGCTGAGGTTGATGGCAAGCCCATTCTGAAGGGCATTGATTTGGTTGTGCCGCAGGGTGAGGTGCATGCCATCATGGGCCCGAACGGGTCGGGTAAATCCACGCTTTCCTATGTGCTGTCTGGCCGCGATGGCTATGAGGTGACGGGTGGCACTGCGCTGTTGCATGGCCAGGATTTGCTGGCGATGGAACCGGAAGAACGCGCTGCCGCCGGTGTGTTTCTGGCGTTTCAATATCCGGTGGAATTGCCCGGCGTGGGCAATGCGACCTTCTTGCGTACCGCGCTAAATGCCATTCGCTGCGCCAAGGGTGAGAGCGAATTGGACGCCATGCAATTTCTGAAGCTGGCGCGCGAACGCATGAAGGCGCTTTCGATGAATGACGAAATGCTGAAGCGGGGCGTCAATGTTGGCTTTTCGGGCGGCGAGAAGAAGCGCAATGAAATTCTGCAGATGGCTTTGCTGCAACCGAAGCTCGCCATTCTGGATGAAACCGATAGCGGGCTCGATATTGATGCGCTGAAGATCGTGGCCGATGGCGTGAATGCCATGCGTGGGCCGGATTTCTCCGCGCTTGTCATCACGCATTATCAGCGCTTGTTGGATTACATCGTGCCGGATCGCGTGCAGGTGCTGATGGGCGGGCGCATTGTGCGCTCGGGCGGGCCGGACTTGGCGAAGGATCTGGAAGCGCAGGGCTATGGCGCCATCCAGGCCGCGGCGTGACAGCGGCACCACAACCAGGCGCGGCAGGCTTCCTCGCGCGCTATCAGGGCCTCAAGGATCATCTGCCGGGCGCGCGGCTGCCTTGGCTCGCGGCGCTGCGTGACGATGCGGCGGCGCATGTGGCGGCGCGCGGCTTTCCGACACGGCGGGTGGAGGCGTGGAAATACACAGACCTTTCGCCCGTGGCGCAGGCAGGTTTTGCTGAACCGCTGACTGCCGTTGCCGGCGCGTTGACGCTGCCACAACCGCGCTGCGCGGCGCGCGCTGTGTTTGTTGATGGGCGCTTTCGCGCTGATCTTTCGGCGTTGGACGGGCTTGCCTATCGCGCGGCGTCTGTGGCGCAGCATTTGGATGCACTGGAAGGCATGCTGGGCGCGCTGGCGCCTTTGTCCGAACACCCCATGACGGCGCTGAATACGCTGATGTTCGAAGATGGCTTGTTGCTGGATGTGCCGGCGGGCGTGGATGCTGGGCATTTGGAATTGCTTTCCATCGCCGTTGATCCAGGTCGGCCCTTCGCTTTCCATCCGCGCCATCTGATCCGCCTTGGCGCGGGTGCAAAGCTGACCTTGCTGGAAAGCGCTATCGGTGGAAGCGCGCAATATCTGCATAATCCAGTGTTTGAGATTGATCTGGCGGAAGGTGCCGTGCTGACGCATGGGCGCGCGCAACAGGAAGGCGAAGGCGCCTTTCATCTTTCCATGATCCATGCACGCATTGCGGCTG
>JBBAUC010000204.1:0-5929 GCA_040398485.1 Roseomonas sp. | reverse complement strand
CGCGCTGGACCCTTTCCGCCACTGAAGCGGGCTGGCTGATTGGCGTTTTCTTCGCGGCCTATGTGCCCGCGGTGCCGGTGCTGCTTTCGCTGACGGATCGCGTGCCGGCCAGGCGGATTTATCTGATCGGCACGGGCGCGACGGCGCTGGCGCATCTGGGCTTTGCCTTCTTCGCCGAGGGCTTCTGGAGCGGGCTTTTCTTTCGCGCGCTCGCCGGGATTGGCTGGGCCGGGGCCTATATGCCTGGCCTGAAATCCATCGCTGATCCGCTGACCGGCGTGGCGCAATCGCGCGCTGTCGCCTGGCATGCGGCAGGCGTGGGGATTGCGGGCGCGTCTTCCTTTGCCTTGGCAGGGCTTTGTGATGCGTTGGTGGGTCCGGGCTTTGCCTTTTTGGTGGCGGGGCTGGCGGCGAGTGGCGCCTTCGCCATTGCCATGCTGATCCTGCCTGATGCGCCGCCGCCCAAAAGCGCCGCACGGCGCGGCTTGTTGGATTTCCGCCCGGTTTTCGCCAATCGCCGAGCGATGGCCTGGATTGCGGGCTACACCTTGCACACGCTGGAAATGGCGGTGCTGCGCGCCTGGGCCGTCGCCTTCCTGACGGCGAGCTTCGCCATCCACGCACCGCCAGCATGGCTGCCAGGCCCGACCGTGCTGTTCACCCTCGCGGGGTTGGTGGGCATTGCGAGTTCACTCGTCGGGAACCGCCTGGCCGAGAGCCTGGGGCGGGATAGGATTGTGGCGCTCGCCATGCTCTCAGGCGCGGCGCTGTCCCTGGTGGCGGGGTTTGCCTTTGGTGCCTCACCCTGGGTGGTGCTGCTTTTTGTTGTTCTGTGGAATGCGGCGATTTATCTGGATAGTTCGGCGCTGACCGCAGGCACGGTGCAGGCGGCGGACCCGGCTTTGCGCGGCGCCACCATGGGGCTGCATAGCATGTTTGGCTATGCGGGGGGCTTTGTCGGGCCTTTGCTGGCCGGCGTGGTGCTGGATTTGGCGGGTGGAGATGGTGCGGCGGCCTGGGGCCTCGCCTTCGGGCATGTCGCCTTCATCATGCTGGCGGGGTTTGCCGTGCTGCGCTGGTTGGGGCGCGGCACGGCAAGGTGACTACAACGCCTCCCCCGCGCCGGTGCCGGCAAAGGGGGTCGGGATGCACCATTCCTCGCCCCGCGCGGTGGTGACGTATTCCGGCCAGCGCAGATCAACGGGCGGTACGAAATCGGCGGGCAGGAGGGGACCGACCCAATTTGCTCCGCCAATGCCGCCACCGGTGCGATCACGAAATTCCGCCTGCGCCGCAGCCAGCACGGCTGGGTCGGCCGCCAAATCCACCAGCGTCAGCGCCATGGTCTTGGCCGCGACAAATAGCCCCGGATCAACCGCGGCGGGCAAGCCGCCCAGCGCATTATAGGCCCAATTCGGATAGGCATAGCCCGGTGCGGGCGGGCGTAGCCTTGGCCGGCCGGCCAGCAGGCGCACAGTCGGCGCATGCCAGCTATACTCAACATAATCATCGGCGCTGAGATGCTTCTGCCAGGAAGGCAGGCCAGCGCGTGCACGTGTTTCGTTCTCCTCAGGCGTGGTGAGTTTGCTGACACTGGCGATGAAGGGATCGGCCATCGGCGCGAGGCCCAGATTGCGCTGGATGGCGCGGCCGAATTCCAAGGCCGTTTCATCAAAACTGGGTGCGCCCACTTCTTGCAGGTTTTTCCATGTAAGATCGGTCATCACCGTATTGGGCAGGCCAACACGGGTTTTGGTGACCCAACGCGCATGGGCCTTGCAGCCGGTGATGGAAGCAACATGGCGCGCATTGGCAGCCAGCACACGCCAAATCTGTTCCTGAATGCCAAGCGACGAAGACCGCCAGGAATATTGAATCTGCGAAAAACGCGGCGTCAGATTATCCGATGTAGCGCCACCATCGCCCAGGATGAATTCATTGAGCGTCCATGAACCCGCATGGGGGAACATGGCTTCCTTGGTATATTTCGTGGTGGTGTACATCAGACAAAGCGCATCCACCGCACCAGGGCAGCGCGCCGCAGCATGGGCGCCTTCAATCGGCATCAGCGTGGGATCAATCCAGTTTTCTGGCTGATCCGCTTCGAAGCTGATGATCACACTCCAATAGGCGCCGAAATGGGTTTCGCCCGTCACGGTATTGGATGGCCAGGGGTGCCAAACCACCGCAGCATCCAGCCCGTCATAATAGCCCTTGGCAGCGTGGATGGGTTTTGATCCGCAGACTTTCTCCGCCGGCTCACCAAAAAGCTTGAGCTTGCCCTTCACGCCATGCTGTTGCATCGCGGCCTTGGCGCCAAGCATGGCGGCAAGAGCAGCCGTGCCGAGTACCGAATGCGGGTCCGTATGGCCGGCCGTATAGGGATGGAGCCCCGCACGCGGCGCCTGATAGGGCACAACTTGCTGCGAATTGCCGGGCACCGCATCATATTCCGAAAAGCTTGCCAGAACCGGCGCGCCTTCGCCCCATTCGGCGACAAAGGCGGTCGGCATGCCGCCCGAGCCTTCTTCAACCGTGAAGCCCTCAGCGCGCAAAAGCTCAACATAATCCCGGCAGGATTTGTATTCCCGCCAGGCGGGTTCGGCATGCGCCCAGATGCCTTCATTGAAGCGCGAAAGCCGCGCCTGGTTTGCCGCGATCCAGTCAAGCGCGGCGGCGCGGATGGCCCTGTTTGCGTTCACGATGGTATTTCCCTCAGGCTTCAGGATTTCCGGACATTCCAGAAGGTCGCGAAACCATCTTGAATACCGCTCAGATTGCTGCGGAAGGCGGTGGGCTGAAGGTATTGGCCGATCGGATAATACGGCACTTCCCCCATCGCTTCGCGCTGAATGTCCTGGCAGATGGTTTTCTGCGCAGCTTCATCCGGGGCGCGGAACCATTCGTCGCGCAGTGTCTCAATGCGCGGCATGGTGGCCCAGCCGGCATAGCCGGCCTCTCCATTGCCGCGTAGCGCGATATGGCCGGCAGGGCTCAGCCAATCGGAACCAGACCAATTGGTGACAAAGGCGCTCCAGCCGCCATCGGCAACGGGGCCCTTGCGGTTGCGCCTTTGCAGCATGGAATTGAATTCCACTGCATAGACTTCAACATTCATGCCAACGCGCTTGAAGGTATCTTCCATCACCGCGCCAAGCGCCATCAGCGTTGCGGAATTTGATGGCACCATCAGCAACACAGGTTCGCCACGATAGCCCGCAGCGCGCAGCGCAGCGCGCACCTTGGCGGTATCGCGCGCGCCCATCAGCGGCTCAAGCCCCGCATCCGATCCCATCGGCGTTTTCGGGCAGAAGAAGCCAAGCGGCGTGTGATAGAGGCTCTTTTCATCCGGCCCGACCACCGCCTGCATGAAGGCAGTTTGGTCAATCGCGCCCCACAACGCGCGGCGGATTTCCGGATTGTTGAAGGGCGCTTGCAAATGATTGACGCGCACCATGCAAACAAAGCCAGTATTGTCCAGAACACGCACATTCACATTGCGCGCACGGCGCAGCAGGGAAAGCTGATCGTGATAGGCGTATTCGATCCAATCCACCTCATTCGCGACAAGGGCTGAAACGGCGGTGGAAGGATCGGGCATGCTGCGCCATTCGACGCGGTCGAAATGCACAACCTTGGCGCCAGAGGTCCAGCCGCCCGCCGCGCCAGCACGCGGCACATAGCGATCAAATTTGGTATAGACATTAAGTCATCCCGGCACGCGTTCATCCGCCTTGAACCGGAAGGGGCCGGAGCCGATCAATTCCGGCACCTGGCGGAAGGGATCGGTATTGGCCAGGCGTTCCGGCATCATGGCGCAAACCGGGACCGATGCCTTGCCGAGCGCGATGGGCAGCAAGGGGAAGGGCTGCTTTAGGCGGAAGCGAATGGTGCGATCATCCGGGGCGGAGAGTTCATCGGTTGCGTTCAGCAGCGTCTCACCGAAGGGATCGCGCCGCGCCCAGCGGCGGATGCTGGCGACACAATCGCGCGCCAACACACGTTCGCCATCATGCCAGAACAGGTTTTCGCGGAGCGTCAGGTTCCAAAGCCGGCCGTCATTTTCCACCCGATGGCCTTCGACCATTTGCGGGGTGGCCTGGAAATTGGCGTCCATGCTGTAGAGCGTGTCGAACACCATGTAGCCGTGGTTTCGGCTGATATAGGCGGTGGTGGTCACGGGATCGAGTGTCACGAGATCCTGCTGCGGCACGAAACGCAGCACCCGTGACGCTTGTGACTGGGCGACAGAAGGGGCGGCGATGGGGGCAAGCAGGCCGGCCGCGGTGACATTACCTAATTGGCGACGTGTGATCATGGGGCGATCTCCTTTCCGGGCGAAGGGGCGGCCGTATGGCCTAGGGTCTGTCTGAACATGATGCTTGCGCGGGCTGGCCTCCGGGACAAGCCCAGCACTGACCCGTGCAGCGGATTCGCCCGACCCTTCCCGGTAAGCTTCCTGCCAAAGTGAAGCCTTGCAGGCGGAATTGCCCGGCCTTTCACAGGGTTTCGGGGAGGATTCCGGGCCCCTGGGGGGCCTTGAGGAAAAAAACCGGGTCGAGGGCGATTTTTTTCTTGCAATGGCAAAGCAGGGGGCGTACATAGCCTGCAGACGCAGTACGCACGTGCCTCTGACCCCAGGCCGCTCGGCCAAAGGGTTTACGCAACGACGTCAAGCGTTCTGGCAACCCCGTTCGGTTTCTTCCGGGCGGTCCTCTCTGGTCGCTGGTTCGTTCGACCGTTTCGTTAACCTTGGGCCACCGCCTTTTCAGGTGGCCCCCTGGAGCCTGGAGGGTGCTGCGATGACACCGAAGATCGCACGCTTTTTGCGCGACAACGCGCCTGCTACGCCATGCCTTGTGCTGGATGTGGATCGTGTCGAGGAAAAATACCGCGCCATGCTTGCGGCATTGCCCTTGGCGCGCATCTATTATGCCGTCAAGGCCAACCCTGGCGCGCCGATCCTGGAGCGTCTGGTGAAGCTTGGATCCAGCTTTGATGCGGCGTCCTGGGAAGAAGTGCAGGCCTGCCTTGCCGCCGGCGCACGGCCGGAAGTGATTTCCTATGGCAATACCATCAAGAAGGTGGCGGCCATCGCTGCCGCCCACAAGGCTGGTGTTTCCATGTTCGCCTTCGACAGCATCGAGGAATTGGAAAAGCTGGCGCGCCATGCGCCCGGCGCGCGGGTTTATTGCCGCATCCTGGTGCAGAATGAAGGCGCGGAATGGCCGCTTTCGCGCAAATTCGGCTGCGAATTGGAAATGGCGCGCGACCTGATGCTGAAGGCCGGCGATATGGGGCTCGACCCCTATGGCATTTCCTTCCATGTCGGCAGCCAGCAGACCAAGACTGCGGCCTATGAAGGTGCCATTGCGCGCGTTGCGATGCTGTTCACCGATTTGAAGGAAGCGGGCGTGAAGCTCCGCATGGTCAATCTGGGCGGCGGCTATCCTGTACGCTACCGCGCGGAAGTGCCGGAAATTGATGATTTCGGCATGGCCATTATGGGTGCCATGACCAAGCATTTCGGCAATGACCTGCCGGAGATGGTGGTAGAACCTGGCCGCTTCATGGTGGGCGATGCCGGCTTGGTTTCCAGCGAAGTGGTTCTGGTCTCCCGCAAGGGTGCCACGGATCCGGTGCGCTGGGTGTATCTGGATATCGGGCGCTTTGGCGGCCTCGCGGAAACGGAAGGTGAAGCCATTCGCTACGAAATCCGCACGCCGCATGATGGCGCTGAGGATGGGCCGGTGACGATCGCAGGCCCGACCTGCGACAGCACGGATACGCTGTATGAAAAATCCAATTACCGCATGCCGCTGAAGCTGGCCTGTGGTGATCGGGTGGAGCTGCTGGCGACGGGGGCCTATGTCACCTCCTACGCTGCGCAATTCTTCAACGGCTTTGCGCCGCTGAAGGAACATTACAT
>JBBAUC010000203.1:4447-5986 GCA_040398485.1 Roseomonas sp. | reverse complement strand
GTTCCCGGCGCAGAAAGGGCTCCAGCACCGCATCTATGCTGCCCAGCCGCCGCAGAACCGTGGCCGCAATACGATGCGCCGCCGCCCTGTCACGCGCTTCAAGCCGCGCCGGCAGAGCCTCCAGCGCTTCTTCCAGGGGCCGATGCGCTTCCAGCACGGCATCCAGCACATCGCGTGCGGCGCGCCTGGTGGGCAGGCCGGGCGGGCGCCTTGGCCGGGATGAGGCTTCATTCATGCCGCCTTCATGGCACCCGCCGTAGTCTCATGCTAGAGCCGCCGCGCGATGACCCTGGGCTCCTTTCTAGACCGATTGCCGGAAACGCGCCGCCCGGGCTGGTGGCTGGCGCTGCTCTGCCTATTGCTCTGGCTGCCGGGCTTCTTTTCCATCCCGCCCGGGGATCGAGACGAAAGCCGCTTTGCCCAGGCCAGCCGGCAAATGGTGGAAACCGGCGATTACGTGCGGATTAAGCTGGGCGAGGTCGAGCGCAACAAGAAGCCCGTCGGCATCCATTGGGCGCAGGCCGCGACTGTGCATGCGTTGGAGGCGGTGGGCATCCCGGCGCGCGGCGCGATTTGGGCGTATCGGCTGCCATCACTGATCGGCGCGCTGCTCGCGGTATTGGCCACTTGTTATCTGGGCCGAGCCTTGGTTGGGCGACGCGCGGCATTTCTGGCCGCGGCCATGCTCGCCCCTTGCATGGTCCTGGTGGTGGAAACCCATATCGCCAAGACCGATGCGGCTTTGCTCGCCAGCATCACGGCGGCGATGCTGCTGATGGGGCGCGCTTATTTGGCGCCGGCGCAGTTCACGGCGAAGCAGGCCTTAGGCTTCTGGTTGGCGCTGGGGGCCGGCGTGCTGCTGAAGGGCCCCATCGCGCCGATGGTGCCCTTGCTGGCAGGCATCACTTTGCTGGTGATGGATCGCCGCGCGCCCTGGTTTGGCGCCCTCCGCCCGCTTTGGGGCGTGCCGCTGATGATCGCCTGTGCCGCGCCCTGGTTTATCGCCATTGGCATCGCGACCGAGGGCCGGTTTTTCACCGAAGCGCTTGGCGATGACATGCTGAGCAAGGTTGGATCGGGCGAGGAAAGCCATTGGGGCCCGCCTGGTTTCTATACTTTCCTGTTCGGCATCACCGCCTTTCCCTCTGCCTGGATTGTGCTGCGTGCCTTGCCCGGTGCCTGGGCGGATCGGCTGAAGCCGCAAACGCGCTTCTTGCTCGGCTGGGCCGTGCCGGTCTGGCTGTTGTTTGAAGCGGTGGCAACGAAACTCCCGCATTACGCCTTGCCCGCTTATCCTGCGCTGATGCTGTTGGCGGCGGCCTGGGCGCTTGATCCCTTGCGGCGCCCAACGCCGCGCTGGCTGGCGGCGCTTGGCTGGCTGGCGCTGGGCGGTGTTGCGCTGGGCTTGCCGATCGCCGCAATGGCAGCGGCGTTTTATGCCGAAAAGCGCGTAGATATTTTCGGCCTGATTGGGCTCGGCTTTGGTGTTGCGCTGATCCTTGTGCTGTGGCGCGCGGCGCGCGCGGGGCAATGGGCGCG
>JBBAUC010000203.1:0-4347 GCA_040398485.1 Roseomonas sp. | reverse complement strand
TGGCGGAAAAGCCCGGGCGCGTGGTGGCGGTTTCGCATCGGCAGGAAGCGGCGTTTCGCGCAACGGCGGCAGAACGTGGCATGACGCCGCGCGATGTTGGTTCTGTCACGGGGCTCAATTACGTGCGCGGGCGCTGGCTCACGCTGCTGATCTTCAAGGTGGATTGAATGTTCGAATGGGTGGCGCGCCAGGTCGCGGAAACCGGGCTACTTGGCGTATTCGTGCTGATGGTGGCGGAAAACATCTTCCCGCCCATCCCATCCGAAATCATCATGGCCGCATCGGGCTTCGCTGCTGCGCGTGGCGATATTTCACTCATTGGCACCATCATCGTCGCCGTATTGGGCACGCTGGTCGGCAATGCCTTCTGGTATGAAATTGGCCGCTGGTTCGGCATGGAACGCATCCGCCCGCTGGTCGCGCGCTATGGCAAATGGTTCGCCTTTGAAACTGAAGATATGGATCGGGCGGAACGGACACTCAAGCGCTGGGGGCCTGTCGCGCTGTGCTTTGGGCGCATGCTGCCTGGCATACGCACCATTATTTCAATCCCCGCCGGCATGGTGCTGATCCCGCGCGGCGTGTTTTATGTCTGGACCGCCATCGGTTCAGCGATTTGGCTGAGCTTCCTCGCCATCGCGGGCTATATGCTGGAAGACCATTACGACAGGGTGCAGCATTGGGTGGAACCACTCGCCTGGGTGGTGGTGGGCGGTTCCATCGCGGCCTATGGGCTGCATTTGATTTACGCCTTCCGCCGCGCGCGGCGCCGGCAGGGTCAGGCGTAGCGCGACAGCGCCTGTTCCAGGGAAGCGAAAGCATTCGCCAGCGCGGCATTCATCGCCGCCGCTGCCTGATCCGGGCGCAAGGCGCCACTGGGCAACGCCGCCGTCCCAGTGCTGAGCATTTGCCCCAGCACGCGCGATGATGCTGCACGTTCTGAAATCAGGACAAAATTCAATTCCGCTTCCGCCTGCCCCATCGCGCGATTGGCCACCAGCCGCGTCAATTCACCTTCCAGCACCAGATCAGCATTGGCGCGGCTGCCCGGCGCCAGCACAGCAGCGAAAAGCCGCGCGTCAATCAGCCAGCGGCGTAGCGCCTGTTCCGCGGCTTCCGCGGGTGGCGCGATCCATTCGGCGTAGAAATCAATTTCTTCCGTGCCATCTGGGCGCACACTGCGCAGGCCACGTACATCCAGCGCCGGCGGCGCGCGGAGCGTGCGCAGCAGCAAAAGCCGCCGCCCCTTGCCGCGCCAGCCTTCCCCCTGTCGGCGTGGTTCCAGCGCATAGCGCAGCACTTCCTGATAAGGTCGTTCCGGCAGCACGGAACAGGCGGAAGCAAGGAAAGGTGCTGCCAGCAGCATTGCGCGGCGATGCAAGGTTTTCATGTCAGCGGCGTTCCCGGTTGGGCGGCGGCGGCGGCGCGCCGAGAAGGGTTTGCGATGGGTTGCGCCGCAGCGCTTCCGTGGTGTCGCGCAGATTGGCGACCGAGGATCGTAAATCACGCATCAGCGGCGATAAATCAGCTTGCAGATCGGTGGTGGTGCCGCGCGCGGTACGCAAGGTATTCTCAAGTGCGGTAACAGCGGCAGGGATGCGCGCCAAAGCGTCACGCACTTCGCGGCTTGCCAGCAATTCCTGCGCGCTGCGCCCGGCATCGCCCATATTGGCAATAGCGCCGCGCAGTTCCGCCGCCGTATCCTCAAGCCTTACCTTGCGGATTTCATTGCGAATTTCTGCCAGGGTTTCGCCGGCTTCGCGCAACGTGGTCGCCATTTCCCCATCGGTTACCTGGCGACGAAGATCGCCCATCAGCCCCACTGCGTTATTAATCAGCCCTTCAAAATCCAGCGCTTCCAAGCGACGCATAATTTGCTCAGCGGCACTCGTCACCTGCGTGATCGTGGAAGGTACGGCTGGTATATGACTATAGCGCGGCGTCCAGGGTACCTGGATGGGCGGGTAGCGCGCAGGGTCCAGAATATCAATTTCCAGATAGGTGACACCCGTAATCCCCTGGGAAGCGGTACGTGTGCGCAACCCCCCCGCAATCATGTCTTCCAGGGAAGTAATGCGCGCCACGCGCGTGCGTTCCACCGCAAAGCGAATGACCACCAATTGCATCGCGTAGCGATTGGCGCGCGCTTCCGGAACATCATAGACAGCAGCGGCAAGAGAAATTTCCGTCACGCGCCCAATCTGCACGCCGCGAAAGCGCACCGCTGCCCCGACATCAAGCCCCACAATCGATTCACCAACATAGGTTTCAAAGTAATCCGATTTCGTGCCGAATTGACCGGCCGTCAGGTAAACAACAAAACCAATCGCCAGCGCAATGGCGGAAAGCGCCAGCATACCGACGCGAAGAAAGAGCGTATTGGGCGGTTTTGCCATGTCAGGCAGCCTCTCGGCGGAAGAAGGCGCGCACGGTAGGGTGCGTGCCGGTATCGCGCAATTCGCGCGGCTTGCCAGTCGCGATCATGCCTTGCGCTTCCTTGTCCAGCATGATGCAGCGATCCCCAATGGCCAGAATGGATTGTAATTCATGGGTTACTACCACGAAGGTGGTGCCGGTGCTGCGCGCAATATCCAGGATCAACTTGTCCAAACCTGCTGAGGTGATGGGGTCAAGCCCGGCGGAAGGCTCATCCAAAATCAGCAAGGGCGGGTCAAGCGCCATGGCGCGCGCAATCCCCGCGCGCTTGGCCATGCCGCCGGAAATCTCGGCCGGGAGCAGCCCCGCCGCATCGCCAAGCCCAACCAGGCCAAGCTTGGCGCGCGCCAAAGCTTCCCGCGCGGGGCGCGGTAATTCCGTGTGTTCTTCCAAGGGCAATTCCACATTTTCGGACAGCGTCATATTGCCGAAAAGCGCGCCGGATTGCCACATGACGCCAATCCTTTGTAGCAATGCAATACGTCCTTCCGCATCCGCTTGCGCCAGATCAACGTCCAGGATTTCCGCGCTGCCCGCGGCTATGGGCACAATGCCGATCAGCGCCTTGAGCAAGGTGGATTTGCCGCAGCCAGAACCACCCAGGATGATGAAAACTTCCCCGCGCTTCACCTCAAAACTCACGTCCTTGAAAATGGTGCGCGGGCCGAAGCTGACGGCCAAATTCTCGACGCGGATGACGGTTTCGTCGTTCATATGCCAAGCCTGAAAAACAGAATGGCGAAAACGCCATCCATGGCGACAATGGCGACAATGCCGCCCACAACCGCCGCCGTTGCGGCGTCACCCACCGCGCGCGGGCCCAAGCCGGCGGCAAGACCGGCGCGGCAGCCAATGGCGGCAATCACCAGGCCAAAGCAGGCGGATTTGAACAGGCCGCCCATCAGATCACCCAGGCTGAGCCATTGCTGCAATTGGTTGGAAACCGCGCTCCAGGGAAAGCCGAGGGATTCCATCACCACCGTCATCCCTGCAAGCCCGGCGAGGTTCATCACCAATGTTAGCACCGGCATCACCAATATCCCGGCCAGGATGCGCGGCAGCACCAGCATCACCATGGGGTCAATGCCCATGATGCGGAGCGCATTCACTTCCTCATTCACTGTCATGGTGCCGAGTTCGGCGGCAAAGGCCGAACCCGTGCGCCCGGCCAACACCACACCGGCCAGCAGCGGCCCCAATTCGCGCAGCAGCGAAATGCCGACCAGGTTGGGCACGAAAATCTCCGCACCGAAACGCTTGAGCGGGATGGAGGATTGATAAGCCAGGATCAGCCCGATCAGAAAACCCAGCAGCAATGTCAGCGGAAAGGCGCGTAGCCCGATCTCATCCAAATGGCGCAGGAATTCAGCACCGCGGAACATGCGCGGGCGGAACATCACGCGAAGGGCCGCGACCAAAGCTTCCCCGGCAAAGGCAATGCCGGAAAGTGCCGCCTGGACGCCGCCAAACACTGCGCCGCCGACAGCCGTGATGGGCGCGAAGTCGCGCGGCGGTTCGGCGGGGATTGGCGCCGCTTTCAGCGCGGCGCGGTTGCGCTCCAGTACCGCGAGCACATCGGGCGACCCACCCTGCACCGCCACCGCATCCCCCGCGCGCAACACAAGAATGGCGCCAGCGCTATCCATGACGTCCACTGCCGAAAGATCAATCGCGTTGGGTTTTTCGGCTACGGCGCGCGTCATGGCGGGCCAAAGCGCCGCCGCAGCTTCGGCATCCAGCGTGCCGGAAAATGCCAGCACCTTGCCTTGCGGCGAGGCCTGAGATGATAGGGCGGCCTTGGTCATTTCACCTGCTACCAAGCGCAGCTTTGTGAGGTTTCCGCAAGTATTTCAAGGCCGTGACCATCAGCGCCACAGCGCATGGATCAGCACCGCGGCAGCGACCGAGACA
>JBBAUC010000202.1:0-5993 GCA_040398485.1 Roseomonas sp. | reverse complement strand
TTCTGGATATGATCATTCGGGCCATAGCCAAAATTCATATTGTTCTGGAAAGGAACGCTGATCATCGCCGCAATCGGGTTCTGCGCGGCGCGCGCCAGTTCCTCCGCACTACCAGCCGCGCCGGCTTGCGGTTCTTGCGCCAGTGCCTGACTGCCAAACGCCAGAATGGCAGCCATTGCTGCCATCCCAACTACCGCTCGGCGCCGCTTGCCCCAATCCCAAGCCATGGCCCACCGGGCTTTTGGCATTAGTTCCTCCTGATCTGCCGCCGCGCCATTTCATCCTGCAGCGCTTGCAGCGATGCTGGTGTGATGGTGCTATCGCCCAGGTCAATCGTCAACCGCACAATCCGCCCGGTGAAGGGATTGGGGGAGGTATAATCGCCATCATCCACCGATGTGCCGGTATCCAGGCCGACATCGAAGGTTTCGTCCCAGGCGACTGTGAAGGGCAGCGTATTGGGCAGCGCCCGCTGCGCGACCTGCGTGCCATTGACTGTCAGCGTGCCTATGCCGCCGCGGCCAAAGGGCATCCCCTGCGGCTGCATCTGCCAATCAAAGACCAGCGTATGGCGCCCAGGCGGCAAGGCGGTTGGCCCTTCCCAACGATGGCGCTGCACATTGAGAAAGTTCCAGAGAAAGACCGGACGACCCTGATGCAGGTAGAAGCCGTAACCAGCAAAGCGCCCGCCTTGCGTCAGCAACACGCCATTGGCGCCGCCCTGCGGTACTTCAATTTCAGCCGTAATACGGTAGGAACGGTTCAGAAGGCTCGGGGCGGCATTGCCTTGGATAGAGGCGACGGGGCCAGTATAGGCGAATTGCTGCCGACCAGCCGCCGGACCAGGCCGTGCGGAGATCATCCGCGTCAAGACACTATTGTCGAGCGGCAGAACCTGGTAGCGCGCTGCCTCCATCATGAAGATGTCTTGCATTGCACGCAGCCGCGCGGGCTCCCGCGCTGCAAGGTCGTTCATCTGCGTCGGATCTGCGGCCAGATTGTAGAGTTCCCAGGTATAGCCATGCATCACATCAGCCGGCTTGGGTGACTGCGAATCCCACGGCACGACGGGCGGCGTGGTGCTGGCCATCCAACCATCATGGTAGATTGCGCGATTACCCAGCATTTCGAAGTATTGGGTGCGCCTTTGGCTGGGTGCGTCGCGGCCCGCAGCATCGAAGGTATAGGCCATACTGACACCCTCAATCGGGCGCTGTGCAATGCCGTTGACCATCGTGGGCGCCTGCACGCCAACCGCCTCCAGGATGGTCGGCACAACGTCAATCACGTGGTGGAACTGGTGACGAATGGCGCCGCGTTCCGTGATGCGGCGTGGCCAGGAAATCGCCATGCCATTGCGCGTACCACCAAGATGCGAAGCGATCTGCTTAGTCCAGCGATAGGGCGTGTTGAGCGCGAAAGTCCAGCCTGCGGACATGTGGTTGTAAGTGCGGTCATTCCCCCAATCGTCAATGAATGGCAGCATTTGATCTACGGAGAACAAGGTACCGTTGAACCAAGCCACTTCGTTCACTGTGCCATCAAGGCCGCCTTCTGCGCTGCCGCCATTGTCGCCGCTGATGTAGATGATCAGCGTGTTGTCGAACTGACCGGCATCCTCCACTGCCTGGATCACCCGGCCGATCTCGAAATCGGTATAGGCGAGGTAGGCAGCATAAACCTCCATCTGGCGCGCATAGAGCCGCCGCTGGTTCGCCGAAAGGCTGGCCCACCGCGGCACAACATCGGGCAGCGGCGGCAATTGCGCGTTTGCGGGAATAACCCCCATGCGGCGCTGATTGTCGAAGATGCGCTGGCGCAGCACGTCCCACCCTTCATCGAATTGGCCGCGGAAGCGGGCAATCCATTCCGGGGTCGCGTGGTGGGGCGCATGGGCGCCGCCTGGGGCATAGTGGATGAACCAAGGCCGCTTCGGCGCGACCGAGGTGTTGAGCCGGATATGGGCGATGGCGTCGTCCGCTGTCGCAGTGGTCAGGTTCCAGCCAGGTGCGCCGAGATTGGGATGGATCGGCGTGTGGCCCCGGAACAGATTGCCGGGCTGCCACTGGCTCGTATCGCCGCCGACGAAACCATAGAAATAGTCGAAGCCCATGCCGGATGGCCAATTATGGAAGGGCCCGGCTGGGCTCGCTTCCCAACTTGGCACGTTGTGGTTCTTGCCGAACCAAGCCGTCGCATAGCCCGTGGCCTGCAGCGTCGCTGCAATCGTCGCGGTCTCCCGCGGGATGATGGAGTTGTAGCCTGGAAAACCGGTGGTGGTTTCGGAAATGGTGGCAAAGCCCACGGAATGGTGATTGCGGCCAGTCAGCAGCGCGGCGCGGGTTGGCGAACAGAGCGCCGTGGTGTGGAATTGCGTGTAGCGCAACCCAGCCTGTGCCACGCGGTCTAGCGCGGGTGTTGGGATGACACCGCCGAAGGTGGAAGGCGCACCAAAGCCGACATCATCCGTAAGAATCACAAGGACATTCGGCGCATCGGAGGGTGCGGCAATCTGAGGTGGCCAAGCAACGCGGCTATCACTCACATTGGGCATGATGGTGCCGGTGAAGGGCGGCGTGGGCGCTGGTAGGCTGAAGGGGTTCGGGGTCATCACCGTATCGGGCGCACCAAGCGTGCCGCGGATCTGCTGTGCGCCCGCACCGGCGCTTGCCATGAGCGCAGCGATGAGGCCTGTGAAGGCGATGAGCTTTGGCATTCGCATAATTCAGGGCTCCTCTGGGCTATGTGACATTCCGTTATCGTCAAGGCGATACGCTAGTGGTGCGATGCATGCTGACCATTTCGCTTCCACGGTGCAACCCACCCAGAACTAGCCGTCGGGCTTACTGGACAGATTGCCATGGCCATTGATAGCCACAGCCAACAGACGAGAATTTGATCTGAATCAACGCCCGTTGAGGGCATTCGCCTTAGATCGCAACCCTGAAATGACCTACCGACAAGACAGTCGGAAAGCGGACGCTTGATTTGCGCGATCCATTTCAAGAATTTTCAAGCCAAGTGAGCTAACTTGATGGCTCGGAAAATGCGATCAAACACAGGCTTAGAGCGTTTCCCGTCAACGAAGGTGAACGGGGAACCCTCTAGTAACTTTGCGCTGAACTGAGCGCCAAGCGTCAAACAATCACCTTCAACATACGGTCCAATAGCTGTTCCACCGACAGAACTGTCAACAGAATTAGGCGTAATGTGCAGGAGCTTCATTGTCGCAAGGTAGGCAAAGTTCGGCAGGCCGAGTGGAACCGTATTCATGCCCGAAACAATCAGGTAGTTATATGGGCAGCGAGGTCAATGCAGATCCTATCGGCATGCATCAACGCCGCGCGATCGCGCCGCCGCGGCCGCTCGGGCTTGACCTGGTGTTCGGCGGGCGCACGAAATAAGGCGGCAGTTCGCTCCAGAGACCGCCGCGGCGCAGCTCCTCGCCGCCGAAGTCGAACAGGCAACGCATGTAGACCGGGTCGAAATCCTCGTTCGACCTGCAGGGCACATGGCTTGGGATCCACGCGACCCGGTAGGCAATCTTGTCGCGTTCGGAGATCAGGTACAGCTTGTAGGCATCGCCAACCCCGCTACCGCGAATCAGCGAGCTGACCGCCGCGCCGCCGATCGGGGCAATGCGCGGCCGCACCGGTTCGAATTCGGTCAGTATCCGATTGTTCACGATGACCCAGAGGCTACGGTTGATGTTCCGTCCAAGATATTGGCGCGTGAGCGCCGCGATCGGCACCTGCGGCGAGACCATCACAACCTGCGAGGTTGCGCCGCCGTCGACATGCATCTCGTCATAGATGCGCCCGTCGGGCGTCTGCACCTTGATGAAGACTGGCGGGAAGGCGTTCGGCACAGCGGCGGAGGCCCGGATTTCGTCGCGGAATAGTTGCAGGGCGCCCGGATGGCCAGAGGCCGCGATGGCGGTCATGTTCCAGATCATCGGACGGCCGGCATCGAGGTTCGTGGTGCCAACGAAAAGCAGGCGCCCGCGCCGGTACTCGGCGGCGATCCTCTGAAGCAGATCCGGCGTCACGTAATGCGCGATCTTATTCGCCAGTCCAGTCGTGTCGCTCAGCGCGACACCGGTTAGCAGGCCACTCACGATGGTGGAGCGCGCGACGTCTTCGGTGCGGAGGGTGCCCAAGAAAGAGGGGGAAAGAAAGCTCGGGCAGCTATTGGCCGGGTCCGGGCACAGGATGATGGTCTCCACCAGCCTCTGGATGACGGCAAGGCGGCGTGCCTCCCCTCCCCCCTCAATTGCCCGCAATTGCCAGCTTGACCCAATGTATGCCGACGGCGAGCAGCGGAGCCGCGGCGGGAAATGACCGAGCCGCTTTGGCTATGCTGAGAATGCCACAGCCTATCGATACCAGATTGGCGCCAAGGCCTGCCTGCAGCATCAAGATTGAGCATGACGACTCATCTTCACTCTGCTTTGGGTTACGATGAACCAGAAATCCTCCGTTATTCAAACCGCCAATTTGGTCCCATAGGTTCTGACGACGGAAACGATTACCTCATTGCCCCCATCTGATGTCGCTGCCGGCGTTGAAATACGAGCAGCGACGCGCGAAAGGCACGGGCGACGACGCAGGGGGGCGAGTGCGACTTTGTGCATCCAGCGGTTCCCGGGCTTTGGCCGCCGGCGGCCCAGCAAGTGCTAGGCCGCCGGCGCGCCAGGCTCAGAAAATGTGGACGAAGACGAAGAACAGAGTCATGGACAGCAGGATGGCGCAGGGCAACGTTAGCACCCAGGCCATCAACAGGTTGCGGATGGTGGCCAACTGCAGGCCCGACCCGCTCGCCGCCATGGTGCCAGCGACGCCCGAGGACAGCACATGGGTAGTGCTCACCGGCAGGCCGTAATGGTCGGCGGCGAAGATCGTGCCCATCGCCACCATTTCGGCTGAGGCCCCCTGGCCGTAGCTCATGTGGGTCTTGCCGATCTTCTCGCCGACGGTCACAACGATGCGCTTCCAGCCGACCATGGTACCAAGGCCAAGCGCGATCGCCACCACCACCTTCACCCAAGTGGGGATGAAGCGAGTGGCGCTGTCGAGCAGCCCGCGATACTCAGAAACCGCCGTCGCCGCCTCGCCTGAAAAGCTCACATGCTTCAACTTGCCAAAAAGCCGCAGCGCCTCGTTAGCCAGGTACATATCGTTGCGGACGTTCTGCACCACCTCATCTGGCAGATGGCCAAGGGTATCGAAGCCCTTTACCTGGGCGGCGATCTCACCGGCCAGCTTGCGCAGCGCCGGGATGGTCTCTGGCGAGAGCTCCCTGTCCCGCACATAATCCGTAATCGCAAGCCGCGGGTCGCCGGTGAAGGCCATCGCATTCGGCGCCTTGTCGGAGAGCGCGCGATCAAGCGCCTGGGTCGCCATGACAAAGGCTGCCGGCGTCGGCGCGTCTGAAGTGCGGTTCAGTGCATAGACCGTCGGCACCGTACCGATCAGGATCAGCATGATCAGGCCCATGCCCTTCTGCCCGTCATTCGAACCGTGTGCGAATGAGACGCCGGTACAGGTGAAGATCAACAGCGCCCGGATCCACAAAGGCGGCGGCGTGGTGCCGTGTGGTTCTTGGTACAGCTCGGGTTTGCGGACCATGAACTTCAGCAGCAAGAACAGGCCGGCCGCGCAGACGAAGCCGACCAAAGGCGAGAGCAGCAGTGCATAGCCGATCTCGGTCGCCTTTGACCAGTCAACGCCCGAGGTGCCGTCGTAACCACGGTTCAGCGCATTGGCGATGCCGACGCCGATGATCGAGCCGATCAGCGTGTGCGAGGAGGATGCCGGCAGGCCGAAATACCAGGTACTGAGGTTCCAGATGATGGCGGCGACCAGCAGCGCGAAGACCATCGCGAAACCGGCCGCGCTGCTGACCTGGAGGATGAGTTCCACCGGCAGCAGCGAGATGATGCCGAAGGCCACCACGCCGGTTGAGGTCAGCACACCAAGGAAGTTGAAGAAACC
>JBBAUC010000201.1:0-6015 GCA_040398485.1 Roseomonas sp. | reverse complement strand
CCAGCGTCTTCACCAACTGGGCGACAGTGGAGCGCTTCTGACCAATGGCGACATAGATGCAATAAAGCTTCTTCGATTCATCATCACCAGCATTGATGGTCTTCTGGTTGATGATGGTGTCCACGATAACGGCGGTCTTGCCGGTCTGGCGGTCACCGATGATCAGCTCGCGCTGGCCACGGCCGACCGGGATCATGGCGTCGATCGCCTTCAGGCCCGTTGCCATCGGCTCATGCACCGATTTGCGCGGGATGATGCCAGGCGCCTTCACCTCGGCGCGCATGCGGTACACGTCAGTGAGCGGACCCTTGCCATCAATAGGGTTGCCGAGGCCATCCACAACGCGACCCAGCAGGCCCCTCCCCACGGGCACGTCCACGATGGACCCGGTGCGGCTGACCGTATCGCCTTCCTTAACCGTAAGGTCGGAGCCGAAAATCACGACGCCGACATTGTCGGTTTCAAGGTTCAGCGCCATGCCCTTCACGCCGGAGGCTGGAAAATCCACCAGCTCACCTGCCATGACATTCTGCAGCCCATAAACGCGGGCGATGCCATCGCCGACACTCAGCACAGTGCCAACCTCAGCAACATTCGCTTCAGCGTCAAAGCCAGCGATCTGCTGCTTGAGGATTTCCGAAATTTCAGCCGGACGGATTTCCATGGTCAGGCAGCCCCCTTCATCACGTATTGCAGGCGTTGCAGCTTGGATTTGATTGAATTGTCATACAGGCGGGAACCGATCCGCACGATCAGGCCGCCCAGGATGGATTTGTCAATCGTCTCAGAAAGACGAACATTGGAATAGCCAGCTTCCGTCAGCCGCGCCGCAATCTGGGCGCGCTGCGTATCGGTCAGCGCATGGGCCGTGGTGACTTCCGCCATCTGCTGGCCGCGGCGGTCTGCGATCAGCGCGCCAAAGGCACGCGCCACCGCAGGCAGCGCCGCCAAACGACGATTGGCGATCAGGACGCCCACCAGGTTGCGCACCTCACCACCAATACCGACGCTATCCAGGATTTTGAACATCCGGTCCCGTTGGATGGCGGCATTGAAGCGCGGATCAGCGATGAAGCCATGCACGTCGGCATTGTCGCGGCAAACGGCAAAAAGCGCTTCCAATTCCGCGCCAATCCGGTCAGCAGCACCGGGTTCGGTGCCACGCCGGTCATCGGCAAGGTCAAGAAGCGCCTTGGCATAACGCCCGGCTGCGCCCACGGCGCTGGACGCCGATGGTGAAGCCTTTTCAATGGTCTGGTCTGTGGCAGCCACGGGTTTTCCCGGTCCTGTTTCTTGCGCGAAAACGATATGCCGGGCGATCTCCCGACGCGGAGCGGGCGTTACCATAGGGTTTACCGCACCGCAACCGAGCCCGCGGCATTTTTGCGGGCGCTTTCGCATGAATTGCGCAAATTCTGCCCGCCCCACCCTGCTTGACAGCGCTTCGCCGCCAATCGCAGGCTTTGCCCATAAGCGGCGCCATGCCCGAAAAAGAAGGAAACGTCTTGCACATGACACCCGAATTCAGCCGGCGCGCCGGTCTTTTGGCCGGGGCCGCCGCCGCCCTGATGCCGCTCCGCCCCGCCTATGCCGCCTTTCCAGAACGCGCCGTGACGCTTTCTGTCAGTTTCCCGCCCGGTGGTGCCACCGATATTCTGGCCCGCATTCTGGCTCCGCCGCTGAGCGAGGCGCTTGGCCGGCCAGTTGTGATCGAGAATCGCGGCGGCGCCGGGGCCAATATTGGCATTGGCTATGTCGCCCGCGCGGCGGGGGATGGCTATACGCTGCTAGTCACCTCCAGCGCCTTTGTGGTGAACCCCAGCCTTTACAGCAACCCGCCCTATGATCCCTTCCGGGATTTCGCGCCCATCAGCACGCTTGGCGCCTCCCCCAATGTGATTGCGGTGCGCCCAAATCGCGGCATTGCCTCACTTCAGGATCTGATCGCCCAGGCCAAGGCCAGCCCGGATAAGTTCAACTACGCAAGCCCCGGAATCGGCACCACGCCGCATCTGGCGGGCGAATTGCTGAAGCTCCGCGCCGGGTTTGAGATGCAGCACGTGCCCTTCAGCGGCGCCGGCCCCGCGACGCAAGCCGCCTTGGCCGGCACCACCCAGGTGATCAGCGCGGCGCAAGGTTCGGTCATGGCGCAGCTTCGCGCAGGCGAATTGCGCGCCATTGTGCAAACTGGCGCGACGCGCGCGGTAGACCTGCCCGATGTGCCCACCCAGGAAGAATTGGGCATCAAGGATGCGAATTCCGAAACCTTCCTGGCGCTTTTCGCCCCGGCTGCGACTCCGGCGCCAATCCAGGCATTGCTGGCGCGGGAGGTGGTGAAGGTGCTGCAACGCCCGGATGTGCAGGAACGCTACCGCCAAGCCGGCGCCCCAGTGGTGGGCGGGGGCCCTGAGGAACTCCGCGCCCGTGTTGCGCGGGAAGTGCCGATCTGGCGGGAAGTGATCCAGGTATCGAAGATAAGCGTGCAGTAAAATCAGGGTTTTGCTGGAATAGGTGGGGCAGGTTCAGCCGGCGCCGGGGCGGAAAGCCCGGCGCAGAGGAAGGGCAGAATCTGTTCCACCGCCATGTCAAAATCGCCCGAATCGCATACGCCGCCGGACATCATTTCAAGCCGGCCAGACCGCAGCAGGGTGTAGCGATAGGCCCCCATCATGAAATAAAGCCGCCAATAAAGAACCTCCGGCGGCAGATGCGGCAGCACGGGGCGGAAGGCTTCCACATAAGCCAGGGTTGTGTCGTCATAGACCGTGCTCAACACTTCCCGAGATATATCATCGGGTTCCGTATTCAGCCTGGCATGCATGCGCATGGTCGCGCGGCCTTCGGGGGTTTTGCCATTCAGCATGAAGGGCGAGACGAAGGCGCGCACCAGGACTTCAAGCGGCACGCGGCCATCCGGCCAGGTTGCCTTGGCGCCTTCCAAAGCCCGGCGCCGTGCCGCCGTGACCTGCTCCGCCCCGCGCATATAGGCCGCGCGAAACAAATCCCGCTTGGACCCGAAGTAGTAATGGAGTTGCGCCAGATTGACCCCGGCGGCGAGCGCAATGGCGCGGGTAGAGGCGCCCGTATAGCCATGATCGGCAAACAGCATCTGCGCCACATCCAGGATGCGGTTGCGGACGCTGGCCGAAGGGTCAATCGGGGCAAGCAGGCTGGTCATGGGCTCCAGGCTTTTGGTCGGGTGACCAATTTGGCTAATTTAGGCCGATTCGCGCCAAGGGCAACAAGAAAGCCCGAAATTGACAGAAATCATCCCCGGCGGTATTTGGTCAGGCGACTGATTTACACGGGGCCGTGACAGCGCCTTGATCCAATGGCGGCTGCCGGCCCGAAAGCGGGAGGAAGCCTCATGAGCGCAGCGCAGGAAATCACCCAATCCCGCTATTTCGGCGGCGAAGCCCCGGTGGAGCGTGCCCGCCGCATCGCGCCTATCATCGCGGCTTCGTCGAACCAAATCGAACGCGACCGCGCTTTGCCGAAGGAATTGCTGGATGCGCTGCATGGCGCCGCGCTGTTCCGCACGCTGCTGCCGCAGGCCTTCCGCGGTGAAGAAGTGCCGCTGCATGATTTCGTGCAGATGCAGATTGTGATCGCCGCAGCCGATGCCAGCACCGCCTGGTGCGTGGGGCAGGCTTCCGGCTGTTCCATGGCGGCGGCCTATCTTAAGCCTGAAATTGCCTATGAAATCTGGGGCGCTGATCCGCGCGCCGTGCTCGCCTGGGGCATGGGGCCGCAATCCCGCGCCGTGGTGGTGGATGGTGGCTATCTGGTTACCGGCAAATGGCATTTCGCCAGCGGTAGCCGGCACTGCACTTGGCTTGGCGGCCATTGCAAGGTTGTCGAACGCGATGGGTCCTTGCGCGCCGATGCCGAAGGTAGCCCGATTGACCGCACCATGCTGTTCAAGCGCGAAGTGCCGAAGATCACCGATAATTGGCGCGTGATGGGCCTGCGCGGCACCGGCAGCGACACTTATGAGGTGACGGATCTTTTCGTGCCGGATGATTACACGGTGCAGCGTGATTTGCCGGCCAATCGCCAAACTGCTGGCACGTTGTATCATTTCACCAGCACACATGCCTATGCGGCCGGCTTTGCCGGCGTGGCGCTGGGCATTTGCCGCGGGACGCTTGATGCCTTCATCAAGCTGGCGTCTGACAAAACCCCGGCTGCCTCCACACGCCCAATGCGCGACAGCCATGTCATTCAAAGCCTGGTGGCGCGTTCCGAAGCGCGCTGGCGTTCCGCGCGCAGCCTGCTGCTGGAGACGCTGCGCGACTGCTGGCAGCGTGCGGAAGCAGGGCTCGACATGACGAATGATGAGCGGGTTTCGATCCGCCTTGCGTCCACCTTCGCTATCCAGACGTCGCGTGAAGTGGTGGAAACGGTCTATCAGGAAGCTGGTTCAACCGCGATTTTCGAAGACAATCCCTTTGAACGGCGCTTCCGCGACATTCATGCGGTCAGTCAGCAAGTGCAAGGCCGCAGCGCGCATTTTGAAGCGGTGGGCCAGCATCTGCTGGGCCAGACGCCGCATGCGCGCTTCCTATAAAAAACGGCACGGAGGAAAACGATATGGGCTTGCAAGGTCTGAACCACTACACGCTTCGCCCGGTGGATCTGGAAGCCACCAAGCATTTTTATGAGAAGGTGCTGGGGCTTGAACTGGGCTATCGCCCGCCACTGACCTTCCCTGGCTATTGGCTCTATTGCGGTGACAACCCGACCGTCCATCTGATCGGCGACCGTCAGGGTGAGGAAGGGCTACCGGAACGCAAGGTTGGCCACACCGGCCTTGTGGATCACATCGCCTTTTCCTGCACCGGGCTTGCCGCCATGCGCGCGCATCTCGATCAGCACAAGGTGACCTATACGGCGCGTGTCATTCCGCGCGATCGCCAGACACAAATCTTTCTGCATGATCCGAATGGCGTCGCGGTGGAATTGAACTACCCGCCCGAGGAAACCCCGCCGGACTGAACCGGCGCCTCGCAAAACAGGCGGTGCAGCGTGTGCAGCACTGCCTCGGCCTTCGGGTCCGCCAGACGGTAATAAATCACCGTTCCCGCGCGGCGCGTGGCGACCAGCCCTTCATCGCGCAAAAGCGCCAAATGCTGCGACAGCGCGGATTGGGACAGCCCGACGCTGGCGGCGAGGTCATTGACTGATTTCTCGCCCGCCGCGACCAGGTCACACAGCACCAAAAGCCGCCTTTCATTGGCCAAGGCACGCAAAAGCCGTGCCGCCAGCGCAGCATTTTCGGCAAGCCGCGCCGCATCATCCGTTTCGCGTGGGGGGCTCAACAGGTCGCTCATACAGGCAACCTAAACCGTTGCGCGCGGCAGGACCATGGCGGCTTGACAGGGGTAGCATATGTTATATTATAACATTCCAGATCCACCCCGAAGGCCCTTGCCCATGCTTCGTCGCGCCCTGCTTTGTTCACCCGCCCTACTGCTAGTCAGGCCCGCCCTGGCCCAGCAAAGGCTTTCGGTGGTCGCTTCCTTTTCCATCCTGGCGGATATGACGCGCCAGATCGGCGGGGATCGCATCACGCTCCGCGCTATTGTCGGGGCGGATCAGGATGCGCATGGCTTTCAGCCCAAGCCATCGGACGCCGCCGCGCTGACCAATGCCGCGGTCGTGATCCGCAATGGCCTAGGCTTTGAAGGCTGGCTGGATCGCATGATCCGTTCCTCTGGCTTCAAGGGGCGGATGGTCACCACGACCGAGGGCATCACCCCGCGCATGATGGAAGCGCATGCGCATCACGGGCATGATCATGGCGGCGCGGGGCGGCGGCACAATCATTCCGTCGGGCCACGCCAAGTGCCGGACCCGCATGCCTGGCAGGATTTGGGCCTGGCGCAGCACTACATTCGCAACATCACCGCCGGGCTGGTCGCCGCCGATCCGGGCGGCGAAGCGCTCTATCGCCGCAACGCCGAAGCCTATGGCGCACGGCTTGCCGCGCTGGACCAATGGGTGCGCGCAGAA
>JBBAUC010000200.1:0-6041 GCA_040398485.1 Roseomonas sp. | reverse complement strand
CACAATGCAGCGCGTGCGCGCTGCGTAGTCAAAAGGTGAAGCCACAGCGGCGCGAATGGCGGGCAGCGGCAAATGCGCCGCACCCGTGCGGCCTTCCGCTTCGCGCCAGGCTGCTTCGGGGTCGTCTTCCTCAGCATCGGCCGCATCGCGTAGGGTGGCCGAGGTAATCAGCACACCATGCGCGGGGGCCGCGACCTGCATGGCGAAGGGGATGGTCGGATCAAGCCAATGGCGATGCATGCCCGCATCCGAATCATGCCCGCCGCGCCTTTCAATCGAAAGCCAATCCACCATATCTGGCCGCGCGCCGGGCGTGGGTTCGTCACCACCCATGCGCGCAAGCATGGCGCGCCAGGCGGCAAGCGGCAACAGCACGCGGCGTTCAAGGGAACCGCAAATCGCCTCAATCCGCAGCCGATCATTGGCTTCGATCTCGGCGGCTTCATCTTCCATGCGCGCGAGCAGCTTTTCGCGCAAATGCCGCACCGGCGCTTCCAGGCGTTGCAGCGCGCGTTCAAGCGCACCTGCGATTTCCGCCATATCCGGGTTCAGCGGGAAAAGATCACATTCCGCATCGTAAAGCCCGGCTTCTTCAGCTTCGGCATTACGCGCGCGCACTTGCCGGCGCACCGCGCGCAAAAACGCCTCAGCCGGATTGGCGGGCGCGCCCACCAAATCAACCGCGCCTTCTTCGTTCAGCCGGCCAGGCCAACCGCCAGCGGGCAAGGCGCGCGCCGCTTGCAAAGCCGCTTCCAAGGGTGCCTGCAATTCCGGCTTTTCACCGACCAATTCCTCCAAGCGCCGCTTCAGGCCGCGCGCGCGGGAACGCCCGCCTTCCGCGCCCAAAATCCATCGGCGAAGTTCCGCCATCTCAGCGCCGGTTAGATCGGCGGAAAAGGCGCTATCGGCGGCGTCGAACAAATGGTGGCCTTCATCGAACACCAGGCGCAACGCGCGGCCATCCTCACCACCACCGAGTGCGGCTTGGATCATCACCAGCGCGTGATTGGCGATCACAATCGAAGCGCCGCGCGCACGGCGGATGGAATGTTCGACGAAGCATTTACGATAATGTGGGCAGGCGGCGTGGATGCACTCACCACGCCGATCAGCAAGCGGCATGATTGTGTTGGTGCCGAATAGTTCCGAAAGCCAGCCGGGGAAATCGCCTCCCAGCAAATCGCCATCGCGCGTCGCTGCCGCCCAGCGTGCCACCAGGCCAAGCGCCACCCCACTGCCCCGGCATGGCGGAAAAGCGGAGCGCATCTTCAAGGTTCAAGAGGCAAAGGTAATTTTCCCTCCCCTTGCGCAGCACCACGCGGCGGCGGCGTTCTTCGGGATCAGGGAAAAGTCGTGCGGTTTCTTGATCAATCTGGCGTTGCAGATTGCGGGTAAAAGTGGAAATCCACACCGGCGCGCCATTGCGTTCAGCCCAAAGACTGGCCGGCGCCACATAGCCGAGTGTCTTGCCCGTGCCCGTGCCGGCCTCTGCCAGCACCAGCGCCGGCGCGCCCTGATCTTCCCGCGGCGCAAAAGCCGCTGCGGCGGCGGATGCGTAATCTGCCTGTTGTGGGCGTTGCTCCGCCCCCTCCCCCAAAATCTGCGCAAGCCGAGCGCGCGCCTCATTCGGTTCTATCCCAAAGGAGGATGGCGGATTGCCAGGTGCGGCTTCCTCCCATTCCGGCAGGCGGCGCCAGACGCGCAAACCCTCCATGCCCGAACGGGCGGCGGGGGCACCAAGCGCGGCCAGCACCGAACGCGCCCAGGGCCAGCCTGCTTCGCCCATGCGCGCGGCAAGGCTTGCGGCGTCGCGGTTGAGCGGCGCGGCGCGATCATCGGCCAGGCGGCGCAGCAATTCGCTGGCGATATCGGGCAATAACGCAACAGCCGCTTCATCATCCCGCGGTGCCGGCAGTCCAAGCGCCAGGGCAAGGCCGCGCGGTGTCGGCGCGCAGGATGCGGCGGGTAGTGCGAAGGCGAAAAGTTCCAGCACATCATGCGCGCTCGCAAAGCCGGGCATGCCAAGCCGCCGCGCCGTGGCGGGCGCATGCACCAGCAATGGTGCGGACTCGGCCAGCCGTGTTGCTGCGCTGCGTGCCGGCAGGGTTTCGATGCTGCCATCGGTATCCAGCACCACGGCGCGCCCCTGCCCCGCCACCAAAGCGAGCACATCCGGCAATAGCAAACGCGGCGCGATCGGCCCTTCAGCCATGCTGTTCAGGCGATGTTGGCTGGCTGGAACGGGCGACACGCACGGAACTAAGCATCCTGGCGCACCGACATGCGGCGCATTTGAAAGCCGGTCTTGGTTTGCTCGAAGCCCGCATTCTCATAGAATTTCAGGGTGGATGGCTGTTTTGAACCGGTCATTAGCATGACCTTGTAGCACCCGGCATCCCAAGCGGCCTTCGCCGCGGCATGCAGGATGCTCGTTCCGTAACCTCGTCCCCGGTAACCCGCATGGGTCACAACATTTTCGATCAAGCCGTAAGGCTTTCCGCCGTTTGTGAGATTTGGAATGACGATCAAGGTACAGGATGCCACAAGCTCGTCATGCAGCAGACCAAGCAGAACCGTACTGCCAGGAATCTGGTTGATGGCGTCCAGCCGGGCAGTCGCCAGGTCGCGCGAAATAGGTTCATCGGATGGATTGAGATGCGGATAAAGCGCGGCCAAGCCCTCAAGATCAGAAGGCAACGCCGCGCGGATCGAAAACCCTTCCTGCTTAGGGCGGTTCACGTTCACAAGGCGGCCCGCGCCTTAGGCGCGGGGCAGCCTTTCGGCGATTTGTACGGCGTTCAGCGCGGCACCCTTCAACAACTGATCACCGCACAGGAAGAAATCGAGCCCCCGGTCGCCAAACACCGGATTGGCGCGGATGCGCCCGGCTTCCACATCATCCTGACCCGTCGCGGTCAGCGGCATGGGGTAAAGCCCCGCTTCAGGGTCATCTACCAGCTTCACGCCCGCGGCCTTGCGCAGCACTTCGCGCGCGGCTTCCGGCGTTACGGGGCGTTCGGTTTCAATCGTCACCGCTTCAGCATGCACGCGGAAGGTCGGGATACGCACCGCGGTGCAGGAGATTGGCAGATCGGGCATGCCCATGATCTTCCGGCTTTCCCAAACCACCTTCATTTCTTCGCGCGTATAGCCATTGGGCTGGAAGCTATCGATCTGCGGGATCACGTTGAAGGGCAGCGGATGGCGGAACACCTCATGCCCCGCCTTCACCCCATCCACCAGCACGCGGCGGGTTTCGCGTTCCAGCTCCGCCATGCCTTCAGCCCCGGCGCCGGAGGCCGCCTGATAGGTGGAAACAATCACGCGCTTCAGGCCGAAAGCCTGACGCAAAGGCTCCCGCATCACCACCAGGATGGCCGTGGTGCAATTGGGGTTGGCAATCAGCTTGGCTTGGCCGATGGCGCCGGCATTCACTTCCGGCACCACCAGCGGCACATCATCCTGCAAGCGAAACGCCGAGGAGTTATCCACCACATGCACGCCCGCCGCCACCATGGCCGGCGCATGGGCCTTGGCGAAATCGCCCGAAACCGCGAGCAGCGCCAGATCAAGATCACGCATGACGGCATCGCTGAAGGGCTCAATCTCGGCCTCACCCAGCGGGGTTTTCATCTTGGTGCCAGCGCTACGGGCAGAGGCAAACAGCCTGAGCGAGGTCATCGGGAAGGCCCGACGCCCCAAAACATCCACCAATTCGCGGCCCACCGCACCGGAGGCCCCAATCACGCCGACACGCATTGCAATTTTCCTGTGGTAAAGATTGGAAGCGGGCGGTTTAACGCAGAAAGCACAAAGATGGAACAGGCTGAAAAGGCCGGCCCTCGCCTCTTGCCCGCGCCCTGCCTATAAGCAGCCCTTCCAACGCTTAAGGATAGAAACTGCCAATGTCCGCCGCCGCTGATCTTTCCGCCGTGAAGGCCTGGCCCTTTGAGGAGGCGCGCAAGGTCGCGACCCGCCTGGCCGCTTCCGGCAAAAAATCGGCTTTGTTTGAAACGGGCTATGGCCCTTCCGGCCTGCCGCATATCGGCACCTTTGGCGAAGTGGCGCGCACAAGCTGGATCCGCCATGCCTTCACGCAGCTCACGGGCCTGCCTTCGCGCCTGATCGCCTTCAGCGATGACATGGATGGGCTGCGCAAGGTGCCGGATAATGTGCCGAATAAGGACATGCTGGCCACGCATATCGGCCGGCCGGTCACGGCGATCCCTGACCCTTTCGGCACGCATGAAAGCTTTGGGCACCATAATAACGCGCGGCTGCGCGCCTTTCTGGATGCTTTTGGGTTTGAGTACGAATTCGCGTCTTCCTCCGATTACTACCGTTCGGGCAAGTTTGATGCAGCCTTGCTCCGCATGGCGGAAAACCACGCCAAGGTGCTGGAAGTGATCCTGCCAACACTCGGCCCGGATCGCCGCGCCACCTATTCGCCCTTCCTGCCCATTCACCCGAAAACCGGTGTGGTGATGCAGGTGCCCATGGAAGAAGTGCGCCCGGATCAGGACATGCTGGTTTGGCGTGATCCCGATAATGGGGAGCGTTACGGCACGCGCATCACGGGCGGGCAGTGCAAGGCGCAATGGAAGGCGGATTGGGCGTTGCGCTGGTATGCGCTTGGCGTGGATTATGAAATGTCGGGCAAGGATTTGATTGATAGCGTCCGGCTTTCCTCCGCGATTTGCCGCGTGCTGGGCGGTGCGCCGCCTGAGGGCTTCACCTATGAGCATTTCCTGGATGAGCAGGGCCAGAAGATTTCCAAATCCAAGGGCAATGGCCTGACGATTGAGGAATGGTTGCGCTATGCGCCACCGGAAAGCCTTTCGCAGTTCATGTACAATCAGCCGCAGCGCGCCAAGCGGCTTTACTTCGATCAAATCCCGCGCGCGGTGGATGAATATCTGCAACATCGCACGCGGCTACGCACGACGCCGGATGCCGCCAACCCGGCTTGGCATATCCATGGCGGCGCCGCGCCAAATGACCCGGAGCCGCCGGTTTCCTTCACCATGCTGTTGAACCTGGCGAGCGTGGTGAATGCGGATGATCCGGATTTGCTTTGGGGTTTTCTGGCGCGCTATGCGCCGGGCGCCACGCCGGCGACCCAGCCCTTGCTTGGCAAGTTGGTGACCTATGCTGTCGCCTATTACCGCGATTTCGTCGCCCCCACGAAGCGCTTCCGCAACCCGTCGGACGCGGAACGCGAAGCACTGACCGCGCTGATGGTGGCCTTGCGTGACCGGACGGCGGATCTGGAGGCCATGCCCGCGGAAGAACGCGCCAAGGCCGCGCAAGATCTTGTGTTTGATGCAGGGCGGCGAGAGCCCTTTCTGGAAGCGAACAAGGATGGGCGGATGGGTGTTTCTCGCGCCTGGTTCAATGCGCTTTATCAGGTGCTACTCGGCCAGGAAGAAGGCCCGCGCTTTGGCGGCTTCATCGCGCTTTATGGCGTCGCCGGCACCATCAGCCTTATTGAAACCGCGCTGGCACGGGCGGAGAACGCCCCGGCGTGACGCGACAAGACGCGCTTTCCCTGCTCAAGCGTTTCGGCCCGACCTGCTTCGGGCTGTTGCTGCTGTTGGGCGCGCTGTACGTGGTGCAGCGCGAATTCCGCGGGCTTTCCTGGCAGGATATCCAAACCGCGCTGCATGCCACACCGCCTGCCGCACTTTGGCTGGCGGCGGGCTGCACACTTGGCGCTTATCTGCTGCTTTCAGCCTATGACCGGCTGGGGTCCATCTATGCCGGGCATCCGGTTTCCTGGCGAAGATCCTTGTTGGCTTCCTTTTGCGCTTATTCGCTCGCGAATAACATCGGCTTTGCGACAGTGTCCGGGGCTGCGGTGCGTTATCGCTTTTATGCCAGTTGGGGCTTGGCGCCGGTTGCCATTGCGAAAGTGATTGCCATTACCTCCCTCACTTTCGGGCTGGGGGGTTTTGCCATTGCAGGGCTGGTACTGGTGCTGGAACCAGACCTTCTGACTTTTCTGGGGCCGGGCGCGCCGCGCTGGGTTTTGCCGCTGCTTG
>JBBAUC010000199.1:0-6105 GCA_040398485.1 Roseomonas sp. | reverse complement strand
CGCGCCAGCGCGAACATCATCGCAATGGCGTGTTCGGCGGTGGTAATCGCATTGCCGAAGGGCGTGTTCATCACAACAACGCCGCGCGCGGTGGCGCTGGTGACATCCACATTATCAACGCCAATGCCGGCACGCCCAACTACTTTCAGGCGCGGCGCTGCTTCCAGCACTTCCCGCGTGACCTTGGTGGCGGAGCGCACCGCGAGGCCATCATACTCACCGATGATGGCGCGGAGTTCGGCGGGCGTCAGGCCGGTTTTCACATCGGCTTCAATGCCACGCTCACGAAAAATCGCGACCGCGGCGGGGCTGAGTTTGTCGGAAATCAGAACGCGCGGCATGGGCTTCACGCCCCTGCCATTTCGGCTTGCACAGAAGCCAGCGCCCAATCCAACCAGGGCAGCAGCGCCTTGATGTCAGCGGTTTCAACCGTTGCACCACCCCAGATGCGGAGGCCAGGCGGTGCATCACGATAGGCGCCGGCATCCAGCGCAACCCCTTCCTTTTCAAGCAAGGAAGCGATCTTCTTCGCTGCCGTCGCCCGGGCTTCCGCTGAAAGCGCCGTGAACCAAGGCGCAGTGATCGTCAGGCAGATGGAAGTGCAGGAACGCGTCGCCGCATCCTGCGCCAGAAAGCCATAGCCGCTGCCCGCCGCCACCCAATCCGCAATGGCGGCAAGATTGGCTTCGCTGCGCGCAATCAAGCCCTTCAGGCCACCAATGCTTTCCGCCCAACGAAGCCCATCCAAAGCATCCTCAACACACAGCATGGATGGCGTATTGATGGTTTCGCCCTTGAAAACACCCTCGCTCAGCTTGCCGCCACTGGACAGGCGAAAAATCTTCGGCATCGGCCAGGGCGGGGAGTAGCTTTCAAGCCGCGCCACGGCACGCGGGGAAAGCGCCAACATGCCATGCGCTGCCTCGCCCCCCAGCACCTTCTGCCAGGACCAGGTAACCACATCCAACTTCGCCCAAGGCAAATCCATCGCAAAGGCTGCGCTGGTGGCATCGCAAATCGCGAGCCCTTCGCGATTGGCGCTGATGAAATCCGCATTTCTCAGGCGCACGCCGCTGGTGGTGCCGTTCCAGACGAAAACCGTATCCCGCGCCGGATCAACCGCGCCAAGATCAGGCAGCTTGCCATAGGGTGCATCAAGCACGCGCGCATCGGCCAGCTTCAATTGCTTCAGCACATCAGTGGCCCAATCCTTGGAGAAGGATTCCCACACCAGCACATCCACACCCCGCGCGCCGAGCATGGACCAAAGCGCCATTTCTACAGCGCCCGTATCGGAAGCCGGCACAATGCCAAGCCGCCAATCGGCCGGCATGCCAAGGATGGATTTGGACAGCGTAATGACTTCCGCGAGCTTGGCCTTGGGTGTCGCGGCGCGGTGGCTGCGCCCGAGCAGCGCGCCTTCCAAAGCCGCAAGCGACCAGCCAGGACGCTTGGCGCAGGGACCGGATGAAAAACGAGGATTGGCCGGGCGGATTCCCGGCTTGGTGGCGCTTGCCATGATGTGGCTCCCTTCCAGAAGCGAATGCGCCCCGGTGGGGGGGCGTGGCCCGCGAATTTTCTACGCCCGGGGCGGTGGCTGATCAAGCGGGAATGCGCGTGACAGTGAAGGAAGCCCTGATCGCCCTTATTGCCGCGGCGTCTGTCCTGCCGGTTCCTGACCAATCCCGAATATGCCGCGCAGGAAACCAGGTGTGAGCGCCGCCAATGGATTGATGGTTGTTTGTGGATCGCTGAGCGGCCCGCGCATGCGATAGGCAACGGCAAATAGCCCGCCACCTTCTTCCGGGCTGAATAGCCGGCCAAATACGGGAATGCGCCCCAATAGCGTGTTGAAGATATAAGCCGGCACAATGGTGCCTTCAGTGTCAATCGTATCATTCCTACGATCAATGCGCCCCTTGGCAGTAACCCCAAGGGAGGATGAAAAGGCGCGCGCATCCTGCAATGTCAGCGCATCAGGGGTTAGACTGAAGGGAATGGTGGCGCGGGCGAAATTCAGCCCAGGGCCGCTCAACGCATCAACCAGCCCGTACAGCGTCATGACCTGCAAAACCTTACCAAACCCAGGCGCATCGCGCACCACGAAATCCTCCAGCACCGCATCTCCGCTCAGCGTGGCGGCGGGGCGGGAGTCTTCATAATTTGCGTTGACTGAAAGCTTGCCGCCTTGGATCGTTTTCAGCACATCAAAGGCGCGCAGCAATTCACCGCCATTGTCGCTGGTGATATTCACCGCGCGGCGCTGGCCATTGGGCGTGATCGTGACGGTGAAGCTACCGCGTTCCGTGAGACGCGCATTCATGCGCGCTTGCTGCATAACACCAAGCCTATTGACCAGTACCTGCGCTTCAAGCGCAGTGATCTCGCGCTGATGCGGCAACAGAACCCGTTCAAACCGCGCTACCAATTGGGTCGCCGCGCTTTCTTCCGGATTGGCCTCTGGCGCCTCATGCCGTGCGAGGACGGGGGCCAAATCAAGCACCGGCCCAGTCAAGGAAATGATCCATTGGCCTGTGCCGCGCTGCGCAGGCGGGCGCAAAAGCCCGCTGAAGCGCGAACGCCCAATATTCGCGCTGGTCAGGTCTATGCGTTGTGGAACGTTCTGGCGAAGCTCACTGGCGCGGCCCCGCACCTGGGCATCGGGTGTTTCAATACGAAAACTTTCGATCAGCGTCACCGCACCGCCCTGCATCAGCACCATCGCCTCCGCATTGCCGGCGACCCCCGGTGGCTTGCTCCAGGCCAAGGGGTCAACGGTCAGGGTCGCTGCGCGTAAATCAGCCCGCACCGAAAGCCGCGCTTGCCCATTGCGGCGGGTTTCATTGCGAAGATCAAGCTGCACCGGCCCTTCCAGTAAAGGTCGGCCATCCAAGCCAAGTGCTGCCAATTGCCTGGCATCGGCGCGGGCGGAGATGATTTCGCGTGCCACAATATCCGTGGGCGCACCGTTACGAAAATCCGTCTCCTGCTGGATGCGGGCTTCAATATCGCCAAGCACGCCGGTGCCAGTTGCCGTCAGCCCCGCATTGCGCAGTGAAACCTTGACCACGCCCTTTTCCAAATCCCGATCAAAAGCAATGCGCGGGATGCGCAAATCCCGCACCTCAAATTCGGCCTGGATATCAATATCCTCAACGTCCAGCGTCTTGATCAGCGGGAAGACAAGCGTGAGCGTACCGGCTGTAAGCGTGCCTGTCGGGTCATTGATTGGTGGCGGGCGTTTTTCGAAAATCTTCATCCTGGGATGGCGCAGAACGGCCCAGCCATCTGCCACCGGGCCGCGCAGCTTGGCTTCAACGCGCGTGATTTCCGGATCGGTCGCGAAGCTGATCGAAACCGTCGCGCCATCCGTCACAATCCCGGTGCCGGATTGCTGGCCGCTAGTCGCTGAAAGTTCGATCTTGTCGAGCGAAAAACGCGCCTCGCCCGCGGCGCCTTGGAATGGCGGGATGGGTCGCAGCCAGTGAACGGTCACGCCATCCGCCCGCGCTACCCCGCTTAGGCCCGTGATTTCCGCCGCACTGCCATCCGCACCAATCCGCGCTTCAAACCGCCAGGCGCCTTCGCGCAGCATGCCGGCAGTCAGGTTTTCAGCCAGCCATTCACGAGGCTTCGGCGCAATGCTGGGCGGCCAGTAATGCGTCAGATCGGCGATGTCCAAACCGCTCATTCTGACATCAGCCGCCGCCTGCCAGGCGCCATCCTTCAGGCGCGCCTCCCCTGACGCGCCAACCACTGGGGGGGGGCTGGCGCCTGGGCGCGGCGATGGCTGGGGCGAAAAGACCAAGCGTTCCACGCGCACCACATCTTCGGCCAAGGTCGCATCAAGCGCGATCGCCGCGAAGGGCAAATCCCCGCCATTATCCGGAACATGCAGTACGCCAGCGCCGGTGCGTATCCGCGCCATCAGCAAATCCGGCTGCGGCGCCCCGGTAAAGCGCGCGATGAGGCTGATTTCCGCTTCTGCATCCAGCGCAGCCAAAGGCGCCAATTCAGCGCTGACCTTGGCAAGCGCCGCAGGACGGATGCCATGCGCAGTGAAGGAAGCCTCTCCACGCCAGAGCGCGCGTTCAAGCCTGCCGGCGATTTCGAAGGGAATGCGCTGATCCGCCACTTCCAGCAGCGCCTGTCCGGCCAAATCCAGCCCACCCGCGGCGCGGCGTTGCAGACTAAGCTCGGCAAGGTTCGCGCGTAGCACACGGCCAGAACCCTCATCGGAAAGTGCAAGCCTGGCATCCAGCAAGGCAATGCGCCTGATCGCAGAAAGCGCGGTTCCCTCATTGGGGGGCTCAAGCCAGGCGGTGATGATCTCGGCCAGGGCGTGAAGCGCGGTGTCCGGCGCTTCGGTGGCCTCGGCCTTGGCGGCCGCCGCCAGCCCCAGCGAAAGCGTCCCCGCCTTATCACGGTTTGCCAGCAGGCTGACCCCGCGCAATTCCAGTGCGCGCAAGCCGATATGCCCGCGCAGCAAGCCGCCCAGTGAAAGGGAAGCATCCACCTGCGGCAAAACGGCAATCAGCCCATCATCCCTGTCAACCAGCCTGATATCGGAAAAGCGCACCGCAATGGGTGAACGATGCCCTTCCCGCCAGCCCGCCCAGGAAATCGCCGCCTCGGCTATGTTTGCCTTCTGGCCAGCAAGCGCCTGATTGGCGGCGTCCTCCGCCTGGCGGGCCAGCCAAGGCAGGCTGATCGGGCCCTGTTCCAGCCGCCAAACCAGCCCGGCCAGGGCAAGACCCAGCACCAGCGACAGGGTCAGGCAGGCCCTCGCCAGCAGTTTCAACCCTCGCACCGCTTGACCTGCGACCCGTCTCACTCTTTCCCTAGACCCCAATGACCCTTGCTCCAGCGCCTTTTGCCCTACCACGCGGATTCGACAAGGCCGCCGCCACCCTCGCCCTGGCGCATTTCGCCGATAAGGGGGAAGCGGAACGTCGCTTTGCCGAAAGCGCGGAGGGGGCAGCGATACTGGAAGCGCTTGGTGGTCATAGCCCCTATCTAGCCGATTTGGCGGTGCGGGAGGGAGCCACCCTGCTTTTCATGGCCGAACGTGGCTCGGATGACGCTTTCGCCCGTGCCATGGAGCCCCTGACGCGGCTTGACCCTGCGACACCTCGGCCCGCCTTAGCGGCCCTGCTGCGCCAGGCCAAGCGCCAGGGGGCGCTGGTGGCTGCACTCGCCGATATTCGCGGGCTTTGGGGGTTGGACCGCGTGACCGGCGCGCTGTCCGAATTGGCGGAGCTCAGTATTGATACCGCCTGCGCGCATTTATTGCGCGATGCCGCGGCGCGGGGCGATTTGCGCCATACCGGCGGCAGCCGGACAGATCCCAAAGCGATTGGCCGCCAATCAGGGCTGGTGATCCTTGGCATGGGCAAGCTTGGCGCGCGGGAGCTGAATTACTCATCCGATGTTGATCTGATGGTGCTTTATGATCCCGCGGCGGCGCAGGACCCGGATCGCGCTCAGGCGATTTATGTGCGGATCGCGCGCGATTTGGTGCGGCTGATGGAAGAACGCACCGCCGATGGCTATGTGTTTCGCACTGATCTGCGCCTGAGGCCTGATCCAGCGGCGACACCGCTTGCCGTCTCCATCCCCGCCGCCATCACCTATTATGAAAGCATGGGCCAGAATTGGGAACGCGCGGCCATGATCAAGGCGCGGCCTGTTGCGGCGGATCGTGCGGCGGGCGAGGCATTCCTGCGCGAAATCCGTCCCTTTGTTTGGCGCCGTTACCTCGATTTCGCGGCGGTTGCGGATATCCATTCCATCAAGCGGCAAATCCACGCCCATAAGGGGGCGAAGGGCGCGCATGATACGGTGCAATTGGCCGGGCATGATGTGAAGCTTGGCCGGGGCGGGATTCGCGAAATTGAATTCACCGCGCAAGTGCTGCAATTGATTTGGGGCGGGCGCGATCCCGCTTTGCGAGACCCGACCACGCTTGGCGCGCTTTCCGCACTCGCTGGTGCGGGCAAGATAGAACGCCGCGCCGCTGCTGACCTGGCCGATGCCTATGGCTTCCTGCGACGGCTGGAACATCGGCTGCAAATGGTGGCGGATCGGCAGACGCATCGCCTGCCG
>JBBAUC010000198.1:0-6198 GCA_040398485.1 Roseomonas sp. | reverse complement strand
GGGCGCCACATAGCGGCTGAAGGGGTCAAGATGGCCGAAAATGGCGTTGAAACTCGCGCGCAGCAGCGGATCGCGCCCAAGGCCCCGAATGGAGGGTGATGCCGCCCAGGCAACCTCCTGAAACGGCATCAGCGCTTCGGCTGCCACCATGCCAATGGCCTCTGGCGCGCCGCGCGTGGAATCACTTGGTAGCGCGCGGCTGATCAGCGCCCGGCGCCCGCGCATCAGGCGCAACTCCCGTCCCAGTCTTTCAACACGAAGGCTTGGATCATTGGCGGTGAAGCCCGCCAGGCCCCAGGTGATCAAATCACTGGGCAAGGCGCGTTCCATATGCCTATCCAGAACCGCCGCAAAACCGGCGGCAAAGACCTCTCGCATCTCCTCACGCGGGAAGGGGGCGATGGCTTCCTGCGCGCCAGCGCGCGGCACATCCTGCGCCAGCGCCACGCCCAAGGGCAGCGCGGAAGCGCATACCAGGAACAGTAAAGCGAGAGCAGGAAAAACGCGCGCGCGCTGGCTCAGCGCCGCCCACGCCGCGGCGGCGCCTGCCGACCCGTGCGTTGGGGAATGCCCTGCATGATGTGAAACACCATCCCGCCCGTGCGCGCGGTCGCTTCCCGAAGCCGCACTTCCACGGACTGGCCCAGCGTAAAGGTCAGACCCGTCCTGCGACCAGCCAGGCGCTGCGTGGCTTCGTCCTGATCCCATCTATCATCCGGCAATGAGCCGAGCGGTACAATGCCGCTCGCGCCATTCTCCTCCAAAGTGACAAACAGTCCGAAGCGTGTCACCCCTGAAATACGCGCGGCGAAAATATTTCCCACGCGCTCTGACATATATGCCGCAAGGTAGCGATCAACCGCGTCGCGTTCCGCGGCCGCGGCGCGGCGTTCGGTTGCGGTGATGTGTTCGCCGGTTTCCAGAAAACGCGCCGCTTCCACTTCCGCCAAGCCATCGCTGCCAAGCTTCAAGCCGCGGATCAGCGCGCGATGCACCAGCAAATCCGCATAGCGCCGAATGGGAGAGGTGAAATGCGCATAACGCGCCAAGGCCAGGCCGAAATGCCCGAGATTCTCCGGCGCATAAGCCGCCTGGGATTGGCTCCGCAGCACGGTTTCATGCACCAGCCGTTCCTGTGGGCTTTCCTTCACCTGCGCCAGCAAGGCCGCGAAATCGCGCGGATGCAGCCGATCCCCGGGCGGCAGCGACAATTCCATGCTGCGCAGAAATTGCCGAAGCCCTTCCAGCTTCAAATCCGAAGGCCGGTCATGGACGCGATACATGCAGGGCTGGATCAGGCGTTCAAGTTCTTCTGCCGCACAGACATTGGCGGCGACCATGAATTCTTCGATCAGCCGATGGGAATCGAGCCTGGCGCGCGGCACCACCGCACTGACCCGCCCTTTTTCATCCAGCAGCACGCGGCGTTCCGGCAGGTTTAAATCAAGCGTGCCGCGTGCTTCGCGTGCGGCCAGCAGGGCACGGAAGGCGCCGTAAAGGCTTGCCATATGGCCGGGCGCCAATCCTTCCGGTTCGCTGCCGGTTTCGAAACTTGCCTGCGCCTGTTCGTATGTCAGCCGCGCGGCGGAACGCATGATGCCGCGCCCGAAGCGATGCCCGGTCTTTCGCCCCGCGCCATCAAAGTGCATTTCAACGAAAAGGCAGCCGCGATCTTCGCGCGGGCGCAGGCTGCACCAACCATTGGAAAGCGCCTCGGGCAGCATGGGCACGACGCGATCGGGGAAATAAACCGAATTGCCGCGCGCCCAGGCTTCGCGGTCCAGATGACTGTCAGGGCCGACATAATGCGCCACATCGGCGATGGCGACCGTCACTTTCCAGCCGGCGCCATCGGCTTCGGCATGCACGGCATCGTCGAAATCACGCGCGTCATCGCCATCAATCGTCACCAACGGCAGGTCACGCAAATCAATCCGCCCGCGTGCTGTCACGCCCTTCGCCGCTTCGGCTTGGCGGAGCGCCTCGGCAGGAAAAACATCCGGGATGCCATGGGCATGGATGCAGATGAGTGAGACCGAACGCGGTTCGCCCATGACGCCCAGGCTTTCGATAATCCGCGCGGGCTTGGGGCCAAAATGCCGCGTGGCGGGTAAGGGTTCAGCCAGCACGATATCACCTGGTTTGGCGCCGCCGGCTTCTCCGGGCGGGACCATCCATTCGCCCTTCTGGCGCCGATCGGTTGGGATGATCCGCCCTTCCTCATAAACGCCCAGGATGCGGGCCGGCGCACCACCCGCGATGCGCTTAAAAGTGCGACCTTCATATTTGCCGGCACCGATGGGCTTGAGGCGTGCGAGTACGCGTTCGCCAACCGCCAGCGCCGGGCGGCCTTTGCCTTCCGGGCGCATATAGATGATGGGCGGGCGGCCCTCACCCTCCCATTGCAGCGGGCGGGCGATGGGGTCGCCATCCGGGTCTGTGCCGGTCACTTCCACCGGCGCCATATCGGGCAAGCGGCCTGGCGCGATGATGGCGCGCTTGCCGGCAGGGCTTGAACCCCCTTCTTCGGCCAATTCGCGCATCATGTGGCGGAGTGCCGGGCGCTGATCCGTACTCAGCCCAAAGGCGCGGGCGATTTCGGATTTCGTCACGCGGCCTTTGGCTTCCGCCAGAAAACCGCGCAGCGCGGCCTTGGAAGGAAGCTCGCCTGTCGTCGCAGCAGCTTGGAGCGCCGTGCCGCGACGCTTGGCACTAGCCGCCGGGCCGGAAGCGGCGCGGGATCGGGCCTTATGGCCTTTCACCGGCGGGCCGCGACGGGGCATTTCAGCGGCTACTCTTGCGGGCGGCGGGTTTGGCTTTGGCCTTCGCCGCGGGCTTCGCCTTGGTGGTCGCGGCCTTCGGCTTGGCGGCGGGCTTGGCCTTTGCCGTGGCAGGCTTCGCTTTCGCGGCTGGCTTCGCCTTGGCAGGCGCGGCTTTCGGTTTCCCCTTAGCGGCCGGCTTGGCGGGTGCCGCAGCAGCAGCGGCCTTGCGCGCGCCACCCTTGGCGCCTTTGCGGGCCGCCGCACCGCGCGCCTTCATCTCCTTGCCCTTCTCGGCAAGCAGCGTGACCATATCGGCAAGCGCGGCGTCTTCCATCGCTAGATCGCGCGGCAGGTTGGCGACGGTCCGCCCATGCTGCGCGTAAGGCCCGAAGCGGCCCTTGCGCACCACCACCATCTCACCATCCTTGGGGTGAGCGCCCAGTTCACGAATGCGGGACCGTGCATCGGCCAAAAGTGCCACGGCGCGATTGAGCCCCACGGTCAGCACATCATCATCCTTGTCCAAGGATTTGAAGATGCTGCCACAGCGCACATAGGCGCCGAAACGCCCAAGCCCCGCCGTGATTTCCTCCTGGCTTTCGGGATCAATGCCAATCACGCGAGGCAGGGAGAGCAAGCCAAGGGCCGCTTCCAGCGTCATGCCATCCGGGTTCTGCCCGGCAGCCAGGCTCGCGCGGCGCGGCTTGGTGGGCTTGCCCTTGGCATCGGTGCCGGGCTCTCCGAGCTGCACATAAACGCCATAAGGGCCACGCCGCATGGTGACCGCCTGGCCGGTCGCGGGGTCGTTGCCCAATTCGCGATCCGCGCTGACACCTTCACCATCGGCAGACCCAACGCCGAAGGGGCGCGTGTACCGGCATTCAGGATAATTCGAACAGCCGATAAAGGCGCCACCGCGCCCGAGCCGCAGCCCCAGCCTGCCTGCAGCGCAGGTCGGGCAGACACGCGGATCTGTGCCATCGCCGCGCGCGGGGAAAATATGCGGCCCCAAATCCTCATCCAGCGCGTCAATCACGTCGCGGATCTTCAGATCCTTGGTGGCTTCCACGGCGCGGGAGAATTCATCCCAGAAAACATGCATCACCGCGCGCCATTCGGCACGACCACCGGAGATTTCATCGAGCTTCTCCTCCATGGCGGAGGTGAAGCCGGTATCCACATATTTCTCGAAAAACCGCACCAGGAAGGTGGTGACCATGCGCCCCAAATCCTGCGCAATAAAACGCCGTTTTTCGAGCGTGACATATTTCAAATCCTGCAAGCGTTGCAGGATGGAGGCATAGGTGGAAGGCCGGCCAATGCCGAGTTCTTCCAGCCGCTTCACCAATGACGCTTCGGAATAACGCGGCGGTGGCTGCGTGAAATGCTGGCTTGCGGCGATGTCACCGTGCTTCAGCGCTTCCTTTTCCCGCATGGGCGGCAGGATGCGGCTTTCATCATCCTCGGCCGGCGCGCTGCCGGGCGCTATGCCGGCGCGCGCATCGGCCGCACGATCATCCTCATCTTCGCGATACAGCTTCAGGAAGCCGTCAAAGGCAATCACGGAACCGGTGGCGCGGAATTGCGCGCGGGCATCCTTGGCGGTGATATCCACCGCCGTTTGATCCATCTCGGCCGAAGCCATTTGGGACGCGACCGCGCGCTTCCAGATCAAATCATAAAGCCTGGCCTGCGCACCTTCCAATTCGCCGCCCATGGTATCCGGGCTGCGCGTTACGTCCGTGGGGCGAATCGCCTCATGCGCTTCCTGCGCGTTCTTGGCCTTGGAGGCATATTCGCGCGGCGCGGCGGGCATGTAATTCGGCCCGAAGGCGCTTTTCACGTGATCACGAATGGCAGCAATGGCTTCGCGCGCCATGGTCACACCATCCGTCCGCATATAAGTAATGTGGCCAGCTTCATACAAAGCCTGCGCCGTGCGCATGGTTTGCTGCGCGCCCATGCCGAGCTTGCGCGATGCTTCCATCTGAAGCGTGGAGGTCATGAAGGGCGGCGGGGGGTTCCGCCGCACGCGGCGCTTTTCGACCGACGCCACACTATAATTGCCGCCTTCGGCCAGCGTCTTCGCGCGCATCGCCGCCGCTTCATCCGGCAGGTCGAATTGTTCCAGCTTGCGGCCTTCAAGATGCGTGAGCCGCGCGGTGAAAGGCGCGCCGGCCGCCGTGGTGAAGCGGCCTTCAATGGACCAATATTCGCGCGCGCGAAACGCCTCGATTTCCGCTTCGCGTTCGCAAATCAGGCGAAGGGCGACAGATTGCACGCGGCCGGCAGAACGCGAACCAGGGAGTTTGCGCCACAGCACCGGCGAAAGCGTATAGCCCACCAAATAATCCAGCGCGCGCCGCGCCAGATAGGCTTCGATCAGCGGCTGATCCAAATCACGCGGATGCGCCACCGCATATTGTACGGCACGCTTGGTGATTTCGTTGAAGGTGATGCGCTGAACATGCTTGCCCTTCAGCGCCCCACGCTCGGCCAGCATATCCTTCACATGCCAGGAAATCGCTTCCCCTTCGCGGTCCGGGTCGGTTGCCAGATACAATCGCTTGGCGCCCTTCAGCGCAGCCGCAATGCGGCCCACTTGCTGCTCACCGCGCGGGTCCTTGCCCCAGAGCATGGCGAAATCCTGATCTGGCAGGACCGCACCATCTTTTTCTTCCAGATCGCGGACATGGCCATAGGAGGCCAATACCGTGAAATCCCGGCCCAAATATTTTTCAATCGTCTTCGCCTTGGCCGGCGATTCCACAACGACAACGTCGCTCATGCTTTCCCGATTCACCCTCGCCCGGATAGCGCTACCCGATGGCCGGGCAGCATATCCACCCGGCCTTCCAGTTCCAGATCAGCGAGCGCCGCCTGGAGCGCGGGGGGAGAGAGGTGACAGCGCCGGAGCAGATCGTCAACAGATATAGGTGACATTCCAATTAAATCAATAAGTTGACCATATTCGCCGGGGGTGGCTTCCGGCGGGACATCCTCGGGGATCGGATTTTCCGGCGGCTGAGCCAGGGCAAAAAGCGGGGCATCGTTCGGTGCTTCGGGCAGATGCGCCAGCACATCGGCGGCACTTTCCACCAAATGGGCACCCTGGCGGATAAGGTCGTTGGCGCCGCGGCTGCGTGGGTCAAGCGGACTGCCGGGGATGGCGAAGACCTCTCGCCCCGCTTCCAACGCAATGCGCGCGGTAATCAGCGTGCCGGATCGCTCAGCGGCTTCCACCACCAGGACGCCAAGCGAAAGCCCGGCCACGATGCGGTTGCGCTTCGGGAAATGCCGCGCCAAGGGCGCGGTGCCGAGCGCATGTTCCGCCACCAGCGCCCCTTCGCGGCCAATCCGGCTTTGCAAGGCAGCGTTTTCGGGTGGATAGGCCACATCCAAGCCCCCCGGCAGCACGGCAAGTGTCCGTCCAACG
>JBBAUC010000197.1:0-6293 GCA_040398485.1 Roseomonas sp. | reverse complement strand
CCTGTTCCCCGGCGCGGCGCACGGCGGCATTCAGGCGGGAAACCGCAATGGCCGGCGTGCCGGCAGGCACGAAAAGCCCGAACCAGGCGGTGATCTGATAGCCGGGCAGGTTCCCGGCTTCGGCCACTGTTGGAATCTCCGGCAGCATGGCGGAGCGTTGCGGGGAGGTGATGCCGAGGATGCGCAGCTTCCCATCCCGCGCCTGCGGCAGGATAACCAATTGATCCGCCACAAAAAGATCAACCCGCCCGGCCAGCAGATCCTGCACCGCGAGCGGCGATGAACGATAGGGCACGCGGAGCATCTTGGCGCCGGCCATATGGGCCATGAGCTCGGTCGAGACCTGCTGGGACGAAGACGCGGAGGCGTAGGTGACGCCCTCCGGCTTGGCTTTCGCCTCGGCCAGCAATTCCGCCAGGTTCTGCCAGCGCGATTCGGCCCGCACCGCGACCAGCAGGGGGACGGAACCGAGGGTCGAGACCGGGATGAAGGCGGTGTCCACATCAAAGGGCACGCGTTTGAACAGGGCGCCTGCGGCTGCATTGGTAGAATTGGTGCCGATCAGCACGGTCAGGCCATCGGGTGTGGCGCGGGCCACAGCTTCCGCCCCAATCAGCCCATTGGCGCCGGCGCGGTTTTCCACCACCACATTCTGGCCGAGGGTATCGCGCATTTTCTCGGTAAAGACGCGCGCGACCGTATCGGTGGCAGAGCCGGGGGCGAAGGGCACAATGGCGCGTACCGGGCCGGGCGGCCAATCCTGCGCAGCGGCAAGGCGTGGCGCTAAAGCCGCGGCAGGCAGGGCAGCGAGAAGATGACGACGGCGCATGGCGGACCTCTTTGTTTTGTAATGTGAGATTTGGGGGCGCTGGGCGGCGCTCTGCAAGGGTTAATTCAGCATCAGCGCGCGAACATGCGCCGCCACCGAAGCGCCCAGTGCATCCAGGTCATAGCCGCCCTCCAGCACTGAAACCACGCGCCCTTCGGCATGGCGCGCGGCCAGCGCACAGAGTTCTTCCGTGATCCAGGCGAAATCCGCTTCCGTCAGCCGAAGCTGCGCCAGCGGGTCCGCAACATGCGCGTCAAACCCGGCCGAGATGATCAGCAATTCAGGCGCGAAGGCATCCAAAGCGGGCAGCAACAACCTCTCCCACACGGCGCGAAACGCCGCGCCATCGGCGCCAGGCGGCAGCGTGGCGTTGAAGATATTGCCAACACCTCTTTCCTGCGGCGCGCCGGTGCCTGGGTAAAGCGGCCATTGATGGGATGATGCCAGCATCAACGATGCATCAGCCTCAAAACAGGCTTGCGTGCCATTGCCGTGATGCACATCGAAATCAGCCACCGCCACGCGCTTCACGCCATGCACAGCCTGGGCATGGCGCGCGGCAATGGCTGCATTGGCAAAAAGGCAAAAGCCCATGGGGCGCGATGGTTCGGCGTGATGGCCAGGCGGGCGAGTCGCGCAAAAAGCGTGGCGGATGGGGCCAGTGCAAACCGCATCCACCGCCGCCACCGCCGCGCCGGCGCTCCGCAAGGCGGCTTCGATGCTGCCATGGGACAGGATGGTATCGGCATCCAGCGCTACGCGATCGCCCCGGGCGGGGGCAGCGCCGAGAATCGCTTCCAGATAGGCTTCGGGATGCACACGCAGGATATGTTCGTGCGTTGCGCGCGGCGCTTCGGCGCGGGGCAGGGCGCTGAAGGCCCCCGCTTCCAGGGCGCGCGTCACGGCACGCCAACGATCCGGGCATTCCGGGTGATGCGGGCCGGGGTCATGCGTCACGCAAGCGGCATGGGTCAGGATCAGCACGCTCATGCTGTGGCGTCGTCGCGCTTGCGGATGACGAAGCGATAGCTGCCCTGATCTTCGGAAAATGCCACCAGCGCATGGCCGGTTTCCCGGCAAAAGGCGTTGAAATCCGGAACCGAGGCCGGGTCGGTCGCCAGCACGGTCAGCCGCGCGCCGGCCGCCATGCCGCGGAGCGCCTTATTCGCCTTCAGCACCGGCAAGGGGCAGGTCAGGCCCTTCACATCCAGAATCGTCTCGCTCATGCGTTTTCTTCCACTATGGCTTGCGTATCGCCGCCAGTTCAGGCTTGCGGCGCCGCGCGCGCTTGACCAAGACTATTAGCATGAAACTCGGCATTGATCTGGGCGGCACCAAGACGGAAATCGTGGCCCTTGGCGATGATGGCGCCGTGCTGCTGCGCGAACGCCGCGCGACCCCCGCGGATTATGAGGGTGTGCTGGCGACCATCACGGGGTTGGTGTCAGAAGCCGAATCGCGGCTCGGCGCCCAGGGCAGCCTTGGCATTGGCATTCCGGGCAGCCTGAGCCCCGTTTCGGGCCTGGTGCGCAACGCCAATTCCCAGGCTTTGAATGGCCGCGCGTTGAAACAGGATCTGGAAGCTTTGCTCGGGCGCGCGGTGCGTATCAGCAATGACGCGAATTGCCTGGCGATGAGCGAAGCCGCCGATGGCGCGGGTGCTGGCTACACTACGGTTTTCGCGGTGATCATCGGCACCGGGACTGGCGCGGGCATTGTCTCGGGCGGCCGAATTTTGGATGGGCCGAATGGCACGGGGGGCGAATGGGGCCATGTACCCTTGCCCTGGATGCAGCCTGAGGAATTTCCGGGCCCGCGCTGCTGGTGCGGCCAACATGGCTGTCTTGAAACCTTCCTGTCCGGCCCCGCCTTGGCGACGGATTGCGATGGGGCGGGCGCGCGTGATGCCTCTGGCTTGCCGGCGCGGGCGGCGGCGGGGGATCAGCGCGCGCAAGCGGCGCTGGCACGGCATGCGGATAGGCTCGCGCGGGCCTTGGCGATGATTGCCAATATCCTTGACCCGGATGTGATCGTGCTGGGCGGTGGCTTGTCCAACATGGCGCATCTCTATCGCGATGTGCCGGGGCTGATGGCGCGGCATGGCTTTGGCGATGTGGCGCGCACACCCGTTGTGCAGGCGAAGCATGGCGATTCGTCCGGCGTTTTCGGCGCCGCGCGGCTTTGGGATGGCGGGTGATGGGGCGGGCTATCAAGGCTGGGGTTGTCTATTTCCTGCTGCTTTATGTGATTGGCTTTTTGCTGGGCACAACGTGCGAATTGCTGCTGGCGCCACGCTTTGGTGTGGCGGTGGCGAGTGCGATTGAGGCCATTCCCATGCTTGCCGCCATCATCCATTTCGCGCCGCTGATCGCGCGCCGTTTTGGCATTCCGCCGAAATCGGGCGGGCGCATCATCATGGGGTTGGCCGGGCTGGTGCTGTTGATCGGTGCTGAAATTGCCATGACGCGCGCCATGCGCGGCCTTTCACCCGAAAAATGGCTGGCGCATTTCGCGAGTATTGAGGGCGCGATTTATGCCGTTTTGCTGGCGTGTTTCACCGCCCTGCCCTGGCTGAGGCGCTAGACTGTGCCGGCACTCTGCCGCGATTGCTTCCATCACGCGGCGGAGGATTTCACGCGCTGCCCGGCCTGCGCTTCCCGTCGCGTGGTGGCCCACCCAGACCTGTTCCGCCTGACCGTCGCGCATATTGATTGCGATGCCTTCTATGCCAGTGTGGAAAAGCGGGACCAGCCAGAATTGGCGACGCGCCCGGTGATTGTTGGCGGCGGCACGCGCGGCGTAGTCGCTGCCTGCTGCTATATCGCGCGGCTTTCCGGCGTGCGCAGCGCCATGCCTATGTTCAAGGCGCGCGCCGCCTGCCCGGATGCGGTGGTGATCAAGCCTGATATCGCCAAATACGCCCACGAAGGGGCACGTATCCGCGGCATGATGGAAACGCTCACACCACTCGTGCAGCCGCTCTCCATTGATGAGGCCGTACTTGATTTGCGCGGGACCGAGGCTTTGCATAACGCGCCCCCCGCCGTGGTGCTGGCGCGTTTCGCCCAGGCCGTAGAACGCGAAGTAGGCGTCACGGTCTCGGTTGGGTTGGCTGCCAATCGGTTGATGGCGAAGCTCGCCGCCGAACGCGACAAGCCGCGTGGCTTTGCGGTGATCGGGCGGGGGGAAGCCGCGGGTTGGCTTGCCCCGCAATCGGTGGCGGTCCTGCCCGGCGTGGGGCCGGCCATGGCGAAGCGCCTGGCGGCGGCGGGGTTTGTGCGCCTTGGGCAATTGGCAGCGCTGGATGCGCGCACGGCGTTGGCGCGTTTCGGTTTGGACGGACCTGCGCTGGTGGCGCGCGCGCGGGGTGAGGATGACCGCCCGGTCAACCCAGTGCGGGAGACGAAAAGCATCAGCGCCGAGACAACGTTTGATACCGACATCTCGGCGCTCGCGGCGCTTGAGGCACCGCTTTGGCGGCTTTGCGAAAAGCTCGCGCGCAGGCTTAAGGAAAAGGGGCTGGCGGCGGGCGGCGTGGTGCTGAAGCTGAAGGCGGCCGATTTCGCGCTGCGCACCCGGTCTCAACGGTTGGCGGAACCAAGCCTATTGCCGGAGGTGATTTTCGCCGCCGCCAGGCCGCTATTGCAGAAGGAAGCGGATGGCACCGCGTTTCGCCTGATTGGCATTGGCGCCCAGCCCTTGGCGCCGGCGGATCAGGCAGATCGCGGCGATCTGGCAGACCCGGAAGCGCCGCGCCGGGCAGCCCGCTGGAAAGCGATGGAGGCGCTTCGCGCGCGCTTTGGTGAGGATGCTGTAATAGCCGGGCGGGGCTTTACGCCGAAACCGCCTTGTGACGCGCCGGAAAAATCCGAATGAAGATAACTACAGGGCGGGTTCAGCGCGACCGCGCCGGCGCCTGGGCCAGTTCTTCGAAGCTGCGCACATCATTCGGACGGATGGAGTGCGCATTGGCCAATACCGGGCCGCCGGGACGCGGCGTCGCGGCAGTGCGAATATACCCATTGTCAGGGCGGTCATAGATAAAGCCCTGAATAGGATAGATGCTGCCAAAGCTTTCCTGGTACTGACCGACCTGCACCCGTACCGACGACCAGTCATTACGCAGCGACACATCGACCACCGAAACACCCGCCATGATCGAGCCGCGACTAATTCCCGGTCCGCCCCAATTGGCGTGATGAATAAGGACCTTGCGGGGGCTGAGCACTTCCTGCACCACGGCGACATGACCGAGTGGCATTTGGCTGGTGGGAGAGAAGGCCATAATCGCGCCAGGTTCCGGCCTGTGTCCGCGGGCATAAAGCCCGGCGGCGTTATGCCACCATTCGCCGCCATTGCCGCGAATCGCCACACCTGTCGCTTGCCTGACGTACGGCACGCAAGAAATGCCGCCCAGGGGAGTGCTGAAGGCGATACGCTGAACTTGCGCGGTTGACCGGCGTGGCCCTTGGACCGTCTGATTGGCCCTGACGGGATTGGACCTGACTGACCTTACTTGAGCATTGGCCGAATTCACTTTGGCCCTGGTAGGCTGAGCCTGAGCCCTAGTAGGCTGAGCCTGGGCGGCTGGGCGCGCCGTTGCTGGCTTCGCCGCCTGCTGGCGTTGAGCGGCAGATTGTTGGTTCGCTTGACTCGCGCTCACCTGGCTTGACGTCAGAACGACGCCAAAGGCGACTAAGGCGGTCGCGACAAGTTTACTTGCCCTCATTTCCGATCAGAGCCCCCTGTTAGACATGACGCGTTTGCGTCTTGCTGGGGGAGGTAAGCTGGATGGAATCAAGGGAACAAGCATCAAGGCTGTAACTTGGTGAAACTTGGCGTGATTAGCTGAATGGGGCTGTTGAAGACGCGGGAATATAGGAAAAATTTCTGTGACTTTTGGCGGAAATGGGGCGGGGTCACAGTGTGGTGACTTTCTTGCCACAGATATTTGGCAGATTCGCGAGCAGGCGCCCGGACTGTGGCCCCTCCGCATCCCACACAAAATCAAGGCACGATTCTGTAGAATATAGGAACAAAAGCTTATTTTCGGCATGGCGATGTTGCAATCCATGATACCATCCACCGGGTGCTGCATTGGATTCCCAAAAGAAAAGCGGCGGCCCCTGACGGAACCGCCGCTCTTTATCGGGAGCAATAAGGCTCTATCAGGCCGCTTGCAGGCGCTTGATCAAGGCCTGGGTCGCTTCACGCAGCTGCACCGCTTCTTCGGCCACGGTACGGCTTGCATTCGTGATGCTGCCCATGGCCTTGCCAGACTCCTCCGCCATGCCAGACACGCGGCCGATGGAACCTTCCAGTCCATCCACCGCCTGGGCGGCATTGCGCAGGCTGGAAGCGATTTCCGCTGTGGTGGCGGATTGTTCTTCCACTGCCGCTGCAATGGCCGTGTTTTCGCCATCCAACTGGCTGATGCGCGACACGATATCGCCGATGACATTCA
>JBBAUC010000196.1:0-6301 GCA_040398485.1 Roseomonas sp. | reverse complement strand
CGCATCCGCCGCGCTGCAATCGGGCGAGATTGATTGGTGGGAACAGCCGACCGCGGATTTGTTCCCGCTGTTTCAACGTGGTGCGGCCGCGCGCAACATCCGTGTGGATATCATCAACGATACAGGGCTGATCGGCATTTTCCGCCCGAACCATACCGCAGCACCCTTCAACAACCCGGCCGTACGCCGCGCGGTGCTGACCGCCATCAATCAGATGGATTTCATGACCGCGGTGATCGGCACTGCGGGCGTTGAAGGTCGCCCTGATCTCCGCCGCGAAGGCATTGGCTATTTCGCGCCGGAAAGCCCGATGGCGAGCAATATCAGCTTGGAACGTATGCGCAAAAGCATCGAAGCCGCGCGCGCTGAAGTGCAGGCCGCCGGCGCCATGGGCCAGCGCCTTGTACTGCTGAACGCGACTGACCTTGCTTCGATCAACGCCGCCACACTTGTAGGCGCGGATTTGTTCACCCGCATGGGCTTCAATGTTGATCTGGTGAGCACGGATTGGGGCACGCTGGTCGCCCGCCGCGCCAGCAAGAACCCGCTGGAACAAGGCGGCTGGTCCGGCTTCTTCACCTTCTGGTCCGGGATTGACCATTGGAATCCCGCAAGCCATGCCTCCATCCGCGGCCATGGCGACAATGCCTGGCCGGGCTGGCCGACCATCCCAGCCTTGGAAGCGCAGCGCGATGCCTGGTTCAACGCGCCGGATGCGGCAGCGGAAGCGGCAGCAGGGCGGGAGATGCAGCGCATTGCCTTCGATGAAGTGCCCTATGTGCCGACGGGCATGTATTACCAACCCACCGCCTATCGCCGGAACCTGACCGGCATGCTGAAGGGCCAACCGCCGCTGTTCTGGAATATCCGGCGCGCTTAATACGAACCCCGCGCCGCGCCTGGGCTTGCCGGGCGCGGCCGGGTTTCATCCGAAGCCGGCAAGGGGCTATAACCTACGCATGAGCGAAGCACCCCCGACCCGCCGGCTTTTCGGCACTGATGGCATTCGCGGCAAAGCGAATGCCGCGCCGATGGACGCCGCCACCGCACTCAGGCTTGGCCAGGCGGCAGGCAGCTTTTTCAATCGCGGCAATCACCGCCATCGCGTTGTTATCGGCAAGGATACGCGGCTTTCCGGCTATATGCTGGAACCTGCGCTGACAGCCGGCTTTATTGGTGCGGGGATGGACGTGGTGCTGGTCGGGCCCTTGCCCACGCCGGCTATTGCCTTGCTCACGCGGTCCTTGCGCGCCGATTTGGGCGTGATGATCAGTGCTTCCCACAACCCATACGAGGATAACGGCATCAAGCTATTTGGCCCCGATGGGCTGAAGCTGACCGATGATCAGGAAGCGGAAATCGAAGCGCTGATGGCGGGTGATCTTGGCGCTGCGCTGGTGCCATCGGCACGGCTTGGCCGCGCAAGCCGGCTGGAAGATGCGCCGGGGCGCTATATTGAAGCGGCCAAGGCATCCTTCCCGCGCGGGCAAACCTTGGATGGGCTCCGCATTGTTGTGGATTGCGCCCATGGTGCCGGTTATCGCGTGGCCCCCACCGTGCTGTGGGAATTGGGGGCCGAGGTGATCCCCATCGGCGTCGCCCCGGATGGCTTCAATATCAATAAAGGGGTGGGTTCCACCGCGCCCGCCTCACTTGCGACTTTGGTGCGTGAACGCCGCGCCGATTTGGGCATTGCCCTGGATGGCGATGCCGATCGTGTGGTGCTGGTGGATGAAGCCGGGCAGGTGATTGACGGCGACCAGATCCTGGCGCTGATCGCCCATTCCTGGCACGCGCAGGGCCGCCTGACTGGCGGCGCCGTGGTGGCCACCGTCATGTCCAATATGGGGCTTGAGCGCTTCCTTGCCGCGCGCGGGCTTGGCTTGCTCCGCACCGCGGTTGGCGACCGCTATGTGGGCGAAAAAATGCGCGAAGCCGGCTGCAATCTGGGCGGTGAGCAATCCGGCCATATGATCATGCCCGAATTCGGCACGACCGGGGATGGGTTGATCGCCGCTTTGCAAGTGCTTTCAGTGCTAGTCGAAGACAAGCGCCCGGCGAGCGAGGTGCTGCGCTGCTTCGCGCCCTTGCCGCAGCGGCTGGTGAATGTGCGCTATGCCGGCGCCTCGCCGCTGGTGAAGCCCGTGGTGACTGAGGCCATCGCCGCCGAGGAAACCGCCCTTGGCGCGCGTGGCCGCGTACTGATCCGCGCGAGCGGCACGGAGCCGGTGATCCGCGTGATGGCGGAGGCCGAGGATGAAGCCCTGGTGGATGGTGTGGTCGGGCGGCTCTCTGATCTGATCAAGGCGGAAGCGCGCGCGGCATGAAAGGCCGCGTTCTGATCATTGCCGGGTCTGATTCCGGCGGCGGTGCCGGCATTCAGGCGGACCTGAAGGCCGTGACCGCGCTTGGCGCCTTTGGCATGACGGCGATCACGGCGCTCACCGCGCAAAATACGCTTGGCGTGCATGGCGTATTGCCCGTGCCGCTGGAATTCCTGCGCCAGCAGATTGCGGTGGTGATGGATGACCTGGGCGCGGATGCGCTGAAAACCGGGATGCTGGCCGATAGCGCGACGATTGAAGCCGTGTGTGACGAAATCACCGCCCGTGCCGCTGGCCTGCCTTTGGTGGCGGACCCGGTGATGGTCGCCAAGGGCGGACACCCTTTGCTGGTGCCGGAAGCCGCCGAGACGCTGAAGCGCCGCCTTTTACCTATTGCCACCGTGCTGACCCCCAATCTGCCAGAGGCCGAGGCGCTGTGTGGCTTTGCCATTGCCGATGTCGGCGCCATGCACCAGGCGGCCAAGGCGCTGCTGGCGCTTGGCCCCAAAGCTGTGCTGCTGAAGGGCGGGCATCTGCCGGGCGATGAGGTGGTGGATCTGCTCGCCACCGGGACGCGGATGGAAATCTTCCGCGACCGCCGCATCCAGACCCGTCATACCCATGGCACGGGCTGCACCTTGGCGAGTGCTGTGGCGGCTGGGCTGGCGCAGGGGCTTTCGCTCAGGGATTCCGTCATCCGCGCGCGCGCCTATGTGCGCGCGGCGATTACGGCTGCGCCGGGCTTTGGCGCTGGGCATGGGCCGCTGAACCACGCGGTGACCTGCGATCCTGGGATTTTGCGCTGAAATCCCGCCCATCAGCGGCAATCTTCAGGATTTGTTAATCTTTTCCGGCGCAGATTGCGTCCATGGCTATCAATATGAGTGCCACCCTCATGGCGGGTTTATTTGGCCAACAAGGCCAGAATTCGCTGATGCTCCCCTTCGGTAACGCTGCCCGTGCGGCAAGCGCCGGGGAAGCTGTGGTTGCCTTCCGCCGCGTCACCAAAGCAGGTGAGGAAGAAAAAGGCCTTATCCGCGAAAAGAAAGACCCCATCACGCTGACGACTTTGGCGCAGTTTCGTCAGGCACTGGATGCCGCGCCGAATATCGATAAGGCGCTGACTGACCCCCGTGTTTTGAAGGTGCTGATGCCCGCCCTTGGCCTGCCGGATCAAGTGGGCAACCCGGGCCTGGTGAAGCGGGCCTTGCTGTCTGACCCCAAGGACACCAAGGGGGTTGCGGCGCAGCTCGGCACCACCTGGAAGAATGCCGCCGCCACGCTCAATCTGAAGGCAACCACAACACCCAAGACCGTGGCCTTTGAAGGGCTGACCGATAAGGAAACCACGGCGGTTGCCGGGCAATTGCGTTTGGGTGAGGCGATATTGACCGCGCCGACAAGCAGGGCTGCCGTACCCAAAATCAGGGCCTTTGATGGCCTGGAGGATAAGGTGACCAGCGCGCTGGCCGCGCGGCTTCGCCCAGGGGAGGAATTAGTTGCGGATCGCGCTCGGCGCGAGGGCGAACAGGCTGCGGTATTGACCGCGGTGACCATCCGCCAGGCGGAATTGCCGGCGGATGATCTGCCGACGATTGCCAAGGACGCGCTGAAGCAGATGGCGTTTTTTATGCGGAGCGGGTCTTTCGATGCTGCGCTGGCAAGTGTTGATGATGCGCTGACCGCCCTGGATAGCGCAGGCGGGCTGACGCCGGACCAGTTGCGCCAGGGCCGCGTGGCGCTGATGGAAGGCGGCATTACGCTTGATCAATTGCGCCGCGATGTCTTCGGTGTTGCCAAGCGCGTCGAAAAGCTGGTGGCGCTTGATGCGCCAAGCGGCCCGGCTTGGGCCCCGGACTACAAGACCAGGCTTGATGCTTTCCAGAAGGAAGGCGCCGACAAGAATTCGAATTTCTCGCTGGAAGTGGCCGCTGCCATGGCGAAGCGCATGCAGGATGCCGCGCTGAATGCCGATGAGCGTGATCTGGCCAAGATTTATCTGAGCAACGTCACGAATATCCTGAACACGCGGGATGGCAAGCCCACCAAGGCACCGATTGAAGGCGTACCTATCGCGCGCATCACGCAGGCGGATACTACGAAGCTTCTGGACGGGATGAAGAATGCCGCGCCACCCAATGTTTCGCGCGCGCGGCTTGAGGTGACCTACGCAGCGGGTGCCGCGCTCAGTGCCATCAAGCTTGCGGAAACGCCGGTCTTCGGCATGCCAAGCCTTGCCAGCCAGGCCCTGAAGGAAATTGCGAAGCTGACGCGCGCCGGGTCTTTCGGGGCCGCGATACAGCGCGCTGATGAAGCTTTGGTTGCGATCACGGAGGATACTGTGATGGCCGCTTCCAGCAAGCGTATTGGCAGCGCAGCCCTGCTTGAAACCAGCGCCTTGATTGAACAGGTGCGGCGCAATGCGTCGGGCGTTGCCGAAAGGCTCGAAAAACTAGCAGCGCTTGAGACAGCTTCAGGCGCTGTCAGCTCGCGGGATTTTCAATCCAGGCTTGAGAATTTCCACAAGGATGGCATCAGCGGCAACGTCAATTTCGCCCTGGAAATCTCCGTCGCCATGGCTGATCGCATGCTCACCGGCGCCACAGGCCTTGACCAGACCTTGCAGGCGCAGTTCTTGCTGAGCAGAAGCAAGCAGGTGTTGAATGGCCGCGATGGAAAGCCACTTTCAACCGCTTCAGTGAATGCGCAGTCGCGCATCTTTGGCTCTGATGCGGGCAAGATCGTGGATGGGATGAAGGCGGGGCTTCGCCTTGGCAGTCTTTCCGATCCCAAGATGCTGGAAATCCTGACTAAGGGCTTCACGAAATACGAATATCGCACCGGGTTGAGCGAAACCAATCCAGGCATGGCGAATGCGGTCTATTTCAGCGAAACCGCGAAAACCGTGAAATCGGTCTATGATATCCTTGGCAATGGCATCATGCGCCGCGTGGTGCTGGGTGCGCTTGGCATTCCGGATCAGGTCGCGATCCAGCCGGTTGAAACTCAGGCAAGGGCTATTCTGTCACGCATGAAGCTTGCGGATTTGCAGGACCCCATCAAGGTGCGCGGCCTAGCTGAACGTTACCTGATGGCGCAAGCCGACAAGGCCGCCGTCAGCGCCGCCAATGCCGCGAGCGATCCTTTCTCGGCGATAGCAGGCCTTTCCATCAAGGTTTGATGTGACAATTGCGGGGCCGGCGCAGACATTCTATCTGCGGGCATGATGAAACTTCCCTTTTTCCTGGTTGATGCCTTCACCACCCGCCCCTTCGCGGGCAATCCCGCCGCCGTGGTGCCGCTTGAAGCACCGCTTGCTGATAGCGTGATGCAGGCCATGGCGTGACGTGCCCCCCCGAATGTATCCACTCAGACAGCGAGTCCTTTGCTTTGATGGCTGATGGTTGAGGTTATGGCAACGGGGATGGGGGCATGCCCAGTTTCGAATGCGGCCGGATGGTATTGTAATCCTGCCGCCAGGTGTCCAGCACGGCCCGTGCCTGCACCACGGAGGTAATCAGCATCTCATTTAGGCACTCATCGCGCAGCCGGCCGTTGAAGCTTTCGACGAAAGCATTCTGGGTCGGTTTGCCCGGCGCGATGTAATGCCATTCCCCCTGCCGCTCTTGCGACCAGCGCAGGATCGAGGCCGATGTCGGCTCCGTGCCGTTGTCACTAACCACTGCCAGCGGCTTGCCGCGGATCGCCACGATCTTGTCGAGTTCACGCGCAACCCTGGCGCCCGACAGCGACGTATCAGGCACCAGCGCCAGGCATTCGCGCGTGAAGTCGTCCACCACGCACAGAATGCGGAAACGCCGACCACAACCAAAGGCGTCAGAGACAAAGTCCAACGACCAGCGCTGGTTCGGCTTCAGCCCCTCCCGCGCCAGCAGATAACCGAGCCGCAGATAACCGAGCCGCAGATAACCGAGCCGCAGATAGCAAAACCGCCGCCGCGTGGCCGCCAGCTCACG
>JBBAUC010000195.1:0-6329 GCA_040398485.1 Roseomonas sp. | reverse complement strand
GAAGCAGCCCATCGCCGCCATGTCATCAGGAATATCCCCATGAAGCTCCGCGTTTTTCTCTCGCACAGTCCAGAAATGTTCGAAGGTTATTACGGCCCGCGCGCCCTTGCGGCCTTGTCGGAACATGCTGAGGTTATTCGCAACCCCGGGGCTACCGTGCTGTCCGGCGCTGCCTTGGCCGAAGCGGCACGCGGCTGCCACGCCATTGTTGCTGATCGCGCAACACCAGGGCTTTCCGAAACCTTTGCAGCAATGCCGGAGCTTTTGGCCTTTCTGCGCGTGGCAGTGGATATCTCCACCATCAATGTGCCGGCCGCGAGCGCGGCGGGCGTATTGGTCACGCGCGCCACACCTGGCTTTGTGGATGCGGTAGTCGAATTGGCGCTTGGCTTCATGGTGGATCTGGCGCGCGATGTCGGTGCCATGGCCAGCACCTATCGCGCTGGACGCTTGCCGCAAGGGCGCATGGGCCTGCAGCTTTCGGGGGCGCGGCTTGGCATTATTGGCTATGGGCGTATCGGCCAGCGCTTGGCGGAAGTGGCTTTGGCACTTGGTATGCAGGTCGCCGTGTTTGATCCCTTTGCCAAGGTCACTGATCCGCGCATCGCGCAAGCGGGCTTTGTGGGAGTGCTGGCGGCTTCGGACATTGTTGTCTGCCTTGCCATTTCCGATGACTCCACCAGACATCTGTTCAATGCGCCCGCCTTTGCGGCCATGAAGCCGGGCGCGCGGTTTATCAATCTTTCACGCGGTGAATTGGTGGATGAAGCGGCGCTGATTGCGGCACTTGATTCCGGGCATATCAGCGGCGCCGCGATGGATGTCGGCAGCGCGCCAGACCAAAGGCCAAACCCGTTGCTGGCAGCGCGGGCGGATGTGGTGGCCACACCGCATATCGGCGGCATGACACCAGAGGCGATGGAACATCAAGCCATGGATACGGTGCGCCAAATCGCGGCGCTTGCGCGCGGAGAAATGCCAGAAGGTGCTGTGAATGCCGATGCTGCTTTCAGGCTAAGGGATATTCTGGCGCGTGGTCGCTGATGGGGTTTAGCCCTGCACTGGTTTGCGCAAGGCCCAGAAAACACAAGCGCCCGTGGTGTAAGCCGCAATGGAAAGCATAAAGGCAAGCTGATAGCTGCCCGTCAGGTCAAACAGAAACCCCGCGCCCCAAGCGCCAAGCCCGGCGCCCAAACCGGAGCCAATGGTGATCAGGCCAAGAATAGTGCCAAGCCTGGGGCCGCCGAAAAGATCTGCTGTTTTCGCCGTTATCGCTGGCCCGCGTGCGCCCCAAGTAATGCCGAAGCAACACGCATGCACCCAGAACAGCAGATGTTGATCGGCGCTATCAATCAGCAGTGCCGCAGCGACACCGATAATGGAAATCACATAAGCGAGTATCGCGGCACCTTCGCGCCCGATATAGTCTGAAATCGTCCCGGTCAGTATAACACCAGGCAGCGCGAGCAAACTGCCAAGCCCAACCACGAAGGCGGCATAAAGCGGATCAAAACCGCGATCTACGGCAAAGGCCAATTGGTGCAAGGAAACTAGAAAACTGCCGATGCTGGTTAAGCCATAGACAATCGAAAGCAGCCAGAAATGCCGCGTGCGTATGGCTTCCGCGACCGACCAATCGCGCTCTGGTGCGCTTTCCGCATTGGTCTTAGCGATGGGTGTTTGCTCTGCGCCCCGAAATAGCGCAGCCAGCGGCAGAACCAGCACCGCCATCACGCCCGCTTGCAGCAGATAGGCGTGGCGCCAACCCATATCACTCACCATGAGCTGCGCGATCGGTACAGAAATCGCCCGGCCAAACCCATTGGCGGATTGCAGCATGGACATGGCCATGCCGCGCCGCGCAACGAATAGCCGCGAAATCAGTGGTGCGAAAACCACCATACTGATGCAATTGGCGCCCAGCGTCATCACCACGCCATACAGCAGAACAATCTGCCAAAGAGATGTCGCAAAGGCACTGCCCAGCAGGCCAAGCGCCAGCAGGCAGCCGCCCAGCAGCACCATGCGCCGCGCGCCAAGCCGATCCACCATACCGCCCACCAGCGGCGATGAAACACCGCCCACCACCTGCCCGACCGAATAGGCGATGGAACTTTCGCCACGACTCCAACGAAACTCCACGATGAAGGCGAGCAGAAACACACTATAGGCATGCATCAGGCTGGCGCTGATGGTGAAAGCCAGAAAGCCGCCGGCGAGGATGAACCAGGCGCGCCGCGAAGGAGCTTCCTTCATGTCTGGCACATTCCTGGCGGAGCGCCCTTTTGCTGCACCCGATAAGGCCCCCGGCCTGATGTTGCGTGTGCCTCAGCATGGCGCCGGCGCGCGTTGGGTGCAATCCCGCCCCTTGGCGGCAAGCGCCTGTCGGTTCATGCTGCGCCCGAAAGCGAATTCGGAGGAAACATGAAGCCGCGTATTGTTGTTGTCACGCAATCCATGGTGGATGAGGCGGTGATCCAGGAAATGGCACCCGATGGTTTTGATTTGCGCATCGCCAAGCCCGGCGGCGCGGATTGGAAGGATGCGATGGGTGGGGCCGAATACCTCGTCGGCTTCGTGGATATGCTGGTGAAGGATGAGCTTTACGCCATCGCTCCCAAGCTGAAGCTCATCCAGGTTTTGAGTGCGGGGTATGACCGCGCGGATATCGCGGCAGCCCGACGTGGTGGTGTGCCCTTTGCCAATAATGGTGGCGCTAATTCCACAGCAGTTTCCGAACATGCGGTGCTGTTGATGCTGGCCGTATCGCGGCAATTGATCCGCCAGCACGCCAATGTCGCCGCTGGTCGCTGGCGCGGCAACCAGACGCCGAAGCTTTATGAACTGCGCGGGCGTACGCTTGGCATAGTAGGGCTTGGCACCATCGGCAAGAAAACGGCGCGGCTCGCGCAGGCTTTCGGCATGACTGTGCATTATTATGATACCGCGCGGCTGCGCGAAGAAACCGAAGATGCGCTGAATGTGCGTTTCAGGTTGTATCGTGAATTGCTGCGGACATCTGATATCGTCTCGCTCCATGTGCCGCTCAATGCCAGCACCAAGGGGCTATTGGGCGAAGCCGAATTGGCACTGATGAAGCCGACTGCCTTTTTGATCAATACCAGCCGTGGGCCGGTGGTGGATGAAGCAGCGCTTCATCGCGCGCTGTCCTCCGGACAGATCGCCGGTGCCGGGCTTGATGTGTTTGATCAGGAACCGCCGCCGCCAGATAATCCGCTGTTCAACCTGGATAATGTAGTGCTGACCGCGCATATGGCCGGCCCCACGCAGGACAGCAATATCGCTCGCCTGCGCAACGCTTTTGACAATGTGCAGCGCGTGGCGCGTGGTGAGGCGCCGCTTTGGGTCATTCCGGAATTGAACGAATAGGAAAGCCGATCATGTCATCCGAAACCATTACACGCGCGATTGAAAAACTGGTCGCTGTCCATAAGGGCGGCGCGCCCATCGCCAATCTGGGCGATGCCGCGCCAGGCAATGAGGCGGAGATCTTCGCCATTCAACGCGGTGTGTTGAAGGCGCTGGGTGGCGCTATTGGCGGTTGGAAATGTGCGACCCCGCCTGGCAAGCCGACCAATTTCGGCATCATGGCCGCGAGTGGCGCACGCCGATCCGGCGAGCGTTGGGGGGTAGCGAATACCCGCCCCATCGGCCTTGAAACCGAGGTTGCCTTTCGCCTGAAGCGTGATCTGCCACCGTGCGGCAGCGCCTATAGCCGCGAAGAAGTGCTGGACGCGGTGGATGCTGCCTTCCCGCTGCTTGAATTGGTGCAATCACGCTATGCGGATCACAAGGCCGTGGCACCCGCTGAAGGCATGGCTGATAACATCGCGCATCTTGGCTATGTGGTGGGCGCTGATGTCGCGGATTGGCGGCGCTTTGATCTGCCCAATCTCGCCGTGCGGCAATCCTATGCTGGTGCGGTGCAGGTGGATCAGAAGGGCGGCAATCCCTCCGGCGATCCTGTGCTGCCTTTGGTTTGGCTCGCCAATCATCTGCACGGGCTTGGCGAGCATTTGCGCGCCGGTCAGGTAGTGACGACCGGCACTTATACGGGCTGCATCTTCGTCCCACCCGGCCAGCGCGTGCAGGCCGGGTTTGCGGGATTTGGGGAGATTACTTTCGATCTTAGCTGACAGGAACTTCGTTTGAGAGGCTGATTCACCGCTCCGGCTCAACGCCTCCGCGGATCAGACGCTACAATCCAAGCTTGCCGGCAACACCCAATTCACCGGCAAGCTTGGTCAATACCTCAATCGTCCTGTCCTCAATCTCAATCCCATTGGCACGGCGATCGGCCTCACGCATCGCTTCAAGCTCACCGGGGTAGAAGACGCCCTGGCTGCCTTCGGCGGGCGGCGTATCCTTCAGATAGCGCGCGAAATCCGCGACTTCCTGTTTGAATTTTGCGAGCGGGCGGAAGGCATCCACCTTGAACACTGCCATGAAGCAGCCGTCATTATGCCGGCCCGTGGGCTCAACGCCAAAGCCAAGCCCGGTCAGCAGGCCACAGAGAATTTCCACCATCGCCGCCAGGCCAAAACCCTTATAGCCTTCGGTGCCACCCAGCGGCAGCAAGGCGCCGCCCTTCTTCAATTGCGAAGGATCACGCGTGGGCTTGCCATCTGCGCCAATCACCCAACCATCCGGCACTTCCTGCCCGCGCGCTTGCGCCAGAAACACCTTGCCGGCAGCAGCGGCTGAGGTTGCCATATCCAGCACAAACGGTCCGGTCAAATCCGAAGGCACGGCAATGGAAATCGGGTTGGTGCCAAGCCGCGCTTCACGCCCACCGAAAGGCGCCACCGCCTTGGGGGAACGCCCGGAATCGGCCGTGCAAATACCAATCATGCCGGCTTCAGCGGCCATCAGCGGATAGCTTGCAAGTCTGCCAATATGCCCCTGCCGAAACACAGTCGCGGCGGCAACATTGGATGTCTGGGCCTTTTCAATGGTGTAGCGCATGGCTTTTTCATTGGCGACGTAACCAAAGCCCCAATGCCCATCAATCACCGATGTGGTCGCAGATTCCTGCACAATCTTCCACGGCGCACCGGGCACGATATGCCCAACCTTGATCCTTTCGATATAGCCCGGGATCATGATGATCCCATGCGAATCATGGCCCACCAGATTGGCGCTGGTGCAATGCCGCGCGACGGTTTCCGCCTCATCCGCTGGCGCGCCGGCAGCGATGAGAAGTGTGCGGCCAATTTCCTTGACGCGATCGGCACTAAGTTTCGGCATGGTATCCCCCTTTTCAATCCTGCAACATCAATCCGGCTTGATCCCGCTGGCGCGCACAACCTCGCCCCAGCGAGCCCAATCTTCCTGGATCACTTTGGCATAATGTTCGCGCGTGCCGCCAACGGGTGTGGCGCCGAAGCTGCGTACGCGTTCCGCGACATCGGGTTGGCGCAGAATGGTATCGAGTTCTTGCGAAAGCCTGTCCAGAATGGGTTCAGGCACGCCGCGCGGCGCCATGATGCCGCCCCAGAAAGTCACGTCATAGCCTGGCACGGTTTCGGCGAAGGTTGGCACATCGGGATAGGTTGGCGAACGTTCCGCGCTGGTGATCGCAATGGGGCGAATGGTGCCGGCTTCAATCAAAGCGCGTGTCGCGAATAGCGAATCACTCGCCAATTCCACATCGCCGCGCACCAGCGCCGTGAGGGAAGGGTGATTGCCATTATAGGGCACCATCGTCAGTTCTATACCCACTTGCTGCATCAACATCACCAACGACAAGTGATTCACGCCGCCGCTGCCCGGATGCGATATGGTCAGCCTGCCTTGGCGCTGCTTCGCCAATTCAATTACCTGCGGCAGGGTGCGCGCTGGGAAATCGCTACGCGACACCAGCAGCAAGGGCGAGGATTGCGCCATGGAAACCGCGGAAAATGCCTGCGTTGGATCAAGCCCCGTGGCGCGATTGACCAACAGCGTGATCAGCGTGGAAGAAGACGCGAAAAGATAGGTATAGCCATCCACCGGTTGCCGCGCGACATGTTCCGCCGCCAGCAAAGTCCCCGCGCCGGGGCGGTTTTCAACGACGAAAGTGCTGCCCGGGATACGCTCACCCAGCTTCGCGGCAAGCAAGCGCGCCATGATGTCATTGGCGCCACCTGCGGCGAAGCCCACCACAATGCGCACCTGCCGCGCGGGCCAGGCTTGCGCATGGGCACGGCCCGAAAATGCGCCGATAAGCGCTGGCGCCGCCAGCAAAGCGCCGCGGCGATGAATGCCGGTCATGGCCTTGTCTCCTCCGTGTTGTTCTTGCCTGAAGGCTAAGCCCGCCCGGACCCGCT
>JBBAUC010000194.1:0-6356 GCA_040398485.1 Roseomonas sp. | reverse complement strand
CCGGCGCTGCCTTCACCGGCAGCGTAGGTCAGTTCGAAAGCCGGGTGGTTTGCTACCAGGCGCATCGCCTCACCACCGCCAAAACCGCTGATCCCGACAATACCAACTCGAATGCTCATGGTGATGTCCTGCTGCTGGAGTGCTCATCGGCTGCGGCGCCAAGGCGCTTGCTCATATGCACGGCGACGCCGAACTGCGGGTGCTGTTCCTCGCGGTCCACCCGGTAGCCAAGCCGGCTGTAGAGTTGCAAATTCTCGGCAAAGAGCGCGTTCGTGTAGAGACGCACCTCGCTCAGGTTGAGGGACCGGGCGACCTCCTCCGCATGCGCCATCAGGGCGCGGCCCTGGCCCCGGCCCTGGTAGGCGGGTGCGACCGCGACATTGACGATCAGCAGGTGGTCAGGCTTAGGCGCCATTTCGATCAGCGCCACGGCTTCGCCGCCCACGTGCAGCAGGTCTACCAGGTGGTCACGCAGTGCCGCGCTGTAGTCGGCGGTCATCGGCCGCGGCTCACGCCCAAGAATGGGCACCCACTTCGCGTAGGCCGCGCGGGTCAGTTCGCGGACGGCCACTGCATCAGCGATGGTGGCGCGCCGCACTGTTTTGTGCCCGGCATCTTCAGATGCTTGTGAAGAATCGGGGTGGGCGGAGTCGCTGTTTCGCACGGTGTTCTCCTGTGATCTGGGCAAAGAAAAACCCCCGAGGCCAGGGGCTGCGGGGGTTCAAAGATGCGGGCTGATGCCGCCTCGGGGGTGGACCGCTACGGGGCGGACCTCACCAGGGGAGGGGCTTGTCTGCACGCAGCCACAGAAGCCGCCGCTGAGAAGCAGCGACGGCGTCGGTTAGCGATGCGGAGGCAGGGTTCATTCATGCAATAAATGTTAGTAGCCCGCCTGAAGGTCTGTCAACGCGGATTTGTCTCCGCGCCCCTACTTGGCTTGAAAATGCACTAAACCCGCCCGTGGCAGACCTTGAACTTCTTGCCACTGCCACACGGGCAAGGCGCATTGCGCGGTGTACCCGCCCAAGTGCTTGGGTCATTCGGGTCCACCGCTTCGGGCAAGGAACGCGCTGAAGCCGTGCCGATCGGCGCGGTCATCGGCGGGCCATCCAGCTCCATCATCTCGGCCCCGGCCAAGGCCGGGTCCGGGTGGCGCATGTCAAACACGCCAATGCCTTCCGGCGCGGGCGGTGGGGCATCCGGCCGGATTTCAATGCGCAGCAATAGGCTGGTCACACGTTCGCGCAGATTTTCCAGCATGGAATTGAACAACCGGAAGGCTTCGCTTTTGTATTCATTCAGCGGGTCACGCTGGCCATAGGCGCGCAGCCCGATGCCCTGGCGCAAATGATCAAGCGAAAGCAAATGCTCCTTCCAGGATTGATCGAAAATCTGCAGCAGCAGGGATTTTTCGATCTGGCGCATAATCTCCGGCCCCACATTGGCCGCACGAGACGCGTAAGCCTGCGCCGCCGCCTGCATCAGGCGTTCCCGCACCGCGTCATCATCAATGCCTTCTTCCCGCGCCCAATCCGCCACCGGCAGATCAAGGTTCAAAAGTTCCTTGACGTCACGATCAAGCTTTTCCAGATCCCATTGTTCGGGATAGGCGTTTTCCGGAATGGCGCGCGCAACGATATCCGCGATGGTTTCTTCGCGCATTTCCGTGATGGTTTCGGCGACTTCATTCGCCATCATGAAGGCACGGCGCTGGGCATAAACTTCCCGGCGCTGGTCATTCATCACATCGTCGTATTTCAGCAGATTCTTGCGGATATCGAAGTTCCGCGCCTCCACCTTCTTTTGCGCGCGTTCCAGGGCCTTATTGATCCAGGGGTGAACAATCGCCTCCCCTTCTTTCAGGCCAAGCTTTTGCAACATGCCGCCCATCCGGTCAGACCCGAAGATGCGCATCAGATCATCTTCCAGCGAAAGGAAGAAGCGCGAGGCACCCGGGTCCCCCTGGCGGCCGGAACGACCGCGGAGCTGATTGTCAATGCGGCGGCTTTCATGGCGTTCCGTGCCAATCACGAAAAGCCCACCAGCTTCGCGCACGATGGGCCGCGCCGCATCAACTTCGGTCATGTGGCGCGCCAAAGCGGTTTCAAATTCTGGCCCTTCGGAAGCATCAGCTTCCTGCCGCGCCAGCATTTCCAGATTGCCGCCCAATTGAATATCCGTGCCCCGGCCGGCCATATTGGTCGCAATCGTCACCGCACCGGCGCGCCCGGCCTGGGAAATAATGGTGGCTTCCTGTTCATGATAGCGCGCATTCAGCACCTGATGCGGAATGTTCTTTTCCTTGAGCAGTCTGGAAATCAGTTCGGATTTTTCGATGCTGGTAGTGCCAACCAGGCAGGGCTGACCACGCCCGCGGGCTTCTTCGATCAGCTTTGCAACAGCTTCGTATTTTTCTTCGGCGTTGCGATAGACCTCATCATCCTGATCCAGCCGCGCTACGGGCACATTGGTTGGGATTTCCACGACATCCAGCTTATAGATTTCCGCAAGTTCATCCGCTTCCGTCGCCGCCGTACCGGTCATGCCGGCAAGCTTCGGATAAAGCCGGAAGTAATTCTGGAAGGTGATGGAAGCCAGCGTTTGATTCTCCGGCTGGACCGTCACATGTTCCTTGGCTTCCAAAGCCTGATGCAGGCCATCGGAATAGCGTCGGCCTTCCATCATGCGGCCGGTGAATTCATCAATGATGATGATCTTGTCCTGCCGGACAATATATTCAACATCGCGCGTGAAAAGTGTGTGCGCCCGCAGGGCCTGGTTCACATGATGCACCAGGGACACGTTTTCCGTGTCATACATATTGCCTTCGGTCAGCAAGCCAAATTGGCGCAGCAATTCTTCCACCCTTTCGCCGCCCAATTCGGTCAGGCTCACGGCGCGCTGCTTTTCGTCCTTCTCGTAAGTCTCCTTGTCCTTCACCAGCTCCTTCATCACCTCATCGGTGCGGCGGTAAAGGTCGGAAGTGTCATCTGTCGGCCCGCTGATGATCAGCGGCGTGCGCGCTTCATCCACCAGGATGCTGTCCACCTCATCCACGATGGCATAGGCGAAATCGCGCTGGGCCATATCTTCCAGCCGATATTTCATATTGTCGCGCAGATAATCGAAACCGTATTCATTGTTGGTGCCATAGGTGACATCGCAGGCATAGGCCGCCTGGCGCTGGTCATCTGATAGCCCATTCACGATCACGCCAACGCTCAGGCCCAGGAAGCCATAGACGCGCCCCATCCATTCCGCATCGCGCTTGGCCAAATAATCATTCACCGTCACCACATGCACGCCCTTGGCGGGCAGCGCATTCAGGTAAACCGGCAGGGTCGCCACCAGCGTCTTGCCTTCGCCGGTTTTCATCTCGGCAATCTTGCCTTCATGTAGCACCATGCCGCCGATCATCTGCACATCGAAGTGGCGCAGGCCCAGAACGCGGCGCGATGCTTCCCGCACGGTGGCGAAGGCTTCCGGCAGCAGCGCATCCAAGGCCTCGCCCTTTGCCAGCCTTTCGCGGAACAGCGCGGTCTGCCCCGCCAGCGCTTCATCTGAAAGCGCCTGCAGGCGGGGTTCCAGCGCATTGATCGCGGGCACGCGGGATTGATAGCGCTTCAAGGCGCGGTCGTTGGAGGTGCCGAAAATAGCGGCTGCAAGGCGGGCAAACATCTGGCGCGTCATTCTCCGGCGGGCTCACGCCCGTTCGTGGCGCCGGGGCGCCTTAAGCATGTTTCGGATTGGCCGCAGAGATAGGCTTCCCGGGGGGGCGGGTCAACGCTTGCGCCTTGTGGGGAAGGGGCGCATCGGCCATGTTCCGGGCCGATCACCGATTTGGGACCTGCCCCTATGCGCCATTCGCGCGGCCCTGCCGCCTCTGCCCCCCTTCGCGCCACCTTGGCGCTATTGCTGGGGGTGGCCTTTGCCCAGCCCGGCCTGGCCCAGCCCGCCCCGGCGGCCCCGCCGGCTGACCCCATCGTGGCCAAGGTGGATGGGGAGGAGATTCGCTTCTCAGACCTTGCCAATGCCGCCCAGGAATTGCCCGAGGAATTGCGCGGCGCGCCGCCGCAAATGCTCTATCCTTTGCTGCTGGATCAGATGATCGCGGGGCGGGCCGTCGCCGCCGCCGCCCGGCGCGCGGGGCTGGATAAGGATGAGGCCGTGCGCGCGCGCATCCGCCGCGCCGAAGAACAGGAATTGCAGCAGGCCTATATTTCCCGCGAATTGGCCGGGCGCGTGACGGATGAACGCATCCGCGCGGCTTATGACGCCGAAATCCGCGCCCGCCCAGTGGAAGAAGAAGTGCGCGCCCGCCACATTCTGGTGCCGACCGAAACCGAAGCGCGGGAAGCCTTGGCCGAAATCCGCGCCGGGGCTGATTTCAACGCCGTGGCGCAGCGCCGTTCCGCCGGCCCTGGAGCGCGGGAAGGCGGTGATCTTGGCTTCTTCAAGCGCGGGGATATGGTACCGGAATTCGCCGAAGCCGCCTTTGCGCTGCCGGCGGGGCAGACAAGCGCTGCGCCGGTACGCAGCCCCTTCGGCTGGCACATCATCCGCGTGGATGAGCGCCGTTCCTCCGCCCCGCCGCCTTTTGAGGAAGCGCGTGAGACGCTGCGCCAACGCCTGTTCGAGGCTGAAATCAACACCGTCGTGGAACGCGCGCGCAGCGCTGCGAAGATCGAGCGCTTCAATTTGGATGGTTCGACCCCGCGTGCCATTGACGCCGCGGAACCGCCAACCCCAACCGCCCCGGCGGGTCGCCCCGCCGCCCCAACCCGTCGTTGATGCTGGAGAACACCCATGGCCGGACATGATATCCCCACCTCACCACTCGCTTTGCCGCTGCCGGAAATGCCACCCATCGCTGGGGTGCGCGTTGCCTCAGGCCGCGCCGCGATTCGCTATAAGGATCGCGATGATGTGACCGTGATGGCCTTCCCAGCCGGCACCACTGTGGCGGGCGTCTTCACCCGCAATCGCTGCCCCGGCGCGCCGGTGGATTGGTGCCGGGGCGCCCTGCCGGGCGGCAAGGCGCGCGGCCTGGTGGTGACAGCCGGTAATTCCAACGTCTTTACCGGCCGCGCCGGGCGGCAAACCTGTGAGGAAACCGCCAAGGCCGCCGCCGCTATCCTCGGCTGCAAGCCCAAGGAAGTGTTTCTGGCTTCCACCGGCGTAATTGGCGAAAAACTGCCGACCGAAAAGCTGATCGCCGCCCTGCCACGTATTTTTGATGCGGCGGCGGAGCGTGATTGGCAGGGTGCCGCCAAGGCCATCATGACCACGGATACCTTCCCGAAAGGCGCCATCCGCAAGGCGCGCATTGGCGATATTGAGGTCACCATCGCCGGGATCGCCAAGGGCAGCGGCATGATTGCGCCAGATATGGCGACCATGCTGTCCTTCCTGGCGACGGATGCAAAAATTCCCGCCGCTGCATTGCAAGCGCTGCTGAAGAAGGGCGTTGATCGTTCCTTCAATTGCGTGACGGTGGATTCTGATACCTCAACCTCCGACACGGTGATGGTGTTTGCGACCGGCACCGCCAAGCATCCCCGCGTGCCGGCGGAAGGCGGCGCGGTGCTGAAGGATTTTGCCCGCGCATTGAATGAAGTGCTGATGGAATTGGCGCTGATGGTGGCGCGCGATGGTGAAGGCGCGCAGAAGCTGATCCAGATCAACGTGACCGGCGCCACCACAGCGCGTTCCGCGCATCGCATTGCCATGTCCATCGCCAATTCACCCTTGGTGAAGACCGCTATTGCCGGTGAGGACGCGAATTGGGGCCGCATTGTCATGGCAGTCGGCAAGGCGGGCGAACCCGCGGATCGCGACAAGCTTTCGGTCAATGTCGGCGGCGTCTGGATGGCGCAGAATGGCGGCGTGGTAGATGGCTATGATGAAGCGCCCGTCGTGGCGCATATGAAGGGCCGCGCGGTGGAAATCACCGTGGATATCGGCCTTGGCAAGGGCAAGTCCACAGTTTGGACCTGCGATCTGACGCATGGCTATATTGACATCAATGGCAGTTACCGGAGCTGACGCGCCGCAGCGCTGCCATGGAAAATGATTTTGTACCGCTGGTAACGGAGCGCCTGAAGCTCCGTCCATTGCAGGCTGACGATGCCGCCGCCTTGCATCGGCTGGTGAATGATTGGGAAGTGGCGAAAACCCTGGCCCGCGTGCCCTTTCCTTATCCGCGCGACTTGGCGGATGAATGGATCGCTTCCACCCGCGCGCAAATTGCCGCCAGCACCGCCTGGCATTTGGCGGTGACGCGCGATGAGGCTGGCGCGGAGGCGCTGCTTGGCTGTGTTGGCCTGACGCTTGATCCCAAAAACCCGCGAGAGGCT
>JBBAUC010000193.1:0-6368 GCA_040398485.1 Roseomonas sp. | reverse complement strand
GCGGATCGGGGGAATGGCATCAGCAGCATGGCCGCTGAGGAACTGATGACGCGCGATGTCATCATGATTGGCCCCGATACGCCGGTAGAAGCCGCGCTTGAAATCATGGACCAAGGCTATTTTCGGCATTTGCCGGTCTGCGACACGGATGGAACCCTGCTTGGCATTGTCAGCATCCGTGACCTGGTGAAGTTCCGCTTCGCCAAGCAGGATCACGATGTTGAAGCGCTGAAGGCCTATGTGACGCGGAGCTTCATGCACTAAAGTAGGGGGCGCGGGTCGCCCCTGCTCCTTCGCTAAGGCCGACACGAAGCATGACGGGCCGGGCGGCGACATTTCCCCCGGAACTCCAGAATCTGGAGATTTGGCATGGATTGGCGCTTGCACTGGCTGGAAGCAGAGGGTGACCTTACCCCTTGGCGAGACGTTATTCTCGCCGACGTGGAGGCAGCCAAAATTGCCATCGCGCGCCTCATGCCCCCCTGCACGCTTGATATATTGATTTGGCGTCGCGCATCGCCGGTGATCCCTGAAATAGGGATGGGTGGGATGTGCCGGGGCAAGTATCTGTTCGAACTTGGCCTTGATCCAAGCAATCCAAATTTTGCGCCTGCGCTAAACGATGGCGCCTTGCGCCGTCAGGTTGCGCATGAAGCACATCACTGCATGCGCAACGTCGCCATTGGCTATGGCGCGACCCTCGGTGAAGCCTTGGTAAGTGAAGGCTTGGCTGGTCGTTTCGTTGAACACCTGTTTGGCACCGCCCCCGAGCCTTGGGAAAGCGCCATGGATGAGGCAACCCTGCGCGCGCATCTTCCCAATGACGCTTTGCTGGCCTCATCTGACTATAACCATGCCACTTGGTTCTACGGCCAGGATGCGCGCCTTCCGCGCTGGATTGGCTATACGCTCGGCTATCGTATCGCGAGCGATTGGCTCGCCGCAGTACCGGCACCAGACGCCGCAACCTGGGCAGGCGTTCCCGCCGACGCTCTTCTGGCCATCGCCCGAGAGAAAGGCATTTTGGCAAATACGGGCCGAGACTAAACTTCGCGAAAGACGATAGCGGATTGAACGCAGCGCCTCAGCAAGCCTCCGCCTTGAAGAGCCGCGTGGGCGCAGTGATTTCGGACTGCGCCGCAACCACCTGCAATTCCCGTGCACCAGCCGCGAGCGTTTGGCTCAGCAGGCCGAAAATACTGGAAGCAGCAGCTTCCAGCGCCGGCGCCACCGCACCGCTTTTCAGGCGATGAAACAGGAAAAGCGCGGCAATCGCGTCACCTGCGCCATTCACCGATAGCGGCAGCATGGGCGTGCGCAGTCGCCAGAACCCGCCGCCCTCAGCCGCGAGCATTTCAATCTCATCAGCCCCGGTCGCGTCAGTGCGGAGTGAGGTCAGCAGCACAATGCGTGGCCCCTTGGCTTGCAGCGCCGTGATGGCGGCCTTGGCGGTATCCAGGCTGGTGATGGCCTGTCCGGTCAGCCATTCCAATTCGAATTGATTAGGGGTTGCGATATCCGCCGCCGGCAGCGCCTGGTCGCGCAGGAATTCCGGAATGCCGGGGCGGACGAAAACGCCGCGCCCGGTATCGCCAATCACCGGATCGCAGCACCAAAGCGCCTTGGAATTGGCCGCTTTCACCAAAAGCGCCGCATCGCGCACCGCGGCCCCGATTTCGGCCGAGCCCAGATAACCCGACAGCACCGCATCACAGCGGGGCAGCACGCCGCGATCCGCGATCCCCGCCACGCATTCGCGGATCAAATCAGCGCCAAAAACCTGGCCGCGCCAGGCGCCATAGCCAGTGTGGTTGGAGAATTGCACCGTATGCACCCCCCAGACCTCCGCCCCCAGGCGCTGAAGCGGGAACATGGCGCTGGCATTGCCGACATGCCCATAGGCGACCCAGGATTGGATGGAGAGGATATTGAGGCTCACGCGCGCCGGACCTTGCTGGGGTGTGGACGATCCCTGTCGCCTGTAGCGCGGCTTGGGTCAATCGCTAGCTTGCATGGGCGGTGCTGATCCCCTATAGCGCCCGCTCCCTGGCGGCCGGTCGGCATCGGCGGCCCATTTTTTGTGAGCATGTGCCATGAAGTCCGATATCCATCCCGCTTATCATGAGATCAACATCATCATGACCGACGGGACCGAGTACAAGACCCGTTCCTGCTACGGCAAGCCGGGTGATACCATCCGTTTGGACATTGATCCGAAGTCGCACCCGGCCTGGACCGGCCAGCAGCGCATCATTGATACGGGTGGCCAGATTGCGAAGTTCAACAAGCGCTTCGCCGGCATTGGCGCGCGCAAGTAGGACTGGGTGCCTCACCGCGGCGGCGGCATAGCCGTCGCGGTCAGGCGTTTGTGGCCCGTGCAAACGGGTCACAAGTCTATTCTGTCTAGAAAAGCCCGGCCTTTGCTGGGCTTTTTGCGTTACCGGGATATCTGGGGAGCTTGGTGGAGCTGAGCGGGATCGAACCGCTGACCTCGTCATTGCGAACGACGCGCTCTCCCAACTGAGCTACAGCCCCTCACCAAGGGCGCTGTGAGTGCCCCAGGCAGGGGTTAAAGTCAAGGCAGCGCCAAAGGGCGTCAGGTCACATCAAAAACCCTTCCGCAACAGAGGCCTTGCAGCCTGAACCCTTCTTCAAGATATAGGGGCTAATCCTTCCGGGCTGCGAAGCTGCGCGGCAGCGCTTGGAAGATGCAGGAGGCTTCATGCACGCATTATTCTGGTTGATTGATTCTGCTCTCAGCCTTTTCGTCTGGGCGCTGATTATCGGGGCCATCGTGTCCCTGCTGATTTCCTTCAATGTGCTGGATACGCGCAACCGCGCGGTCTGGGCGATTGCCGATTTCTTTCATCGGCTGACCGAACCCGCCTTGCGGCCCATCAGGCGCTTTCTGCCCAATCTGGGCGGCATTGATATCTCGCCCGTGGTGCTGATTCTGCTATTGCAGGCGGGGCGCATTCTGCTGGCGGAAATTCAGTTCGGCTTGCTTGGCAATAGCCTTGGTCGATGACGGCGCCGCAGCGCGGGAAAAGACGCTCGGCATCCCGGGCGCAACTGCGCTTCCCATTCCAAGGATCGAGGCTTTGGCATGACCGCGCGCATTCTTGATGGCAAGGCGCTTGGTGCCCGGCTGCGGGCTGGCCTTGCCGCGCGTATCGCTGGCCTTCCCTTCAAGCCCGGCCTTCGCGTGGTGCGCGTGGGTGAGGACCCCGCGAGTGGCGTTTATGTGCGCAACAAGGACCGCGCGGCGGCAGAAGCCGGCTTTGACAGCGCCACTATTCATTTGCCGGAGACGACCACCGAAGCTGATTTGCTCGCGGAAATCGCGCGGCTGAATGCTGACCCGGCCGTGGATGGCATTCTGGTGCAGCTGCCCCTGCCCGCCCATATCCGGGCAGAGGCCGCTATTGCCGCGGTGGACCCGCGCAAGGATGTGGATGGCTTCCATCCGCTGAATGCCGGGCGGCTGGCGGCGGGGGAGCCTGGCCTGGTGCCCTGTACCCCGCGCGGGGTGATGCATTTGCTGGCGGAAGCCGGCGTTGCGCTACGCGGGGCGCGGGCCTTGGTGCTGGGGCGGTCGCAGATTGTTGGGCGGCCCATGGCGCAATTGCTTTTGGGGGCGGATTGCACCGTGACGATTGCCCATTCCCGCACGCGGGATCTGCCGGCGGAATGCCGCCGGGCGGAAATCCTGGTGGCGGCGGCTGGCCGGGCAGAGATGGTGCGCGGGGATTGGATTGCCCCGGGTGCGGTGGTGATTGATGTCGGCATCAATCGCCTTTCCGACGGCAAGCTGGTGGGTGATGTGGCCTATGCCGAGGCTTTGGGCCATGCGGGCGCCATCACGCCCGTGCCGGGCGGGGTTGGCCCCATGACCATTGCCTGCCTGTTGGAAAATACGCTGGAAGCGGCGCTGGCGCGGCGGGGATAAACCCTACCAGCGCAGACTGCGTAACGCCGCAAGCGGCGCTACTTTTTCCGCCGCCGCAACGGCAGCAAGCGCCTCGCCGCTTGGGTCCGCGCCATGGGCTTCGCCGGCCAGGCCGGTCAGCGCCCAAAGCGCGTCAATGCCCACGGCTTGCGCGCCGGCCAAATCCGTATGCGGGCTATCGCCAATCGCCAGTACGCGGGCTTTGGGGATCGGCCCCAGCAATTCCATCACTGGTTCATAAATCGCCGGATCAGGCTTGCCGATTTCCAGCACATCGCCGCCGAATTCGCGATACACATCGGCCAAGGCACCGGCGCAGATCACCTTCTCACCTGCCACCATCACATGCCGATCAGGATTGACGCACAGCATCGGCAAGCCGGCATCGAAACAGGCGCGCAAGGCCGCGCGATAGGGTTCCGCGCTTGTCGAGCCGCCATCCGCATCCGGGCCGGTATTGAGCAGGAAATCGGCCTTGGTCGGGTCTGTCACGATTTCTGCGGCGTCTTCCTCGATCACGGAAAGATCACGCTCAGGCCCAATATGCATCACGCGCTGCCCAAGCCGCGCGAACCAGGGGTGCTTGCGTTCCTTCATCAGCCGCCAGGAAGCCTCACCAGAGGACATGATGCCATCATAAAGGCCGCGATCGAGCCCCATGCGGTCCAGCATGCCCTGCACAAACCAGGCGCGCCGCGGCGCATTGGTCAGGAAGACAATGCGCTTGCCGCGCGCCTTCAACGCCGCAAGCGCTTCCGGCACGCCAGGATAGGGTTTGCGCCCATCATGCACCACGCCCCAAAGATCCAGCACATAGCCGTCGTAACGGTCAGCAATGTCAGCAATACCTTCAAGAATTTGCATCACGCATCCTTGCCGACAGCATCGGCGACTGAGGTAAAGCCATCACGCGCAAGAAGCGCCGCGAGGCCATCGAGAATCTGCCGCACCAAAACCGGCCCGGCATAGGCGAAGCCGGAATAAAGCTGCACCAGCGCAGCACCGGCGCGGATTTTGGCATAGGCTTGTTCCGCGCTGGCAATGCCGCCCACACCAATCAGCGCAATGCGCCCTTGTGCCAGATGGTAGCAGCGCCGCAGCATGTCAGTGGAAAGCGCGAATAGCGGCGCGCCGGAAAGCCCCCCCGCCTGGTCCTTCAGGGCCGATTGCAGCGAAGCCGGGCGCGTGATGGTGGTGTTGGAAATGATCAACCCGGCAATACCCTGCGCCACACAGGCTTCCACAATGGGGCCGAGCGCATCCTCCGCCAGATCAGGCGCAATCTTCACCAGCAAAGGCGGGCGCTTTGGCAGTGCTGCGCGGCGCGCATTGATGGCGGCCAGAATCGAGGCGAGCCGTTCTTCCCCCTGCAAATCGCGCAAGCCCGGCGTATTGGGGGAGGAGACATTGACGGTCACGTAATCGGCGTGCGGCGCCAGCGCCTCGTAAAGCGCCGGGTAGTCGCGTTCCGGATCGGCGCCTTCCTTGTTGATGCCAATGTTGGCACCGAAAATCCCAGGCAAGGGCCGAGGCAGCGCCCTCAGCCGCGCGAGATAGGCATCGAGCCCGGCATTATTGAAGCCTAGGCGATTGACCACAGCGCGGTCTTCGGTCAGGCGGAAAATCCGTGGCCGCGGATTGCCGATCTGCGGGCGCGGCGTGACCGTGCCGGCTTCCATGAAACCAAAACCAAGGCGCAGCAGCGGCAGCACTGCTTCTGCGTTCTTATCAAAGCCGGCAGCCAGGCCGAGCGGATTGCGGAAACGCAGGCCCGCGACTTCGGTCACGAGGCTTGGGTGATCCGCGCCACGATTCTGGCCGGCAAGACCAAGCGAAAGCGCTCGCAGCGCGATACCATGGGCGGTTTCGGCATCCATGCCGCGCATAAGCGGCATGAGGGCGGAGGCAATGGCGGGTGTCATGGCGCCCTTCTGCCCCGGACAGCGTCTCAGCGAAAGCCCAAAGGGGTTGGTGGCGGGAGGGCGCTTGGCCTACGAACGCATAGGGAAATAGTACTTTCATTCCTGCCAAGGCAATCGATAGCTATTCTTTCCAGACCTATGTGCATGAAATCGGGCATGCCTTGGGGCTTGGCCATGGTGGGCCTGATAATGGTTCAGCGAGTTATGGGCTGGATAATCTCTATGGCGCGAACCAAATCATCAATCTAAATACTCAAGCTTTTTCTTCCATTGGCGGCCTGACGAACAACGTTGCCAATGCGCGCGGCGTGGTCATTGAAGCCGCGACCGGCGGCGATGCTGCGGATAGCATGCTTGGCAATGCTGGCAGTGACACGCTGAATGGTGGCGCGGGTGATGATCTGCTGATCACCGATGGCATTACTGATTATTTGGACGCTGGCGCTGGCGATGATGTCATCCTGCTTGGCGGCACACAGCTTGCTGATATCCTCGCG
>JBBAUC010000192.1:2627-6444 GCA_040398485.1 Roseomonas sp. | reverse complement strand
AATTTCGAAAAAGTGCTCAATCCTAAGGCGCCGCATTTTGATAATCGCCAGGCCGCGCAGGTGCGCCCGCGCCTGCCTTCCGTCGCATCCTGGCGGAAAATTAATGCCATGACGGTGGAAGTCACAACCAAAACCGTGGACAGCATCTTCCCTTATCAGATGCTGTGGTTCCTGATTTCCTCGCCGGCGCAATATGAAAAGCTTGGCCGTTCCTGGGAACGCTTTGCCAATGAACCTTCCGGTACGGGCCCCTTCCGCATGGGTCGGTTGGTGCCGCGCGCGAGTGTCGAATTGCTGCGCAACACCAGCTATTGGAACCCCGCGCGTATGGCGAAGGTGGATCGCATTGTACTGGTCTGCGCGCCGGAAGCCGTCACGCGGTCCAATGCGCTGCTGACCGGGCAGGTGGATCTGATCGAAACGCCGGCCCCCGATATTGTCCCGCGGCTGCGCCAGTCTGGCGCGCGGATCATGGAAAATATCACGCCGCATGTCTGGAATTATCATTTGAGCCTGCTGGAAGGCTCCCCCTGGCGTGATATCCGCCTGCGTCAGGCGGCGAATTTGGCGATTGACCGCGCCGGCGTGGTGGCGCTGATGAATGGGTTGGCGAAGCCGGCGGTTGGGGTGGTGGATCCGTCATCGCCCTGGTTTGGCAACCCCAGCTTCAAGATCAGACATGACCCGGCCGAGGCGCGTCGCCTGCTCTCGGCAGCCGGCTTCACGCCGCGCAATCCGCTGCGGACGAAATTCATTGTCGCCACCGGCGGCAGCGGGCAGATGCTGTCCATGCCTATCAATGAATTCATCCAGCAAAGCTGGCGCGAAGTGGGGATCGAGGTTGAATTCGTCCCGGTGGAATTGGAAGTGCTCTACACTTGCTGGCGCCAGGGTGCCGCGGGTGAATTGGCGCGCAACAATAACGTCACCGCCAATAATGTCGCCTATGTCACAAGCGATCCGCTTTATGCGCTGATCCGCTTCTTCCATTCCAACCAAATCGCGCCCACAGGCGTGAATTGGTCGCATTACCGCGATGCGGAAATGGATCGGCTGATTGATACCGCGCTCAATACCTTCGATGCGGCCGAGGTGGATCGGCTCATGGCGAAAGTCCATGAAAAGGCGGTGGATGAGGCGCTTTTGGTCTTTGTGGTGCATGATACCAATCCGCGCGCGCTGGGGCGCAATGTGCGCGGCTATACCCAGGCGCAGCATTGGTTCCAGGATTTGACGACGCTTTCCTAAGGCTGGTGGCATATCGAACCCGAAACTTGGCCGCCGCTGCGCCTGGATAGCGGGCCGTGCCGGAAGCGCTGGCCAAGGGACGGGAAATGCGTTTGGCGGCGGTGGCGCGGGGCGGCGGAGTAAGGCGCGTCTTTTCCCCGCCATCCCCGTAATCCCCAGGGGCCGACTCCTCCACACTGGGCTATAAGGGGGCATGAATAGTTTTGACACGACGCCCGGCGCGATCCCCGGGGCCGGTTTGCTCGGCCTTTCGCAGCGTATCCCACCCTCAAACCTGGCGGCTGAACAGGCGCTGCTTGGCGCGCTTTTGGCCAATAACAAGGCGTTTGAGCGTGTGGGCGAATATCTGGCGCCGGACCACTTCGCTGATCCCGTGCATGGGCGAATTTTCCACGCCATCAAGCGGCGCGTGGAAGCGGGGCAGCTTGCTGATGCGGTGACCTTACGCGCGGAATTTGAACATTCCGGCCTGTTGGATGAGGTCGGCGGCCCCGCCTATTTGGCGCAGCTTCTCTCGGCCATGGTCGGTGTCATCAATGCCGGCGAATATGGCCAGGTGATCTATGATGCCTGGCTCCGCCGGCAATTGGTGGATTTGGGCGAAGTGGTGGTGAACCGCGCCTTTGGTGCGGAGGCCGAGCTTGACGCCAAAGGGCAATTGGAATCAGCCGAACAGGCTTTATTCGAATTGGCGAAAGAAGGCGGCGCGGGGGAGGGCGGCTTCCTGACCTTTGAACGTGCGCTGACCATCGCCGTGCAGCATGCGGAAAAGGCTTTTACGACGCCGGGCGGCGTTTCCGGCCTTGCCACGGGTTTGCGCGATTTGGATGCGAAAACGGGCGGGCTGCATCCTTCCGATCTTCTCATCATCGCGGGCCGCCCCGGCATGGGCAAAACCGCCCTCGCGACCAAGATCGCCTTTGGCGCGGCGAAGGCCGTGCTGCGCAACGCGCAGGAAGCTGATCCCAATGCGGTGCCCAAGGGCGGGGTTGCGTTGTTCTCGCTCGAAATGAGTGCGGATCAATTGGCAACACGTTTGCTTGCGGAAGAATCGCGCATCTCGGGCGACCGTATCCGGCGTGGGGAGATCAGCCAGCGCGATTTTGACCGCTTTCTGGAAGTCAGCCGCGAATTGGCATCCCTGCCGCTGAATATTGATGACACGCCGGCGATCAGCATCTCCGCGCTGCGCACACGCTGCCGACGCTTGCAGCGGACAAAAGGGCTTGATCTGATTGTGGTGGATTACCTGCAATTGATGCGCCCCGCGGCGGGCACGCGGCCTGAAAGCCGTGTGCTTGAAATCAGCATGATCACGCAGGGGCTGAAGGCACTCGCCAAGGAATTGTCTGTGCCTGTCATTGCGCTGTCTCAGTTATCCCGCGCCGTGGAAAGCCGCGAAGACAAGCGCCCCCAGCTTTCGGATTTGCGTGAATCAGGTTCCATCGAACAGGATGCCGATGTGGTCATGTTCGTCTATCGTGACGAATATTATTTGATGCAGCGCGCGCCCAAGGAGCTTTCCTTCGACAATGCCGAGAAATTCCAAGGTGCCGTGGATAAATGGCAGAAGGATATGGAAATGGCGCATAACAAGGCGGAATTGATCATCGCCAAGCAGCGCCATGGCCCGACCGGCACCATCAAGCTGTTCTTTGAAGCCGAATTCACGCGCTTTGGGGATTTGGAAACGCAGCATGATGATGGTTTCGGGGGCTGACCCCGGTTCCGCATGATGGACCCTTCTGCGGTTTTGTATATTGATCTGGCGGCCATTGTCGCGAATTGGCGCGCGCTCGCCGCACGCGCCGCGCCAGGTGCCGTGGCGGGGGTGGTGAAGGCCAATGCCTATGGGCTGGGGGCGGTGCAGGTCGCGCGTGCCTTACATGCTGCCGGCTGCCGGCATTTTTTTGTGGCGCATCTTTCGGAAGGCATGGCGCTGCGGGCTGGCCTTGGCGCTGGGCCGATGATTGCGGTGCTGGATGGCTTTGCCCCCGGCGCTGATGAAAACGCGGCGCTGGTCCCGGTGCTGAACAGCCTTGGCGATGTGCTCGCCCATGCGGCTGCCGGGCGGAGCGCGGGCAGGGCGCAACCTGCGCTGTTGCATCTGGATACGGGCATGGCGCGACTTGGGCTGGATGCGGGCGAACAGGCGCGGCTGGCGGGGGATCATTCCCTGCTGGCGGGGCTCGATCTGCTATACGTGATGTCGCATCTGGCCTGCGCGGATGAACCGGCCCATCCGCTCAATGCCGCACAGGCAGCGCGTTTTGCCCGCGCCTGCGCGGCGCTGCCCAAGCTGCCACGGTCTTTTGCCAATTCATCCGGCCTGTTTTTGGGCGCGGATTATGCCTCAGACCTCGCTCGGCCAGGCTGCGCTTTATACGGCATCAACCCCACGCCCGGGGCGCCCAACCCCATGCTGCCCGTGGTCCGGCTGAAAGCCCCCATCCTGCAAATCCGCGAAATCCCCGCCGGCGCCAGCGTTGGCTATGGCGCTTCCTTTGTCGCGGCGCGGCCCAGCCGGATTGCCACCATTGCCGTCGGCTACGCGGACGGCTACCTGAGA
>JBBAUC010000192.1:0-2617 GCA_040398485.1 Roseomonas sp. | reverse complement strand
GGGCAGGGTGTCGCGGCCTATCGCGACATGATCCTGCCGATGGTGGGGCGCGTTTCCATGGATTTGATCACGCTGGATGTGACGGATGCGCCGGGCATTGCGCCTGGCGATGTGCTGCAATTGATCGGCGGCACCGCGCCTTCGCCCGATGATCTGGCGGCGCGCGCCGGCACGATTGGCTATGAAATCCTGACCTCGCTCGGTGATCGCTATCGCCGCGCCTATGGGGCGGCCTGAGCTTGACCGCGATACTCAACCCCATCGCCGCCTTGGGCCGCGCCGTGCTCGGCGCCTTGCAGGGCGTTGGCGCCGTGGTGCTGTTCGCGCTGGAAGGCGTTTCGCATCTGTTTCGCCCGCCCTTCTATGGCCGGCTGTTTCTGCGCCAGGTGGTCGAAATTGGTTATTTCTCGCTGCCTGTTGTGGCGCTGACCGCGTTTTTCACCGGCATGGTACTGGCGCTGCAAACCTATACAGGTTTCGCGCGTTTCAATGCCGAAGGGGCGGTCGCGAATGTTGTCGTGCTTTCCATCACGCGCGAATTGGGCCCGGTGATTGCCGGGCTGATGGTGGCGGGGCGTATTGGAGCGGCCTTCGCTGCCGAAATCGGCACCATGCGCGTGACGGATCAGATAGATGCGCTGACCACGCTTTCCACCAACCCGATGAAATACCTGGTGGCGCCCAGGCTTTTGGCCGGCACCGTGGCGCTGCCCTTCCTTGTGATTATTGCCGATACTCTAGGGGTGATGGGCGGCTGGCTGATCGGCACGGCGAAGCTTGGCTTCAACTCGGCCGGGTATTTGCGCGCCACGCTTGATTTTATGCAGACCATGGATGTGGTCTCCGGCCTTGTGAAGGCTTCGGTCTTCGGCTTCGTGATTGCGCTGATGGGCTGCTGGTGCGGCTATAACAGCCGCGGTGGCGCTCAGGGTGTAGGTGCGGCGGCGACATCGGCGGTGGTGATTTCCTCCATCCTCATCCTAGCGCTGGATTACATCATTACCGAGATGTTCTTCGCGCGATGAGTGGCGCGGTGCCGAAAATTCGCCTGCGCGGGCTGTCAAAAGCCTTTGGGCAGAAGCAGGTGCTGGATGGCGTGGATCTGGATATCCGCGCCGGGCATGGCATGGTTATTCTGGGCGGTTCGGGTTCCGGCAAATCCGTCACCATCAAATGCATCCTGGGCCTGATTGAACCCGATGCCGGCAGCATTGAAATTGACGGCCGGAACATCCTGAAACTGCCGCGGCGGGAGCGTGAGGCGCTGAATGACCGCATCGGCATGTTGTTTCAAAATGGCGCGCTGTTTGATAGCCTGCCGGTCTGGGAAAATGTCTGCTTCAAGCTGCTGGCGCAAAAGCGCATCACCCGCGCGCGCGCCCGCGACAAGGCGGCCGAGGTGCTGGCGCAGGTGGGGCTTGCCGCATCGGTCGGCGATCTTTCGCCATCAGAGCTTTCCGGCGGCATGCAAAAGCGCGTGGCCCTTGCGCGCGCCATTGCCGCCGAGCCCGAGATCATTTTCTTCGACGAACCCACCACCGGCCTTGATCCCATCATGGGTGCGGTAATTGATGGGCTGATTGTTGATGTGGTGCATCGGCTGGGCGCGACCGCTGTTTCCATCACGCATGATATGGCCAGCGCGCGGCGGATTGGCGATGATGCCGCCATGATCCATAAGGGCCGCATCATCTGGACTGGTGAGGCCGCGAAGCTTGGCGAGACAGGCAATGCCATGGTGGATCAATTCGCTCGCGGTGAGCGGGAAGGGCCGATACAGATGGAACTTAGGAAGTAATCGATCAGGCGTCAGAGAGAAGTAATATCTTCGGCCTTCTGACCCAAAATCCAGCCTTCGAAATTGCGAATGTCCGGATCAGGAGGGGCGCCGTCGGCGCGGCAACCATTGGCAATCTCGATCATGCCACAGGCGCCACAGAAGGCATCAAACCTGTCCTCGCCATCCGCGGCGGCGCCGAAACCATCTTGTAGTTGCGCGGAAACATCCGGGGAAAGCGAGATGCTTCTTTTTTCCATATATGCACGGATTGTCTGAATGAATTCGCGCCGCTTTGCCTGGGATCTTTTCCCGCCTTTGCCCTGGAACTTGATGCCAAGCCATCCATACATCTCAGCCGGATAAGTTTCAGCGATGGTCAAGCCGGTAGAATTCTCCGAACCCAATTCACCATCAAAGGGCCAAAGCCGTGCCCCTTCTTTGATGCACGGTATGACGACCTCTCGCCAGCCCGAAATCGCCCCCTTGCCGACCTGATTTGCGCCCAAAGTCCAAAACAACGGGCAGGCGGGCTGGCGGTGGTCAGTTCGAGCTTCACATTTTCGGCGTAGCTCATTGAACCCTTGAAATCCGAGGCGTCCATAGAGATGCTCACGTCTGACGCCCGCTTTCGCTACTGCGGGGTAAAATGGTCGATCTAGACTTATCTCGCTCTGTGAACCCGCGACCTTAAAGAATGCCGGGTAAGCATTGTTTCGGAGTTGATCAAGAAAACCCGGGAAGCTTTCAAGCTTCATTTTACCGGCCCATTTGGCTGGCACCCCGATAGGAAAATCAAACCCTGCAAGCACGCGCTTATCTCGCGCATTCTCCAAGAGC
>JBBAUC010000191.1:0-6453 GCA_040398485.1 Roseomonas sp. | reverse complement strand
GCCCCGATGTGGCGCGGGCGATTTGGCTGGGGCCAATGCCTGCCAATTGGAAGGCTGAAATCGGTACCTTGTTGCAGCACCTGCCCTTTGGCGCCATTGGCCGCGGCAGTCCGGAAGATGCGGTGGACCAGATTGTGCAGGAACTTCCCGCGCCTGCCTCTGCGGCGCTGCTGTCAGATATGCTGCTGCTGGGTCGCTTCTTTGCCACCATCACGCAACAATCGGAAATCCGCGCGAGCCTTGCGGGTGTGAATGATGATTCCTGCTGGCGCTTTCACTGCGATGCGGTCAGGCTGCGCCTGCTTTGCACTTATCATGGTCCGGGCACGCAATTTACCATGTGTGGGCCGCAATGCCGCGCGCCGCACCAAATCCCAAGCTGCGCCGTGGCGCTGGTAAAAGGCCGCGCCCATCCGGCGGCGCTTGGCGATGCCTGCCTGCACCGCTCCCCGCCCGTTTCCCATTTGTCGGAAAACCGCCGGGGCCGATTGCTGTTTTGTATTGATGAACCGGGATTTCTGCCATGAATGCATTGGATAAAAGACTGCCGGTCACGGTGCTGTCGGGCTTTCTTGGTGCGGGCAAGACCACGCTGCTCAACCACGTCCTGGCCAATCGCGAAGGCAAGCGCGTGGCGGTCATTGTGAATGACATGAGTGAGGTGAATATAGACGCAGCCCTGGTCGGCAATGCGGGCACGCTTTCGCGCACCGAAGAAAAACTGGTTGAAATGTCCAATGGCTGCATCTGCTGCACCCTGCGTGAGGATTTGATGCAGGAAGTGACCAAGCTTGCAGCCGAAGGGCGCTTCGATGCCTTGCTGATTGAAAGTACGGGCATCAGCGAACCCATGCCCGTGGCTGCGACCTTTGATTTCCGCACCGAAGATGGCTTCTGCCTTGGCGATGTTGCGCGCCTTGATACCATGGTGACGGTGGTGGATGCGCAAAGCTTCCTGCGCGATTACGGCAGCGCCGACCGCCTGGCTGCGCGGGGTGAAAGCGCCGGCCCCGAAGATACTCGCCTGCTGGTGGATTTACTAATCGAACAGATTGAATTTGCCGATGTCATCATCGTCAACAAGCAGGATTTGGTGAGCGAGGCGGAATTGCGCCGCCTGGCCGCGCTGCTGGCCACCTTCAACCCCAATGCGGAAATCCTCGGCTGCACTAAGGGGGCGGTGCCACTTGGCCATATTCTTCATACCGGGCGCTTTGATTTTGATGCGGCGCGCCGTTCCGCTGGTTGGATCAAGGCGCTTTCAGGCGAGCATTTGCCGGAAAGCGTTGAATTCGGCATCACCAGCTTTGTCTGGCGGGCACGCCGCCCGGTACATCCGGAACGCTTCAAGCGCTTCATTGAAGGTGATCTTCCGGGCGTGGTGCGCGCCAAGGGGTTTTTCTGGCTGGCGACGCGCATGCCCTGGGCGGGCGAATGGCAATTGGCCGGCGCCATTGGCCGGCATGAAGCGGCAGGATTCTGGTGGGCCGCGCAGCCTGCCTCTCGTTGGCCGGATGATCCCGATTGGCGCGCCACGATCGAGGCGAATTGGCAGGAACCCCATGGCGACCGTCGCCAGGAAATCGTCTTCATCGGCATTGGCATGGATGAGGCAGGGCTGCGCGCGGCATTGCAAAAAACGCTTTTGACCGATGAAGAATGGCGCGCCGGGCCACGCACCTGGGCGCACCTAGCCGACCCATTCCCGACCTGGCGCGACGGCTGAAACCGCTGGCGGGTTACGACGAAGGCGTAAACCCTAACGCCCCAACCCGTCCCAGAATTCCTTGACCTTGGCGAAGAAGCCTTCGCTTTCCGGGCTGGTGCGACCGCCCTTCTCCGCCTCGGTTTCGAATTGCTCCAGCAATTCGCGCTGCTTGGGCGACAGGTTCTGCGGCGTTTCCACCATGACCTGCACATACATATCGCCGCGCGCGGCTGACCGCAGCACGGAAAAGCCCTTGCCGCGCAGGCGGAACTGATCGCCGGTCTGGGTGCCGGCAGGGATTGTCACTTTTGAACGCCCACCATCAATGCTTGGCACTTCCACATGCCCACCAAGGGCTGCCTGCGTCATGCGAAGCGGCACGCGCACCAGAATATTCCCGCCATCGCGCTGGAAAATCGGATGCGGCCGGACCGCGATATCCACGTAAAGATCACCCGCTGGCGCACCGCGCTGCCCGGCCTCACCCTCGCCAGTCAGGCGGATACGCGTGCCATCATCAACGCCGGCAGGGACCGAGACATTCAGGTTGCGTTCGCGCTGCACACGCCCCGCACCACGGCAAATCTTGCAAGGGTTCTTGATGATGCGGCCCTGGCCGCCGCAGGTGGGGCAGGTGCGCTCCACCAGGAAAAACCCCTGCTGCGCCCTGACCTTGCCGCTACCCTGACAGGTACCGCAGGTCTGCGCGCCGGAAGCCGCACCGCCTTCCGCGCCAGTGCCTTTGCAGGCTTCGCAGGAAACACTTGTTGCGAACCGGATATTTTTCTTGGCACCCGCAAAGGCTTCTTCCAGAGAAACCTCTACCTGTGTGCGCAAATCTGCACCTCGGCCCGCCGCCGCGCGCTGACCACGCCCGCCGCCGCCGAAGCGGCCGAACATTTCCTCAAAAATATCCTCGAACCCGCCGCCACCGAAGGGACCGCCGCCGCCACCACCGCCAGGCCCGCCCTGTTCAAAGGCCGCATGGCCAAAGCGGTCATAGGCCGCACGCTTTTCGGCATCCTTCAGCACATCATAGGCCTCATTCAATTCCTTGAATTTGGCTTCGGCTTCCGCATTGCCCTGATTGCGATCAGGGTGCCATTGCATCGCGAGCTTGCGGTAGGTTTTCTTGAGGTCATCCTCGCCCGCATCGCGCGCGACGCCGAGAACCTCGTAATAATCGCGTTTTGCCATGATCGGGCTACCGTTTCGGACACAAGATGCCCCCTGGCGCCAACAGGCACCAGGGGAACATCTTGGTCAAAGGAGCTACCACCCCGAAGGGATCAGGAAGGCTTCTTCTTGTTCGGGTCCACTTCCTCGAACTCGGCATCCACTACCTTGTCCTTGGAGGCGCCAGCGGCACCTGCCGCGCCTTCTTCCGGCTTCGGCGCGGCCTGTTCGGCCTTGTACAGCGCCTCACCCATTTTCATCGCGGCCTGGGACAGTTTCTCAGAAGCCTCGCGGATCGCATCGGCATCCTGGCCTTCCATGGCGGTGCGGGCAGCGGCGAGCGCCGATTCCACTTCCACCTTTTCAGCCGGCGGTACCTTGTCCCCGCTTTCCTTCAGGGTCTTGTCGGTGGAATGCACCAGCGCATCAAGCTGGTTGCGCGCTTCCACAGCCTCACGCCGCTTGCGATCCGCTTCCGAATTGGCTTCGGCATCCTTCACCATGCGTTCGATATCGGCATCCGAAAGGCCCGACTTCGCCTGAATGCGAATCTGCTGTTCCTTGCCGGTCGCCTTGTCCTTCGCGCTGACGCTGACAATACCGTTCGCGTCAATGTCAAAGGTCACTTCCACCTGAGGCACGCCACGCGGCGCGGGGGGAATGCCCGTCAGGTCGAAAGTGCCAAGCTGCTTATTATCGGCAGCCATTTCACGTTCGCCCTGATAGACCTTGATGGTGACCGCGGTTTGATTGTCATCCGCGGTGGAGAAGGTCTGGCTTTTCTTCGTGGGGATCGTCGTATTGCGATCAATCAACCGCGTGAAGACCCCGCCGAGGGTTTCAATGCCCAGGCTGAGTGGCGTCACATCCAGCAGCAGCACATCCTTGACATCGCCCTTCAGCACGCCGCCCTGAATGGCCGCGCCAATGGCGACGACTTCATCGGGGTTGACGTTACGCGCGGGTTCCTTGCCGAAGAATTGGCGAACCGCTTCCACCACTTTCGGCATGCGGGTCATGCCGCCGACAAGGATCACCTCATCCACCTCATTGGCGGCAAGGCCGGCATCCTTCAGCGCCTGGCGGCAAGGTTCCATGGTGCGGCTGATCAGATCATCCACCAAGGCTTCAAGCTTTGAACGGGTGACCTTCATCACCAAATGCTTGGGGCCAGAGGCATCCGCCGTGATGAAGGGCAGGTTGACCTCGGTTTCCTTGGAAGACGAAAGCTCGATCTTCGCCTTTTCCGCGGCTTCCTTCAGGCGCTGCAGCGCAAGCTTATCGCCGCGCAGGTCAATGCCCTGTTCCTTGCGGAATTCATCGGCCAGATAATCAATGATGCGCTGGTCGAAATCCTCACCACCCAGGAAGGTGTCACCATTGGTGGACTTCACTTCAAACACGCCATCGCCGATTTCCAGCACGGAAACGTCGAAAGTGCCGCCACCAAGGTCATAAACCGCGATGGTGCCGCCCTTCTTCTGTTCCATACCGTAGGCCAGCGCGGCGGCCGTCGGTTCATTGATGATGCGCAGCACTTCAAGCCCGGCAACGGTGCCGGCTTCCTTGGTGGCTTGGCGCTGGGCGTCATTGAAATAGGCCGGAACGGTAATCACGGCCTGGGAAACCTTCTCACCCAAATGGGCTTCGGCGGTTTCCTTCATTTTGGTCAGCACCATGGCGCTGATCTGCTGCGGCGCGTAGGTCTTGCCGTCCACCTCAACCCAGGCATCGCCATTCGGCGCCTTGGTGATCGTGAAGGGGGCAAGCCCGATATCTTTTTGCACCATCGGGTCATCAAAGCGGCGGCCAATCAGGCGCTTCACTGCATAAAGCGTGCCCATGGGGTTGGTGACGGCCTGGCGCTTCGCCGATTGCCCGACCAGCCTTTCGCCATTCTTCGCAAACGCGATCATGGAAGGCGTGGTGCGCGCACCTTCGGCGTTTTCAATCACGCGCACATCCTTGCCTTCAAGAATGGCGACGCAGGAATTGGTGGTGCCAAGGTCGATACCGATAACCTTACTCATCCGAGTTCTCCTCTACGGCGGATCGCGGCGGCCCAGCATGGCACCACGGCGATCCCCTAATGCTAAAACGATGGCCAAGCGCCACCGCGGATGGGGTTGCAGGAAGCCGCACCCGAAGGGGCGCGGTATTCACGGGCTGGATGTATGTAACAGCGCGGGGTGAGACAAGATGCCCCGGCCGCTTCGGGGCAAAATTTAGCGCGGCCCGCGGCGGCGGTTGCGGTCCAACTCCTCGGCATTCAGGGCGAAGGAAACCCGTACGCGGAATTCCGCCGGGCTGCGGCCGGCTGGGAAGATGATGGTCTCCGGTGCCGTGGCTACCCGGGCGCGGGTCTGATTGCCCTCAAAATTCGCTAAAAGCAGCGCGTCCTTGCGTTGCACCAATTGGCTGTCATCGCCACTGGTCACCGCCAGGAACCAGGGGAATTCCGCCCGATTGCCGCGCGCGGCGGGGCCGCGTTCCACATCCATCAGGACCGAGACCTTCACCTCGATCCCGCCGCCCCGCACAAAATCACAGGATGTATTCACCCCCGCGATGCGGCCATCCACCAGCATCGCGGCCAAATCCGGCGGCGCGCCAGGCCGGAAGCGAGTGACATCCGCCCCATCAGCCAGAATCGTCACCCTTGGGCAGGGTGCCAGCACGGTTTCCTTGGTGGACGAGCCACAAGCCGCGACCAGCCCCGCCAGAACCAGAACCCCGAAGCGCCACATGCCGAAACCCCCTTTGACCCGAACGGGCTGCGGGCTACTCTGACCATTCTTCGCGTCGCGCCGCAACCCGTGGCCGGCCCCCTGGATGGACCCTGCGCCCATGGCCTCTGCCAAGCCGCCCCTGAACCTTCTGCTCGCTGGCCCGCGAGGCTTTTGCGCCGGCGTGGACCGCGCCATCAAGATTGTGGAGGAAGCGCTGAAACGCCACGGCGCCCCGGTCTATGTGCGCCATGAAATCGTCCATAACCGCTTCGTGGTCGAAAGCCTGGAAAAACAGGGCGCGGTCTTTGTGGAGGAGCTCAGCGAAATCCCGAATGACGGCCAGCCCGTGGTGTTTTCCGCCCATGGCGTGCCGAAATCCGTCCCGGCCGAAGCCGCGCAGCGCATGATGTTCGCACTCGACGCCACCTGCCCGCTGGTGAGCAAGGTGCATCGTGAAGCCGAACACCATCATGAACATGGCCGCCATCTTTTCCTGATTGGCCATGCCGGCCACCCGGAAGTGATCGGCACCATGGGCCAATTGCCCGAAGGTGCGGTGACTTTGGTGCAAGATGCGGATGATGCGCGCAGCGTGATACCGCCCGAAGGCGCGACACTTGCCTTCACCACGCAGACCACGCTTTCTGTAGATGACACGGCGGAAATCATCGGCATCCTGCAACAGCGCTTCCCCGATATCCGTGGCCCCGCCAAGGAAGATATCTGCTACGCCACCACCAATCGTCAGGCGGCAGTGAAGGCGATTGCCGCGCGTTCCGATCTGGTGGTGGTGGTGGGCGCGCCCAATTCATCCAACAGCCAGCGCCTGCGCGAAGTGGC
>JBBAUC010000190.1:4574-6479 GCA_040398485.1 Roseomonas sp. | reverse complement strand
CGGCCTTGGCACGCCTTGAGGCCGCCGCCGGCTGGGTGATGCGTGAGACAAACCTTCCCGCGCGGCTGGAGACACAAGGGCTGATCGCGAGCTTCACGGGTAGTGGAGATTTCAGCGCCCTGATTGCGCGCGAGCGTGAGAAATGGGCGCGCGTTGTTCGCGAAGCCGGGATTACGTTGGGGTGAACGGGCATCCTTGAATTTGCCAGCTTGGCTTGAAAATAGCCGTCAGCTTGGTCGCATTTTCCGAGTTACCAAGGATTCCGCTTGGCCTCCAAATGCCACCGCCCCCCTCAATTCTCCTTATAACGATAGCCGATGCCGTAAAGGGTTTCGATCTGGTCGAAGTCCCCATCCGTATGGCGGAATTTGCGGCGGATGCGCTTCACATGGCTGTCAATCGTGCGGTCATCCACATAGATATTCTCGCCATAAGCGGCATCAATAAGCTGGTCGCGGTTCTTCACCATGCCAGGGCGCAGCGCGAGCGCCTTAACCAGCAGGAATTCCGTGACGGTCAATTGCACCTGTTTGCCCTTCCACAGGCAGGTATGCTTCGTCTCATCCAGCATCAGATCGCCGCGCCCCAGTACGCCACCGGGCGGGGCGCCTGAACCTTCCGCCCGCGCACCTTCATTCCGGCGAAGCAAGGCGCGGATGCGTTCCAGCAACAAGCGCTGCGAAAATGGCTTGGTGATGTAGTCATCGGCGCCAAGACGCAGCCCCATCAGTTCATCTACTTCCTCATCCTTGGAGGTAAGGAAGACCACCGGCATATTGCTGCGTTGGCGGAGCCGCTGGAGCAATTCCATGCCATCCATGCGCGGCATTTTGATGTCCAGCACCGCCAGATCGGCCGGCTTGGCGAGCAAGCCCTGCAGCGCGCTTTCCCCATCCGTATAGGTGCGCACCTGATAGCCTTCCTGTTCCAAGGTCATGGACACGGAAGTGAGGATATTGCGGTCATCATCCACAAGGGCGATGGTTTGCGGCATTGCTGTGTACCTCTGACGCGGCGGAGCCATTCTTTTGCCGCGACAGTGAATATAATGCGAGCCAATTGTGGCAGTAGGCAGGCCGGAGAAGGGCGATGGAACAGTATGATGCCATATTGGAAGCGCGGCGGCTGATCCGCGCGGGGCGGGCGGCGAGCCTCGCGACCGGCCAGGCCGGCCAGCCCTTCGCCAGCCTGGTCACGCCAGCCAGCGCGCCGGATCTTTCGCCGCTCATGCTGCTATCCTCGCTGTCCGAACACACACGCCATTTGCAGGCCGATCCGCGCTGCGCCCTGCTGATCACCGGCGCACCGACCGGCCCCAACCCGCAAACCGCCCCGCGCGTGACCGTGACCGGCATCGCGGAGCTTGTGCCGGCGGATCAGGTGGCGGCGCTCAAGGCACGCTGGCTTGCGGTGCATCCCTATGCGGCGCTTTACGCGGATTTCAGCGATTTCGCGCTCTGGCGCGTGACGATCGGCGGCGCCTTGCTGGTGGGGGGCTTTGCCCGGGCGGTAAGGCTCAAGGCCAGCGCGCTGGCGCCCGATGAAGCCGCCGTTGCGGCCGTGGCGGCCGCCGAGGCCGAGATCATCGCCCATGTGAATGAAGACCACCCCGATGCGGTCGCTGCCATCGTGACCGGGCTATTGGGCGGCGCCCCAGGCCCCTGGCGCCTGGTGACGGTGGACCCTGATGGCTGCGATATTTCGGACGGCGAGGCATCCCGCCGTCTTGCCTTCCCCGCCCCGTTGGGCGATGCGGATGCCGTGCGTATGGCGCTGATTCGCGCAGCGCGGGAGGGGCGGGCGGCCCTGGCTGGGCAAGGCCCTGCGTAAGCCTGAACCTGCCGCAATTCTGCCGCGACCAGCCCTGATAGAGCGCACGTAAGCCGCCGGAGCGGCGTTATCTGA
>JBBAUC010000190.1:0-4564 GCA_040398485.1 Roseomonas sp. | reverse complement strand
GCTATCGAAGGTTGGTTGGAGGGGTGTCCTTTAAATGAATGTTGCTGCACAAGCTTTGGCTGGCACTGGCGTGACCGGGGCTGAAACCATTCACGCGAATCTCACCCCGCCGGCGCTGATTGCGCAGGCTCTACGCCGCAATGAAGGCCGCCTTTCCGCCGATGGCGCCTTTATTGCCGTGACCGGCACCCATACCGGCCGTTCCGTGCAGGATAAATTCGTGGTGGAAGACCCCGATGTGCGCGCCGATATCTGGTGGGGCAAGGTCAATCAGCCCATGGCGCCGGAACGCTTTTCTGACCTTGCTGCCCGCGTACGCGGCTGGCTTGGCGCGAAGCCCGAGCTTTTCACGCAAGACCTTTATGCCGGCGCCGATCCCGCGCATCGCGTGCGTGTGCGGCTTGTCACCACCAATGCCTGGCATGCGCTATTCGCGCGCAATATGTTCATCCGCCCAGCGGCAGAAGAATTGGCGGGCTTCCAGCCCGATTTCACCATTCTGCATGCGCCGGAATTCCAGGCGGACCCGGCGCGCGATGGCTGCCGTTCTGAAACCGTGATTGCGCTTTCCTTCGCCGCAAAAACCATTGTGATCGCGGGTACATCCTATGCCGGGGAAATCAAGAAAAGCATTTTCACCGTCATGAATTGGCTGTTGCCGGCCAAGGGTGTGCTGCCCATGCATTGCAGCGCCAATATTGGCGATAAAGGCGATGTCGCGCTGTTCTTTGGCCTGTCCGGTACGGGCAAGACCACGCTTTCATCTGACCCGGAACGCAATTTGATCGGCGATGATGAACATGGCTGGTCCGATGGCGGCGTCTTCAATTTCGAAGGCGGCTGCTATGCCAAGGTGATCAAACTCAGCCGTGAGGCCGAGCCGCAAATCTGGGATGCGTCGCATCGCTTCGGCACCGTTTTAGAAAATGTGATCGCCGATGAAGCCGGCCGGCTTGACCTGAATGATGGTAAGCTCACGGAAAATACGCGTTCCTGCTATCCGCTGCCCTATATTCCGAACATCGTGGAAAGCGGTGCCGCCGGCCTGCCGCGCAATGTGGTGATGCTGACCGCGGATGCCTTCGGTGTGCTGCCGCCAATCGCCAAGCTTTCCCCGGCGCAGGCCATGTATCACTTCCTGTCGGGCTATACCGCGCGGGTTGCGGGCACGGAAAAGGGCCTGGGCAAGGAGCCTCAGGCAACATTCTCCACCTGCTTCGGCGCGCCCTTCCTGCCGCGTCGCCCGGAAGTCTATGGCCGGATGCTGGCGGATTTGATGGCGCGCCATGACGCGGATTGCTGGCTGGTGAATACCGGCTGGACCGGCGGCGGCTATGGCACCGGCAACCGCATGCCCATCGGTGTCACGCGCGCCCTGTTGCGTGCGGCGCTTGATGGCAGCCTGGCCCGCGTTGAATTCGTGCGCGATCCCTTCTTCGGCCTGATGGTGCCAAAGGCGCTGAATGGCGTGCCGAGTGAAATGCTCAACCCGCGCGATACCTGGGCCGACAAGGCCGCCTATGATCGCACGGCGCGTGACCTGGTCGCGCGGTTTGAGGCGAATTTCGCCGCCTATGCCGATGCAGTGGGTGAGGATGTGAAAGCGGCCGCCATTCGCACCGCGGCATGAGTGGTAGCTTCGATTGGTTGAAGCCGGCCTCAAATCAGGCCGGCAAGCGCAATGTGCTGGGCGGGCCTTTGCTGCCCTGTTCCGTGGCACCGCTGACGGGATTTTTTCGAGACGGCTGCTGCAATACCGGGCCTGAGGATATCGGGTTGCATGTGGTTTGTGCCGAAGTCAGCGCTGAATTTCTGCAATTCAGCAAGGCGGCGGGCAATGATCTTTCCACACCGCGCCCGGAATATGGCTTTGCCGGGCTTTCTGCCGGTGATCGCTGGTGCCTTTGTGCCGCGCGCTGGGAAGAAGCGCGCCGCGCGGGCTTTGCACCGCCCGTATTGCTGGAAGCAACGCATGAAGCGGCGCTTCAGATTTGCACGCTGGAGGATTTGATTTCCCATGCCGTGGATGCGCCAGCGTGACTCCCACGCGATTTTTCCTGGTGCGGCATGCGCTGGTGGAACCCTCAGCCCGCGCGGTGCTTTATGGCAGCATGGATGTCGCGCTCTGTGACCTCGCACTGCAGGAAGAAGCGGCTTCCTATCGCTGGCTCGCGCATCGGCTTCCGCATCCGGCGCGCTGGTTTGTTACCAACCTGTCCCGCACGCGCGCCACCGCGGCGGCGGTTTTTGCGGCGGGCTATCCAGAAGCAGATTTGGAAGCAGAGCCCGATTTCGCCGAACAGCATTTGGGTGATTGGCAATGCATTCAACATGAGGCCCTGCCCGCGCTGCTGACCCGACCCGCGCATCCCTTTTGGCCCCATGCCGGGGAAGAACACCCGCCAGGCGGGGAGAGTTTTCGCGAGGTGCAAGCCCGCGTGGCCGCCGTGCTGGAACGCCTGGCGACGCTTTTGGAAGGCCAGGATATTGTCATTGTGGCCCATGGCGGGTCCATCCGCGCTGCTTTGTCCCAGGCCATGGGGCTTTCGCCCGATCAGGCCCTGGTCTTCAGCATCAAGAATTTGTCGCTGACGCGGATTGAAAAACACGGGCTCGATTGGCGCGTGGCCTCGGTCAATGAGGAACCCTGGACCCCGCCACCGGCAGAGGTTTGACCCGTAGCCCTTAAGAAACCCTTCCCCTGACGCGCATCCTTGGTATAGAATCTGACGAAACAACGGGTTGGAAAATGTTTCTCATGCGCCCTTTCATGCTTTTCAGCGCCTTACTCCTTGCCGTGTTTGGCTTTTCCGGCAGCGTCCGCGCCCAGGCCGAAGAACAGGCATTGGTGGACCGCGCCACACTCACGCTCCAGGAAATGATGGGGTCGGCGGATAATACCGGTGATGCGCGGGCGATGCTCCGCAATGCCAAGGCAGTCTTGATCTGCCCGCGGGTTTTCCGCGCCGGCTTCATTGTGGGTGGTGAGTTTGGCGATTGCGTCCTTTCCGCACGTGATGGCGGCGGGTCCTGGTCCTCCCCCGCCTTTTACAGCCTGGTGGGCGGCAGTTTCGGGTTTCAGGCCGGCTTGCAGGATGCCCAGGTGGTCTCACTGATCATGACCCAGAAGGGGCTGAATGCCGTTCTAGATAGCCAGTTCAAATTCGGCGCTGAAGCGGGGGTTGCTTTCGCGACGCTTGGCCGCAGCATCCAAGGCGCGACCACGGCGGCGGTGGGCGCGGATATTGTCACCCTTGGCAGAACCCGCGGGCTTTTCGCCGGCGTCACGCTGGATGGTGCGTTGCTTTCCGTCGATAGCGGCAGGATGCGCGCTTACTTCGGGCGCGAAGTGTCGGCGCGACAGGTGGTGGTGGCGATGGAGGTGCATAACCCCGGCAGCGATCCGCTGCGTGGCGCGCTGATGCGCCTGGGCGCGCCCGCCAGTGGTGGCGGTGGTAACTCTGCCGCGCCGGCGCCATCTGGCGGGACCACCTCGGGCAGTGCAGCGCCGGGCCGCGTGCAGACGGAAAATCTGGCGCCGCCGCCGGCCAATCGGCGTTGAGGGGCTTCTTCTCACCTGCAACACGGCGTGACTGACAAAACGCCCTTCTGGAAAAGCAAGACGCTGGCCGAGATGTCTCGGGCAGAATGGGAAAGCCTATGCGATGGCTGTGGGCGCTGCTGCCTGCATAAGCTGCGCGATGAGGATACCGATGCGCTGGCCTATACGGAAGTGGCGTGCCGGTTGTTGGATTTGCATAGTTGCCAATGCTCCGATTACGCCGGGCGCAAGAAGCGCGTGCCGGATTGCGTGAAACTCACGCCCAAGAAGCTCGCGGCCATTGATTGGCTGCCGCCAAGCTGCGCCTATCGTATGGTGGCCGAGGGGCGGGATTTGGCCTGGTGGCACCCGCTGGTCTCGGGCGATCCGGAGAGCGTGCATCGCGCGGGGGTTTCCGTGCGCGGGCGCGCGATTGATGAACGCCAGGCCGGGGCGCTGGAAGATCATGTAGTGCGCTGGCCAGGAATGATGCCGCGGAAGGTAAAAAATGAACCTTGAATTTGATGTTACAATCATCAAAAAGAACAAAACCCGCCTGACTAGCGGGTTTTGCTTGGTAAGCCGTTGACGATGAGGGGGGGCTCGCACCCGCTTTCTCAAAGCCATGAGACTTCGATAGACTAAACTGGGTCAAAAGTCAATATCTGGAAGGCCGAGGCCAGCCAGCAAAATCAATGGGACGCCTGTGGCATTTTCTGCCGCCGAATTGCACGAACTGCCAGAGGTCATATCTGGCCCACGCTTTGCAACATATCTACAAGCCACAGGCAATGATAGTGCGCGAGCGCTAGCGCTATATGAATGGAATTTGGACCTTTCGGCGGCCTTCATCGTGCCCCTACAAGTTTGTGAGGTTGCCGTTCGCAACGGCATCGCCGAAGCAATTGCAAAGGTCCACGGGCCAACTTGGCCTTGGTCGAATGGCTTCTTGCGAAGCCTACCGCGCCTGACCTGCCCCTGAACTTTCATCCAGCTGTGACCTGAGCCGGTTGGTCATTTACG
>JBBAUC010000189.1:0-6565 GCA_040398485.1 Roseomonas sp. | reverse complement strand
CGCAATTCATTCGCGCCGAGGACATGCGTCTCGATGCCCGCGCCGCGCTCGACCGCGGTCTTGCCGCGCAGCCACTCGAACTCGGCCTCGGTCTCGGCGAGCATCAGCCCGCCTTCGGTGCGGATGCCGCAACTCTCCCCCGCCTCGCGCGCGATGTCCTTCCACAGGTCGATGGAGCGCGGCCCGAGCGGCAGCGTCGCGGCGGCCGGCCCCGCGGTGCCGAGCGCTTCCGCCTTGTCGCCGAAATCATAGGGCAGCAACTGCACATGCAGGCTGCCGGCATTGGCGGTGCTGGCGGCAAGGCCGGGCTCGCCACGTTCCGCCACCAGCACATCCACGCCTTCGCGTGCCAGATAAAGCGCGGTGGAAAGGCCGACAACACCGCCGCCAATCACCAGCACATCGCATTGCCGCGCGATTTGCGGCGCGGTGGCGGCGCCGGGTTTCCAACTGATGGGCGCGGGCGACGCAATCACCGGCGTTTCGCCCCATTCCGGCACTTCAAGCCGCAACAAGGCGGCCGGGATTGGTTTGATCGGTGCACGCGGCGCCGCGAAATCCGCTTCCTGCGCAGCAACGCCCACCATGCGCGCCAAAGTCGCGCCACACATGCGCCCCTGGCAGCGCCCCATGCCGGCGCGCGTTTCCTTCTTGATGGCTGGCAGCGAGGCCGCGCCACCGCTGATGACTGCTCGGATTTCTCCGGCGCACACTTCCTCACACCGGCAGAGGATAGTTTCATCCGCGATACGTGCCGGGTCGAAAGCTGGCGCGGCGTAAATGCGCCATAAAGCGCGCTGAAATGCCTCGGCTTGCGCCAGCGCATCGCGCGTTGTCGCATCATCGCCCGCGCCAAAGCCAAGATCACGCGCTGCCGCCAAGCCGGCCAAGCGCCCGCGCGCCAAGGCAACCTGCGCGCCGCCAATCGCCGCGCCATCGCCAATAGCAAAAACCTCGGCGATATTGCTGCGCCCGACTGTATCCGTGACGGTTTCTAACCGCCCCAAGCCGGCGCCTGGACCATCGGCCGCGAAGCGCTGCGTGCATCCCAAGGCGCGCGCCAGCCCGGTTTCCGATTGAAAGCCAAGATTGAGCGCGGCAACGCCGGCAGCGATCCGCTTTTCGCCTTGCGGTGTACGGATGCGAAGCACCTCAAAACGCGTGCTACCTTCACACGCGATGATCTCGCTGCCCCAGTAAAGCGGCACGCCGGCGCGCTTCAGTATCGCCAGATAGCGCAGCCCATCCCAGGCGAGATCAGGCGCGGCGCGCATCAGGCGCAGCACATCGCGCCAAGCGCCAAGCCCGGGCGCGGGGGCCGCTTCCACCACCGCGGCAACACGCACGCCGCCGGCCAGCAATTCACACGCAAGTTGCAGATTGAGCGGCCCGCTGCCCGCAATCACCGCGCTTTCAGCCGGGCTCACGCGCTGTGCGCGCGCGAGTGTTTGCAACGCGCCTGTCGTCATCACACCCGGCAGAGTCCAGCCCGGCACCGGCACCGGGCGTTCATGCGCCCCGGGGGCCAGGATCAGCCGACGCGGACGGAAAGTAATGGCGGCACCTTCAACAAGTGTGGCGATTTCATCGGGCGCGAAGCCACCCCAAACCGTGGCACCGTAATGGAAGCGAATCCCTGCTTCCCGCGCGCGGGCAAAAAGCGCGCTGCCTTGGCGGAACTGCGCATCCGGCGCGGCATGGCTGTGGCTGGTAGCAAGCGGCTTCAGATATTGCCCGCCAGGGGCTTCACGTTCATCCAGCACCACCACTTGGGCGCCGGCTTCGGCCGCGGCGATGGCGGAGGAAAGCCCGGCGGGGCCGGCGCCAACCACCAGGATATCGCAGACCTGTTCAACAATTTCGGTGGGCGCACTGCCAAGCGGGGCCGGTTCGGCCGGGAAAGCGCTTTCCACAGCCATGCCATCGGCAACCTTCACCATGCAGGCGCGCTGGCCGGCCTTGCCATCTACCGTGACCACGCAATCAAAACAGGCGCCCATGCCGCACCAAAGCCCGCGCTTCGTGCCCTTGGGCGTTTCGCGCAGCGCCAGAATGCCGGCAGCCGAAAGCGCTGCGGCAATGCTCTCGCCCGGCAGGGCTTCCACCGAAGCGCCATTGAAGCTGATCCGGATAGGCGCCGTCGCCGGGGTGATATGTGGGTGATGCAGCCGCATGCTCTTGCCGTTTGCGCCAAAACAGGCTCCCATCATCGCACGCGGTGCGTCCGCGTCCACCCCCGGGAGTCCAATTCATGGCCCGTGAGCCTTTTCGCGGCACTTATACGGTGCTGATCACGCCCTTTACCGCCGATGGCGCAGCAGTGGATTACAAGGCGCTTGATCGCCTGGTGGAATACCAGATCACCGAAGGGGTGAAGGGCCTTATCCCGCTGGGGTCCACCGGCGAGTTTCTCTCAGTGTCGCGCGAAGAGCGCCAGGGCATTGTCGAGACCGTGATCCGCGCCGCGCGCGGCCGCGTGCCGGTGCTGATCGGCACGGGGGCGGAAGATACGCGCGAAGTGGTGGCGCTTTCACGGGAAGCGGAGTTGCAAGGCGCAGATGGTGTCATGATCATCCCGCCCTTCTATTCCGTGCCGACGGAAGATGAGCTGTTTCACCATTACAAGACAGTCGCGGATGCGATTGGCATTCCGATCATGGTCTATAACAATCCCGCAACATCCAATGTGGATATGCTGCCGGCGACACTCGCGCGGATTTCGACCATTCCGAATTGCCGCTACGTCAAGGAAAGCACGCTGGAAGTGACGCGTGTGCGCGACATCATCGCCCTTTGCGGTGACCGGATGGAGGTTTTCGCGGGCGTGCTGGGCTATGAAAGTGCCTGGCTTGGCGCCATTGGATGGGTGGCAGTGTGCAGCAATTTGGCGCCGCGCCTTTCTTCGGAAATGTTCGATGCGGCGGCGTTTGAAGCCAATCAGCCCAAGGCGCTTGGCTTGTACAAGCAATTGGCGCCCTTGCTGCCCTGGGTCGGTGGGCCGCGTTATGTTTCCGGCACCAAGGCGGGCTTCAAGCTGATGGGCATGGATATGGGCCCGCCACGCCCGCCGCGCCTGCCTTTGCCCGCGCAGGATGTGCCGGCCTTGGCGCAGGTATTGCAGGGCATTGGGCTGATCGGCGCCGAAGCGCGCGCCGCGGAATGAGCGTCTCAACAGGGAGAAGATTGATGCTTCGATATGGAATCCTCGCCGCCATGGCGGTGCTGGTGGCAACCCCGGCGATGGCTCAGGCGCCGGCCTGCACGCCTGCCGTGCCGGATAGCGAATTGGTGAAGTCGCGCACGCTGGTGATGTCCACCAACCCAACCCTGCCGCCGCTGCAATTCGTGGATGCGCAGGGGCAGTTGCGCGGTATGCGCGTTGAACTCGGCAATGAAATCGCGCGACGGCTGTGCCTGACACCCGAATATATTCGCATTGAATTCAGTGCCATGATCCCTGGGCTGGCTGCGCGGCGCTGGGATTTGATCAATACCGGTATTTTCTACACGGAAGAACGCGCGCGCATGATGCAGATGGTGCGCTACGAAAACCAGGCGATTTCCTTCAGCGCGCCGCGCGGCAATCCGCAAAACATCCGCACCACGGATGATCTGGCGGGCAAGACCGTGGGGGTTGAACTTGGTGGTTTTGAAGAACGTCGCACGCGGGAACTCAGCCAATCCTTGCAGGCGAAGGGCTTGCAGCCGATGAATATCCGTACCTTTGACAATTTCGCTGTTGCCTATCAGGCGCTGCGTGCCGGCCAGGTGCAGGCCGTGACCAGCATTGATGGTGTGGCGGCGGAATATGATCAGCGTGGCGATTTTCCGCGCGTGCTGAATGGGCTGTTCCCGACACCAGTTTCCTTCGCCACGCGATCACGCGTGCTGGCCGATGCGGTGGTGGGCGCGCTGGAAGCCATGAAGGCCGATGGCAGCCTGAAGGCGCTATTCGATCGTTATGGTGCTTCGATGTATACGGACAAGCTTGACGTGGTTGGGCCGCAATAAGCGCCTGATTTTTACGCGTGCAAATCTGGTCCTGGTCTGGGTTCTTTGACTATCTTTTGAACCCGTTTCTGCTGGAAGGCGCCGTTACCACGCTGTGGCTGACGGTGGCTTCGCTCTCGGCTGGGCTGGTACTTGGCATCGGGCTGGCCCTGATGCGGCTTTCCGGCAACCCAGTATTGTCAGGCATTGCAGCGTTTTACTGCTGGGTGTTTCGCGGCACACCACTGCTGGTGCAATTGCTCATCATCTATACTGGCCTCCCGCTGTTCGGCTTGCGTTTTTCCGTGGTGCAGGCAGCGTTGCTTGGCCTTGCCTTGAATGAAGCTGCCTATTTGAGTGAAACGGTACGCGCCGGCATTCTTGCAGTGGCGCGCGGCCAGCGCGAAGCGGCGCTGGCGCTTGGGCTAAGGCGCATTCAGGTGTTTCGCCTGGTGATCTGGCCGCAGGCGCTGCGCATCATCATCCCGCCGCTTGGCAATTCGGTGAATGGGCTGCTCAAGACGACCTCCGTTGCCAGTGTGATCAGCATGGAGGAACTGTTGCGCCGGACGCAGATACTCATCCAGGAACGCTTTCTGGTGCTGGAATTGTTCATGGTGGCGGCGCTTTATTATCTGGCTATGACAACCGCCTGGGATTTTGTGCAACGGCGCCTCGAAAAGCGTTATGGTCGCGGTTACGGGACGGAAGCGGCGGATCGGCGTTGAGAGCTTCAATTTGAGATGAGGAGAGATCGGGCCATGCGTTTGGGACGTCGTTTATTCGCTGCCAGCGCATTGGCGCTGCCTGGATTGCTGAGGCTGCGTAGCGCTTCGGCGCAATCATCCAATTGGCCCAATCGGCCGATACGGCTGGTTGTGCCTTATCCGCCTGGCGGAGCGAGTGATATTTCAGGGCGCCTGCAGGCCGAAGTTTTGCAAAAAGCGCTGGGCAGCCCCGTTGTCGTGGATAATCGCAGCGGCGCGGGTGGCACCGTTGGTACTGCCCATGTCGCGCAATCCGCACCGGATGGCTATACGATCATGATGGCGAGCCCATCTTCCCATCTTGGCGCGCCCTTGTTGTTTCGCACGCCTGGCTATGAAGGCGTTGATGATTTCAGCCATATCGCGACTTTCTCTATCGGCACCGCGATTGTATGTGTCCATCCCGCCCTACCGATACACAGTATCCAAGAATTGATCGCCTATGCGAAGGCCAATCCGGGCAGGCTGAATTACGGTTCCGCCGGAGCAGGGGGCGCCAATCATATGCTTGGTGTCCTGTTCATGCTGCGTACGGGCACGGAATTGACGCATGTGCCTTATCGCGGTGCGGCGCCGGCGTTGGCTGATCTGATTGCAGGCAATATCCAGGTGGTTTTTGACAGTTTCTCGGGCGTGATCGGCGCGGTGCGGGCAGGACAAGTGCGCGCGCTTGGCATCACCAATCCAACCCGCTGGCCCTTGGCGCCTGAAATGCCGACGGTGCAGGAACAGGGTGTGGCGGATTATGATCTGCCATCCTTTGCCGCAGTAATGGGACCGGCGGGTATTCCTGCTGACATTGTGCAGCGCATGAATACCGCGTTCAATGAGGGCCTGAAGGACCCGGTACTGGTGCAGCGCCTGGCCGCGAATGGCACTATTCCCTTCCCGTCCTCGCCGCAGGAATTCCAGATCTTGATGCGCTCACAACGTGAAAAATGGCGAGAGCTGGTGCGGATTTCGGGCGTGCAGCCTGAGTAAGGCATACATTCCATGCAGCGGCGCGGTTTGGAACAGGAGCGTAATTCATGAGCGGGTTTTCTGAACAAATCATCGCCGCGGCCGAAGCGCGCCGGGCGGAAAGCATTGCCTTTCTGCGCAAGCTGATCGCCTTGCAGCGCCAAGGCGAAGCGGCGGTGCAGCAATGTTTCGCCGATCATCTGCGTGATACCGGCTGCCAGGTGGAAGCGCTTTCCTATGTGCCCTCCGATGTAAAGATGCGCCATGAATTCGCCGAAGGCGAAGCGATGGCCCGTGAGGAACGCGCCAGCATCATCGCGCGGCTTTCAGGGACGGGCGGTGGGCCGAGCTTAATTTTCTTCGGCCACCCTGATGGTGAACCGCTCAAGAATACCGAAACCTGGCGGCATGATCCCTTCGCGGGCGATATCACTGATGGGCGCATCCATGGCTGGGGTGTGGCGGATGATCTTGCCGGCATCGCGATTATGGCGGAGGCAATCAAGGTTATTCGCGCGGCGGGTTTGCAGCCCAAGGGTGATATCATCGCGACAAGCACGCCATCCAAGCGCCATGCGCGCGGGGTCGCGGCGGCAATGCAGCATGGTTATGTCGCCGATGCAGCGATTTATGTGCATCCTGCAGAAAGCGGCGTCGGCATGCAGGAAATCAAGGCGATTTGCAGCGGGCAATTATATTTCCGTGTGACCGTTGCGGGACGCGGGCCTGACACGAAGGAACCCGGGCATACTGCCTTTGCTCATCTTGCCGTGAATGCTTTGGACAAGGCGATGCTGGTGAAGGCGGCGCTTGATGCGCTTGACCAGGCGCGCGGGACGCGCGTGCAT
>JBBAUC010000188.1:6101-6582 GCA_040398485.1 Roseomonas sp. | reverse complement strand
GTGTTTTCGCCATCCAACTGGCTGATGCGCGACACGATATCGCCGATGACATTCACCACATCGCCGATGATGTTCTGCATCGCGCCGATTTCGGTCTGGATGCTTTCCGTCGCCTTGGCCGATTGCGCGGCCAGATTCTTCACCTCAGAAGCCACCACCGCGAAGCCTTTGCCAGCCTCACCGGCACGTGCCGATTCGATCGTGGCATTGAGTGCAAGCAGATTGGTCTGCGCGGCGATGGTGCCGATCAGCCCCGTGACATCATTGATGCGCACGGATGCCGCATTCAGCCCATCCACCAGGCTGCTGACACGATCCGCCTGTTCCGCCGCACCGCGCGCGGTCTGCGCCACGGCAGTCACGCGGTTGGAGACTTCGGAAATCGCGACCGTGAGTTCCTCAGCCGCGGCGGAGACGGATTGAATGCCGTGATTGGCTTCCGTTCCCTCATTCGCGGCGGAGCGTGCCTGAGCAAGGGTGG
>JBBAUC010000188.1:3194-6091 GCA_040398485.1 Roseomonas sp. | reverse complement strand
TGCCTTCCTGCACCAGCATGGCGGTGCTTTCGGAAAGCGTGCCGACCGATTGGCCAACAGCGCGATCCAGATCGCCCGCGATGCTTTGGATGGCAGCGCGGCGCGCGGCTTCCATTTCCGCCCCACGCGTCGCTTCCGCCGCACGCAGCGTTTCCGCTTCAATCAGGCCTTCGCGGAAGACGGTGGCGGCACGCGCCATCTCACCCACTTCATCCTGACGATCTGTGCCCTGGAATTCCTTGGAAAGATCGCCCTTCGACATGTTTTCCATGCCATTGGCAAGCGTCCCAAGCGGACGGGTGACACGGGCCACGACAACCCAGCCGGCGGCAATCAGCGCAGCGAGTGAGAAAAGCCCCAGCAGCGCGATGATCAGCGTTGCCTGGGTGACGGAAGTCACTTCATTGGCAACCTTGTCGTTCGTTTCGGCCACGATGGTGTCCATCATGCCGCCGATCGATTCCGTGAAGGGGTCAATCGCCTGATAAAGCTGTTCCTTGATCAGCTTTTCAAGCTGCGCGCTGTTCTTGGCAGCCGCAATGCGCACCAGATCCTGCGTGACCTGTTCCGCCGGTGCGCGGCGTTCACGCGCTTCGGCAAAGGCTTGCTGCACGCTTGGTGGCAATTGGGCTTGCGTCAGCGCAGACCAGGCGCGATTGATGTTCTTCACCGCGTCGGCAAGGCTGGTTGCGCCTTCTTCCCAGGTGAAATTGCCATTGCGCATCTTGTGCGAAGCGTCCACCACGAATACCGCATAAGCATCGGACAACGCCTTCAGATCAATGAGCGGCGCCACCGCATTTGTCTTGATTTCAGTGAAGCTCTGCGCGTTGTGGCGCATGGACACCCAGGCATAGACCGCCGCGCCGGCATTTACCGCGCCGATCATCGCAAGGATGGTGAGCAATAGGGGGGCAATTCTGATACGCATCGTCTAGCGTGCTCCTTTCGTGGACCTGCCGCATTGTGCAGGCAGGGTCCTTGCTGAAAGGTGACCAAGGCTATTGATGCACCAAAAATATTTTCCGCCTCAGGTTAATGGGCGGCGTGATGATGCGCGGTGTTTCCCGCTGCTTGCTGCATTCTCATGCGGCTTGGTGTTACCCAAGCCTTAATCCAAGGATGAAGTGACAAATCATGACGCTTTGCGCGGCTTTGCGCGAACAAGCATAAGCCTTCAATCGGTTCGGGAATTCGGCGAAATTACTGTCATTCAAAAAAAGTGGGGGTTGGACCAGGCGCGCTTGCCCGCTGCATCCGCCACCACAATGCGCGCAAAGCCGCCATCGCGCAGCTTCGCAAGCGGTAGCACCGCCCGGGTCTGCAAGGGTGCCACGGATTGCGCGGCGGATGATCCGCGCCCGAGTACCATGATGCTGGAAGCTGGGCTGCAATGTATTTCAACCTGATCGTCACCCCAGATCACGCCTTCAATCCGTGGGCCTTGCGTCGCGTAGAAATGCCCGGCCTTCAGCGCGGCTAGTAGCGCTTCCGGTTCATTTTCTGCGGCCTTCACCATGACCCAGCCGCCGAACCAATCCTCACAGGCGAAATGCGCGTCATCCACCGCAATCAGGGAAACGCGCCGACCATCCGTTAGCAGCCGATCCGCCAGAAAGGCGCCGCCACCGCGATCGGTGCGCACCTGGCTGGTGTGGTTGTAGATCTCCACGGCGTGCGCGGCCGCGATGCTATGCCCGTCGGCTGCTGTCAGCCCGTACCAGCCGGGATGGGCAATGGCGACGAAGGCGCCGGCATCGGCGCAACGCGCAGCCAGGGCCGCGCCATCTTCCTCGGGCGGGGTTGGCGCAAAATCAAGCGGCAGGCCGACCGCCAGTATATGCCAAATCTCCCCGAGCGAGGTCGCCGGCGCATGAACCTCAGCACCCAGCAGCGTGGTGAAGCCAGGCGCGCGAAAGCGGCGCGTATCGGCAATGGGAAAGTTGTAGCGCGCCATGAAATGGTCCGTCAGCGCCATGAAATCATAACCGCCACGGCGATAGGTCTCCACCACATCTTCTGGCGCGCGCTTGCCATCGGATAGCGTGGAGTGGGTGTGGATATTGCCCTTGAGGAAACGCCCCGGCGCGGCAAAGGCGGGATTAAGCTGCATCGGGGACCTCGGCTACCAAATGGTTTTCTTCGGTGGCTTCCTAAAGCCTAAACGCCGATCATGAAATTGCGCCTGTGGCTTGGGGGCAGGGTATCTCTCTGGCGGGCGGCATGGGGCAGGAATTTTCGCCAAATAACCGCCGAAGGAAAAGAAAATCTTTCTCCTTTCAGGCTCTTGCGCCGGCCTCAGGATGGGCTTTTTTCTTGTGAAAGTTTGGAGAAGCCGCATGTCGAAGGTCTTTGTTATTCACGAAAATGATGCCTGGGTGGAACCGCTGCGCGCGGCTTTTGCCCGCCTTGGCACGCCTTATGAGGAATGGTTCCTGGATGAGGGCGTGCTGGACCTGACAACCCCGCCGCCCGAGGGCGTTTTCTACAATCGTATGAGTGCGTCATCCCACACGCGCGGGCATACATATGCGCCGGAATATGCTGGCGCGGTGATTGAACATCTGGAACGCCATGGCAGGCTTGTGGTCAATGGCCGGCGCGCCTTGCAATTGGAACTCTCCAAGGTCGCGCAATATGCCGCGCTGGCGGGTTTCGATATCCCAACGCCGCCGACCATTGCCGTGGTGGGCACGCAGCATCTTGCAGCGGCGGCGGAAAGGCTCGGCTTTCCGGTCATCCTGAAACATAACCGCGCCGGCAAGGGCTTGGGCGTGCAGTTGATTCTGAGCAAGGCGGCATTGCGTGAAGCAGTGGCGAAAATCGCCGCCGACCCGGACCCCTTCGCCGCACCACGCGATGGGGTTTGGCTGGTGCAGCGCTATATTGAAGCGCCT
>JBBAUC010000188.1:2550-3184 GCA_040398485.1 Roseomonas sp. | reverse complement strand
TTCCTTTATGCCGTGCGGGTGGATACGTCTGAAGGGTTTGAGCTTTGCCCGGCGGATGTCTGCGCCCTTGAACCAGGTGCGGTGTGCCCCGCCGTGGCGCCGGGCGAGAAATTCCGCATCATTGAAGGCTTCACCCACCCCTTGCTGCCGCGCATGGAAGCCTTTTTGCGCGCCAATGGCGTGGGGGTGGGCGCGATTGAATTCATCACCGATCGCGCCGGCAACACCTTCGCCTATGATGTGAATACCAACACGAATTACAACAGCGACGCCGAAGCCCGCGCCGGGCTTTCCGGCATGGGCGCCATTGCGCAATTCCTGACGGGTTTGCTGCAACAGCAGCAATCCAAGGCAGCCTGACCGACTCTGGCTTTACCGGAAAACCGTCAGTAAATCATCAACCTGCGCCGGCGTCAGGCTGCGCGCGCCGGCACCGCGCAGCAGAAGCGCAAGCCGCGCGGCTTCTTCCAATTCCTCCGCTGCATGCACGGCATCTTCCAAAGTGCGGTCGGAAACAACCGGGCCGTGATTGGCGAGCAGCACGGCTTTCGCGCCCTTCGCCGCTTCGTGGATATCGTTTTCCATCGCGCCATCGCCCGGGCGATAATAGCGGATCACCGGCAAAAGCCGCCCG
>JBBAUC010000188.1:0-2540 GCA_040398485.1 Roseomonas sp. | reverse complement strand
GACACGCATGACAAAATAGGGTGTCAGCGGCGGGATGGGCGCGACCTCTCCGGGTTCGGCGAGGCAGGCAATGGCGGTGGCGTGGGTAGAGTGCAAATGCACCACCGCGCCCGCATCGGGCCGCGCGGTCAGCACCGCGCGATGCATGAAGACTTCCTTGGATGGCTTATCGCCCGAGACATGCGAAAAATCCGGCGCCAGCTTCGATATGCGCGCGGGATCAAGCCGGCCAAGGCAGGAATTGGTCGGCGTCATCAGATAGCCATCGGGTAGGCGCACGCTGATATTGCCCGCCGTGCCGACCGAATAGCCGCGCGCAAAAAGCGAGGCACCAAGCGCGGCAAGTTGCGCGCGTAGCGCAGCCTCATCCATGGTCGAAAGCCTTCAGGAAGAAATCACGCGCGCCGAAATTGCCGGATTTGAGGGCAAGATGCAGCCCGCGCGGTTCGGCGAAAGTCCAGGGCACGCCTGGATCAATCTCAGGACCGATGCGGAGTGCCGTGACACCAAGGCGCTGCACAACCGCACCGGAAGTCTCTCCGCCCGCCACCACAAGCCTGCCGACGCCGCGCGCGACCAGCCCCTCGGCAATCGCGGCCATGGCGGTTTCAATCAGAGCACCAGCAGCATCGCGCCCAAGCTTCGCTTGCAGCGCTGCAACCTTTTCCGGCGGCGCGCTGGCGGCAATCACCACCGGGCAATCCGCGGCCAATTTGCCCTCTACCCAATCCAGCGCCTGAGCCGTGAGCGCCGCCGCATCGGGCGTCGCGAGCGCATCCAATTCCAGCACCGGCACATGATCCCGCGCGAGGCCGATCTGCCCCAGCGTGGCGCGCGAACAGGACCCCGCCACCACAGCGGCCATGCCCTGCATGGGCGGCAGGCTTGCCGCATCGCCGCGCGCGGGTAGTAGGCCAGCGCGGCGGAAATTCTCAGGCAGGCCCATTGCCACACCTGAACCGCCCGTGATCAGCGCGTGTTGCGCCGCGGCTTCGCCAATGGCGAGCAAATGCTCATCCGTCACCGCATCCACAATCGCGTAGCGCCGGCCTTGTTCAGCAAGGCGCATCATGGCTTGCCGCGTGGCGGCGGCACCTTGTTCTACGCTGGTGAAAGGCACCAGCCCCACCGCGCCATCCGTCTGCCGGCCCAGCACACGCACCAGATTCGCATCCGACATCGGCGTCAGCGGGTGGTTTTCCATGCCGCTTTCATTCAGCAGTGCATTGCCGACAAAAAGATGGCCGAGATAGATCGTCCGCCCATTGGTCGGAAATGCTGGGCAGGCCAAAGCAAAGCCCGATCCCAAGCGCTTCAGCAACGCATCCGCGACAGGCCCGATATTGCCCTGATCCGTGCTGTCAAAAGTCGAGCAATATTTCCAGAAAATCTGCTTCGCCCCGGCGGCGAGCAACGCCTCACAAGCGGCCAGCGATTGCGTCACCGCTTCACCGACCGGCGCGGTGCGCGATTTCAGCGCAATGATCACAGCATCGGCTTCCGGCAAGGGCCCGGTCGGCACACCAATCACCTGCACGGCAGTCATGCCGCCCTTGACGAGAGTATTCGCGAGGTCCGTGGCCCCGGTGAAATCATCCGCAATGCAGCCAAGCAAAAGGGGCATGTCAAATCACCTTGCAGGAGGAAGCGCCAGGAAATCCTGATGGCCAATGCGCACGGCAAGCTGCCCGGCATCGGCTTGGTCGCGCCGCGCCTCAAGCCAATCCAGAATGTCGTCACTGCCGCGCTTTTCCCAGCCAAGAGCAGCCATGGCGTGACCTTCAGCAATGGCACGGGTGAAGGCGCGGGCGCGGCGATCCACCACCCAATCACTCGGCGCGCGATGAATGGTGTAGCCATGCGCGGCAAAGGCTTCAGCCATCACGGCGGGTGCCTGTGGGCCAAGTGACACGCCACCAAAACCCTTATCGCGGGCCTGATCACGGCGAAAGCCGCGCGCCACCAGCGCATCGCCGGGATGGGGCGGGCTGAAGCGTTCGCGCCCTGTCACATTCAGCGCAGCATAGAAGGGCAGGCGCCGCGCGGCGCAGGCGGCGGCCATCGCTTCCACCCAACCGCGTGAGACCAAGTCACACAACGCCGTGCTGACCACCGCATCCACGCGTTCCAACGGCAAATTTGCCGGCGCGGCGGCAAGGTCCGCCAGGATCGCTTCAACGCGCCAGGCGCCATGCGGCGCATGCAATAGCAACGCGCTCCGCCCGGGTTGCGTTACTGGCCAATCCACAGTCTCGGCACGTTCCGATATAGTATCAAAAGCGCGGGAGACCAATTCCGCGTCGCTATCCACCAAAGTCCAGCTTTGCGCGCGGCCAATGAAATGGCCAAGCCAGCGGAGCAAGCTGCCCGTGCCCGCACCAAGATCAAGCAGCCGCGGCCGCGCAGGCAGGGATGCCGCGAGCATCTCAGCCAATTCAGCATTGCGTGCGGCGGCGTCATAGGGCTCCCGCAGATCGAGCCAATCACCATCAAAGCTTTCAGACATGGTCGAGTGCTTTCAGAAAAGCGGCGGCGCGGTC
>JBBAUC010000187.1:0-6584 GCA_040398485.1 Roseomonas sp. | reverse complement strand
AGGGCGGCGTCATCAAGCGCATCATGCAGCGCATGAACCCGCGCGTCTGCCGCGTTGTAGCGCTGCCAGCACCTTCCGATCGTGAAAAGACCCAATGGTATTTTCAGCGCTACGTATCCCATCTGCCAGCCGGCGGAGAAATGGTGCTGTTCGATCGCAGCTGGTACAACCGTCCCGGCGTTGAGCGTGTCATGGGCTTCGCCAGCCCTGACCAGGTTGAGGAATTCTTCCGCGATGTGCCGGAGTTTGAGCGCATGCTGGTGCGTTCCGGCGTCATTGTGGTGAAGTATTGGTTTTCCATCACCGATCAGGAACAGCAACTACGCTTTCTGATGCGGATCCATGATCCCATCAAACAATGGAAGCTTTCACCCATGGACCTTCAATCCCGCGTAAGGTGGGAGCAATACACGAAGGCGAAGGAAGACATGTTTGAGCGGACCAATATCCCTGAAGCGCCTTGGCATATCGTGGAAGGCAACGACAAGAAGCGTGCGCGGCTGAACTGCATATCCCATCTTCTGTCACTCATTCCCTACGAGGCCGTTGCGCACCAGCCGATCGTGCTACCGGAGCGAGTCTTTGATCCGAGTTACGAGCGCAGGACTTTGCCGGCTGAACTATACGTACCCGAAAATTACTGAGGCTTTGGGAAGGTGTGGTTCCTGGTGCATGCAAGCGCCAAATGGAACCCCTTCCTACCCACGGCATGTCTTCACCTGGGCCTTTAGTCTAAATCTGGTGAGCTCATCTGAACTGAATGTTATCTCATAAGCGTTCGGCTCATGATGGCTCACCTGATGCGTACTAGCGTGCCAAAGTGCCGCGTTAACCTGATCGGCTAGAGCAGATCGCGTTCAGATGGAATCATCTGAACGCGTGAAGATGCTCAAAAAAAAGCTCTAGAGCGGGTTGCGTGAACCGATGTGAACGCAACATGCTCTAGTTAATCTCACAATAGTGGAATTGTTCTAATGCGCCGTCCAACCGCCATCTATGGGAAGAGCGGCACCGGTAATTTGCGCTGCCATATCGGACGCCAAGAAATTCGCTAGCGCTCCAACTTGTTCAACGGTGACAAATTGTCGGGTTGGCTGGGCGGCGAGCAGGACATCCCTAACCACTTGCTCCTCGGTAATGCCGCGTGCCTTCGCAGTCTCAGGAATCTGTTTCTCCACCAGGGGTGTCAGGACATATCCTGGGCATATCGCGTTGCATGTGATCCCGAATTCCGCGCCTTCCAGCGCAATCGTCTTTGTCAGACCCAGAATGCCATGTTTCGCCATGACATAGGCGGATTTGTAGGGAGACGCGACAAGTCCATGGGCTGAGGCGACATTGATGATACGCCCCCAGCGGCGCTGCTTCATCTCGGCCATGGTCAGCCTTGTCATATGCCAGGCGGATGACATGTCCACGGCAATGATCAGGTTATAGCGATCAATGGGAAAATCCTCGATTGGCGCGACCGTTTGAATGCCCGCATTATTGACAACAACATCAACGGCACCAAGCATACGTCGCGTCGTCTCGACCAGATCGGCAATCTCATTGGGCTTTGACATGTCGGCGCCGTGAAAGGCGATACGCGCCCCAGTTTCTTCGGCAAGAGATGCACGTATGGCCTCGATCTCCGTCGGATCTCCAAGGCCGTTCAGCATCACATCCAGGCCCGAATGCGCCAGGCTGCGCGCAATGCCAAGGCCAATACCACTGGTGGAGCCGGTAACAATGGCATTACGGCGCGGGTTCATGCTTTTGCCCTTCCCTTGGTAGATTGGGACTTTCGAGGCTCCGGTTCGCTGGGTGCCCGCATCGGCGCATCGCCTGTCCCTGGCGCTTGCTGCGCCAGGGGATCCTCGATTACGTCATCTGTGATAGGCGGCTGCCTAAGCACCTTTGCCATGCGTTGCAAGGTTTCCAAAGTATGTGGCGCCATCTCGTCAATGCGCCCGGGAATATAGCGCACAACACGAAGCGCGCGGGCGGCTTCCTCGGCGTCTTCAAATAGGGCCGGCAGGCTTGCCATCGCTTCCTCCGGCGCCAGGGTGACCACCAGTGTCTGTTCGCGGATGATCAGGCTGCGCTGATCTTGTGTCAGGCTCGCGAAGGGTTCATCCATGGTGAGGACATGGGATGAGCGTTCCAGCCTGTCGCGGCGCACACCGCCGCGACTTTCGGCCAGCATGATCAGCATGCGGATTACTGCCTCGACGAACCCACCTTGCGAGATACGGGCGAGAGCCATCTGCGCTTCCGGCAATCCGATCAGTTCGCGAATATCCTTTAGGGTTCGTCCGCCCGCATGGGATTTGCCATAGCTGTAGGCCGCAGGCGCTGCCCATAGGCCGAAGAAGGTGAGTTCCCTGCCCATATCTGAAAGATCGCGCTGCAAATCCATCGATTGCTCAATAAGGTCAGCCCCTGCATTCTCAATTTCAGCAAAGGGGTTGCGTTCCTGCAAAGCCTTTCTTTGAGCCTGAACCTGTTGTGCCATTACGGTCCAGGGGAACATCCACGGGTTGGTGCCTGCCATAAGTGCACGTTGCAGGCGCAAGGGATGCATGGCCCGACCGAGCTCCGCCAAACCTGACGGGAAGGCGGCACGGATGAAAGGACGCATCATGCTGTCATAGAGATCGGCCTGTACCTCGGAAAGGCGCGCGATGGCGGCGAAGGGTCGCTCATCCTTTTGGCCTTCATCAGCCCCACGAAGGTCCGAGAGGCTGCGTTCCTCAAAGCTAACGCTGAATTGACGGTCCTGCCCTTCGCCATGCGCCTCAACGATACGCATCTCATAAAGCCCGGGCGCCAGCGCCTCGATCGTTTGCATGACGGAAGCAACCTCCGCATGCTCTTTCCGCGCCACCTTGGCCGAAACAAATATGCCAAGATGCCCTACCTCCGGATGGACCATATAGATGATGCGCTGCCCGCGAATGCGGATTTCCTGGACATCCGCGTAGCTATCAGCAATCCAGTTCAGCGCCTGCTGCGGCGGCGTGATGTTATCGCCGTGGCTCGCGAAGACGATGATCGGTGCGCGCACATTCTTGATGTCAATGGTGCGGCCCGGTTCAAGCTGCGCCATATTGCGCACCAGTCGGTTGCCCACAAATATTTCGCGAACAATCCAGCTGATTTCTTCTTCATTCAGACGGAAGAAACCACCCCACCAGCGCTCGAACTCAAGGAAGCGATCCCGTTCGGTATCAATTTTGCTGAAGAGGTCATAGTATTTCTTGAAGTAGTTTCTTCCGGGATTTTGTGTCTCAAAATTCATCACCAGATGCGCGCCGTCGAAGACACCGCCACCAATGTCAGACAGCATCATCGGAATCCAGCTGCCGCCACTGATGCCGGCCGTATAGCGCATCGGGTTCTTGCCCACCTCGCCGGACCAAGCTGCAACCGGGGCACCATTCAGCACGATGGGCCCAGTCAAGTCTGGATTGGTTGCGGCAAGCAGCAAGGTTGCCCAACCGCCTTGGCAATTGCCAATGACAACGGGTTTCGGCGCTTGCGGATGCAGGCGCGTGACCTCGCGCACAAATTCTGCCTCGGCGCGCGTTACATCGGCCAGCGTCTGGCCTGGGACAGGGTCCCTTCCGAAAGAGACGAAATAAACAGGGTGACCAGCCGCCAAGGCTACGCCAACTTGGCTGTCATTCTTGAAACCGCCGATGCCAGCACCATGCCCCGCACGCGGATCAATGATGATGTAGGGGCGCTTCGTTTGATCAATTTCAACGCCTTCAGGGGGACGAATTTTCAAGAGCATGTAATTGCATGGCCGCGCCAAGCTGGCGCCATCCAGCGCGATTTCGTAGTCATAGATCAAGACTGGAGGGCAACCATTCTCTTCATGTTCAACGAAGATATCTCCCCGTTCGCGCAGCGCATCCACGGTGAGCACCAAGCGCTCAGTCCTGTCACGCAAATAGTCGAGCCAAAGTCCAAGCGCGTTTTGAGGACTGCCCGATAGTGAAAGCGCTTGGGCTGCCTCCGCCACCGCCTTCAGCGCACCAGCTACGCGCGGCGCATGTGAATCACCCAGGCGATCACTGTTACGTGAAGCTGCTTGCATCAGCAATTGGGCTTGGTCAGCGAGTACTTTCGCCCGCTCGCCAAGGTCGCGCAAAGCGCCATCCATCGGAGGGAAGTGCTGGCCGGACGTAGCAGGGACATCGGACGCATCGGGGAAAACTGCGATGGCAGGATAAGAATTTTGCATAGGTTGGGTGACTCCAAAAACGTGCCCTTGACGGCGCGTTAGAAGGACTAAAAGGAAACTCAGATTTTTTCTTAGCATGGAAGGGATCGCAAACGCGTGGCAGTGATATGAAGCTTTTGCTTCAAGCATGAACGCCTTTTTCGTGCGGGGGACAGAAAGAAATATGTGCCTATCAGTAATTTTGTGCGCGAGGTCGGTTTCGTTCACCAGACCACGAACCTATCGCCGAATAGGATGGCGAACTGGGTTTTGACCTCGTATCACTCGTGCGTTGGTCGCTTCCATTCTTCGACCGCTCGATTGAAGGCAAAGTATAGAAGCTTCATTGCTGCCTCGTCACCCAGGAAATGGCCTCGCGTGCGCACCGCCCGGCGGAGCTTTGAATTCAAGGACCCGATCGCATTCGTGGTGTAAATGATCCGGCGTATCGGCGGGCTGAACACAAAGAACGGTATCACCTGGTCCCAGTGTTGGCGCCAGGTTTGCGCAATGGCCGGATAATTCTGGCCCCATGGACCCGCCTCGAAGGCCTCCAGGGCGGCCAGGCCAGCTTCGGCATTTTCGGCCCGTTAAACGCTGCGCAGCGCCCCTGCGATCGCCTTTCTGTTTACGTGCCCGCCCTGAATGTATCCACTCAGACGGCGAGTAATCTGCTTTGTCCGGCGTCAGAAATGGTCGATGCGATCCTGGACGGGCGCCAGCCGGAAGGGGTCACGCTGCCTAAACTGATGGAGCCGTTTCCCGTGTAATGGATACACCAGACAGGCTGCCCTTTGCAGTGCCCTGCGCTGCTTATCGGCGGCCCGACGACGCGCGGCGGCAATTGTCTCGGGCGCATCCGCCGGGCTAGGCTTCCCATCAACGCCAAGGACCGGAACAGAGCATAAAAAGCGCCATGCCGTCTCATCTCTCCAGTCTCACCATGGCTCTGTTCGTCGCGCTCACGTTCAACGCTGCGGCCCAATCGGCCAGTGAGCGCCCTCTGGTCATCGCCCATCGCGGTGCCAGCCAATACTTGCCCGAACACACGATGGAGGCCTATCGCCTGGCCATCCGGCAGGGCGCCGATTTCATCGAACCCGACCTGCTGCTGACCGCCGATGGCATCGCGGTGGCGCGCCATGACCGCGCGCTCGGCGCGACCACGAATATCGCATCCCACCCCACCCTGCCGAGCAACATCGATCAAATCACGTTCAGACAGCTACAGGGCCTTGAGGCGATCTCTCGCGGGGGCGCGGCCTATGCGCCACCTGGGGCCGGCCCGGCAGGCCTGCGGGTGCCGAGCTTCGCCGAGGTGCTGGACGAGTTGCGCGCGCTCCACGCATCCACCGGCCGCATTGTGGGCGTCTATCCGGAGGTGAAGACCATCGGCCCGGGCCTCAACAGCTATAACCGCGCTCTGGCGGATACGATGCTGGCCGAGCTCGCTCATCCCCGCCATGGCAGGCTGTTCGACGGTCGCCGCGGCAACGTCATTCTGCAATCTTTCGATGGTGAGGTGGTGGCTTACCTCTCGCGCCAATCATCGATGCCGGTGGTGCAGCTTTCCGCGCAATGCCCGGCCAGGGCCGATATCCCGGCGATTGCCGAGCGCGCTGATGGCGTTGGCACGCAGGCTGCACAGGCTGATGCGGATTGCCTGCAAAGGCTGCGCGGGGCCGGGCTGTTCGTGCATGTTTATACCCTGTCCAACGCGAATCCAGACCTGCACGCGACGATGTTCCGCAACGGCGTGAATGGCGTGTTCACGAACGCCCCCGACACGGCCATCGCCCAGCGCGAGCAGGCGCTGCCAGGTGCCCCGCCGCGCGAGTGGGTCGCCCCGGCGCGGCGCCGCCGCGACTGACGCCGCGTAGCGGGCGGAAGTTGGTGCCGATGCTGGTCGTAATGCTGCCGTGCAGCACCTGTCGGTGAGCGCGGCGCCGGTTACTGGCGGCGAGCCTCGTCTTGAACTGATTGGCCACCTGACGGCGCTGCTTTGTGCTGGAGGTGCCGAGGGCTTGTCTGTGTTTGGGCATGCAAAAAGGCCCTGAGCTTGTTGGCTTAGGGCCTTGTGTGTTTGGTTCGGTTAAAGTTGATGCGGGGACAGGCTACCAACGAAGCCAATATGTAGAGGTGGCCATCTAAAAGGTTTGGCGCATCAAATGTGGGGCGTCAGGACTAAGGCTTCGCCTCAGGAACGCCACTCCTAAGCGCCCGCCCCCAACACGGCGCATCGCTATCGAACTGATGCGCGAGACGCCATAAATGTCTATTTAAGACATCTATTGACATACGGGCTGCATACCCAATAGTCGGGATCAACGGAGATCGCCCATGCCCAACGTAAACCTTGTCCCCCACTTCG
>JBBAUC010000186.1:0-6638 GCA_040398485.1 Roseomonas sp. | reverse complement strand
CGTTGCCGGTGAAGGATCACGTGATTGCGGCGCTAAGGCTTGAGGATTTCGCGGCCTCGGTCGCTTATCGCATGGAAAAGCTGCGCGGCGTGCTCGGCAGTTTTGGCACGCAGCGTGTTATTGAAGATGCCGAAAGCCGTATTTTCTGGCGCGGGGTGCGGGAAGTGGAACCGCTTCAGGCCATGCCAGATGACGCGATTTGGCGGGTTTCAGTGCGTCCTTCCGCCGGGCCGCAGATTGCAGCAGCGGCAAGGGCGATTGGCGGGCGCGTCATGCTGGATTGGGGTGGCGGCCTGGTTTGGATCGCGGCCAGCCCCAGTAGCGCCAACCACACACTGATCTCCGAGGCAGCGCGCACGCAAGGTGGCGCGGCGATGCTGTTCCGCGCGCCGGAATCCATGCGCCTTGCCGTGCCTATACTGCCCGAAGAAGCCGCGCCGCTTGCCAAGATTGGCGCACGTGTGAAGGAAGCGCTGGACCCCGGCGGGCTGTTCAATCCAGGGCATATCCGCGCCGCTTGACCAGCCTCTAAAGCGCCAGCTTCATCCCCTCATGGCTCGCGACAAAACCTAGGCTTTCGTAAAAGCGAAGCGCCTCTGGCCTTTGCTTGTCGGTTGTCAGCTGCACCAGCCCGCAGCCACGCGCGCGGCATTCGGCGATGGCCCATTCAAACATTTGCCTGCCAAGCCCATCGCCACGCCGATCAGCCGCGATGCGCACGCCTTCAATCTGCCCGCGCCACATTCCCAAACGCGAAAGCCCTGGGATGAAGCTGAGTTGCAGGCAGCCAATCACGCGCCCTTCATCTTCCACCACCGCCAAAGACTGGTTGGCATCGGCGGCAATCGCGGCGAAGGCCGCGCGGTAGGCAGGGTTGGGCGGGTCAGCGGCATCTTCGCGCCCCTGACCCAGCCTGTCATCGGCCAAAAGCGCAATGATGGCGGGCAAATCCGCCAGCGTGGCGCTGCGAAACATCAGCGCCACGGCAGGCCCAATTCAGATCTTCACCCGATCCGGCGCCACCCAGCTCAGCGGTTCCTTCCAGATCACCTGATCCGTCGTGACGGGGCGGTCAAGACGGTTCATGCCGCGCAGCTGATCAATCGCGCGCTGCATAAAGGCCACACTGTCGCTGGTCAGGTTCATGCGGTATTCAACCTTGCCCATCAGCTCAGCAATAAAGGCGCGGTCCTGGCGGAGGAAGCGCGCCACCTGCTGCACCGCCTGATCGCGATTGCTGGCGGTGAATTCCGTTGCCTGCACCAGGGAACGCATCAACCGTTCCGTGGTGGCGCGATTGGCTTCGGCCCAGCCTTTGTTCATGTAGATGTAGTTGCTCTGAATCGCGATCTGGTCGTTGCTGAGCAGGATCTTGCTGCCCGGAATGGCGCGGGTGCCGCGTGTCGGCCAGGGCTCCCACACGACAAAGGCATCAATATTGCCGCGTTCCATGGCGGCGACCATTTCCGGCGCTTCGACATTCACAATGGTGTAGTCAGCCTGGTTCAGACCAAGCCGCGACACCACGGAAAGCCAGAAGGTTTCGCTGCCCGTGCCGCGCGCAACACCCACGCGCTTGCCCTTCAGCGCTTCCATATTCTCAACCCCGCGGCCCACCACGGAAAGCCAGCGCATCAGCGCAACACCTTCAGCAACCGCCACCACATTGGGATCACGCACATGGGCGGAAACGCCGGCCTGTTCGGCGCCATAGGCAGAATTGATTTGATTGCCGATCAAAAACGCAATCATGGCGCTGCCCGATGGCCCGGTATTCACCGTCACATCCAGGCCATTGCGTTCGAAAAAGCCGCCTTCCTTGGCCACATAGAATTGCGCGAAGGAAGGATCAACGCCGGTGGCGATGGTGATCTTGGTGGGGGCTTGCGCGGAAGCCGGCAGGATATAGGCGCCTGCGGCAGCAGCCGGCAGTGCCAGGATGGAACGACGAAGCATGGTGAAATCTTTCCTTTTCATACGGTTGCGTTGAAGCGCCCCGCAAAGGCGCGGATCAGAAAGCGAAAACTGCGATCGGTCGCAAAGCCCAGCAGCCCAAGCGCGACCAGGGCCACGAAAATATCCTCGATCTGCATGAAAAGCCTGGCATCCCAGAGCATCTTGCCAAGCCCATCATTGGAAGCAATCAGCTCCGCCGCGACAATCGTGACGAAGGCATTGGACATGGCAAGCCGCATCCCGGTCAGGATATAAGGCACGGTCGCCGGCAACGCGACCAGGCCAAACACCTGCCAGCGATTGGCGCCCAGGCATTGCGCAGCGCGAATCTTGTCCCGCCCCACGGCACCCACACCGGCGGCGGTCGAGATGATCACGACGAAGATGGTGGTATAGGCAATCAGGAAGACCTTGCTTTCTTCCCCAATGCCAAACCAGATCACGGATACGGTAATCATCGCGACCGCTGGGATGAAGCGGAAGAATTCAGTCCAGGGTTCCAGCAACCAGCGCACCGGCTTGAAGGACCCGATGGCAAGGCCAATCGGTATGCCAATGGCCGAACCCAGCAGAAAGCCCTGCGCGATACGCTTCAGCGATGCAATGATCTGTTCTTGCAGAATGCCATCTTCAATCAGCATCCAGCCCCGTTCCAGCACCGGCCCAGGTGGTGGAAACAAGGTGGATTTCACCAAATACGTGGCGGCCAGATGCCAGACCAGAAACAGCAGGGCGAAGCCCGTGATATAGCCGCCAATTGTGGCCCAACGATCAGTGCGCACCGTGAATCTCATCATGAATAAGGGCATGCACGTCGCGAAACACCCGCATGAAGTCATCTGACGTGCGTTCGCGCGGGAAGGGCAAATCCACCGGCACAATGGCCTTGAGCGTACCGCCCGGCCCGCGCCGCATCACCCCAACACGGGTCGCCAGCGCGCAGGCTTCTTCAATATCATGCGTGATGAATAGCACGGTCTTCTTGGTCTCCGCCCAAATCCGGCTGAGTTCACCCTGCAACACCGCGCGCGTCATGGCATCCAGCGCGCCGAAGGGTTCATCCATCAGCAGCATGCGCGGGTCATTCGCCAAAGCGCGCGCAATCTGAATGCGCTGCTTCATCCCGCCCGATAGTTCCGAAGGGTGCTTCGCCCCCTGCCCGGTCAGGCCGACCATACGCAGGAAATGCTCGGCCTTCTCCCGCCGTTCTGCCCGGCCCAGGCCACGCAGGCGCAGCCCGAAGCCGATATTGTCGAGCGCGGTCAGCCATTCATAAAGACTGTCATGGCCCTGAAAGACCACGCCGCGATCAGCGCCCGGGCCTTGCACCGGCGCGCCATCCAGCAGGATGCTGCCGGCTGTGGCGGCTTCAAACCCCGCCACCATGTTCAAGACCGTGGTCTTGCCGCAGCCTGATGTGCCAAGCAGGCAAAAGAACTCGCCCTCTGCCAGGTCAAGGCTGAAGTCGCGCACAGCTTCCCAGGCGCCAGTTCGGCCCGAAAATGTCTTGCCCACGCCCTGTAGCGATACCAACGCCACATGTGCCCCCTGTGTTACGAACCCCATCTAGGCGCCGGCGCCCAAACCAGCAACCCGGCTTCACGCCCCGGCAAGCCGGGTCTAGTCTCCGGCCTGTGTAGAAGCAGGAGGAATGCCACATGCCAAATATGCTTGAAGGTAAGGTTGCCATCGTCACCGGCGCCGGTAACGGGATTGGCCGGGAAATCGCCATTATGATGGCGGGCCAGGGTGCGAAGGTGATCATCAATGATGTGGGTGCATCGCTGTCGGGTGAAGGCCTGGATGCGACGCCGGCGCAACAAACCAAGGCAATCATTGCCCAAAATGGTGGCACATCAGAAATCTGCACCGATAGTGTGGCCACCTGGGTCAGCGCGCAGAAGATCGTGCAATCGGCCATGGATCACTTCGGGCGCATCGATATCGTGGTGAATAATGCCGGCATTCTGCGCGACCAGATTTTCCATCGCATGACGCCGGAAGAATGGGATTCAGTGATCGCGGTGCATCTTTCCGGGTCCTTCTATGTCTCCCGCGCGGCGGCCACGCATTATCGTGCGCAGCAATCGGGTTCTTATGTGCATATGTCGTCCACCTCGGGCCTTATTGGCAATTTTGGCCAGGCGAATTACTCGGCGGCCAAGCTTGGCATTGTGGCGCTGTCCAAATCCATTGCGCTGGATATGGCGCGGTTCGGCGTTCGGTCCAATTGCATCGCCCCCTTCGCCTGGAGCCGTATGACAGGCTCGATCCCAGCCGAAACACCGGAACAGAAGCGCCGCGTGGAACGCATCATGCGCATGACGCCGGACAAGAACGCGCCGCTCGCGGTGTTCCTCGCCTCCGATGCGGCGAAGGATGTCACGGGGCAAATCTTCTCACCCCGCATGAATGAGATTTTCATCTACAGCCAATCCCGCCCCATCCGCGGCATTCATCGCGGCGAAGGCTGGACCCCTGAAATGATCGAAGAATATGCCCTGCCGGCGCTGAAGCCCGCCTTTTCGGCGCTTGAGCGTTCCGGCGATGTCTTCTGCTGGGACCCAGTCTGAAGCCCTTCATCACCACCGCGCTGGCGCTGCTCGTCCTGGGATCAGGGCGCGCAGCCGCCACGGCGCCAGAGCTTCTGGCGGCGGCGCAGCGGTTGCCACCAAGCGGGGCTTTGGAAGCGATTGATGCCGCGGCGGAATGTGCCTTCGCGCCAAATGCGCGCCATCTTGGGCCCTTGCCCGCGCGGCTGGTCTGGTCTCGTCCTGCTGCGGTGTTGATCTTCAGCGGGTTGGATGGCGTGCCGGAAGGGGAACGCGCCGTGCTGCTGCGCCCGACACGGGAATTGCTGGCGCGCCACGCGGTGCGGGAGCGTATCCAGGCCGGGCGCGTTTCTTTGCATGATCATGACCTGAAAACCCTGCCCGAGACCGCGCAGGAAATCGCCTTTATGGCGCTGCATATCGCGCGGCCTGAAACACCCCCCGAGGGCTGTGTTACGCCCCTTTCAAATTGACGGAATAGCCTCATGGATCGCCTTGCCTCTGCCCTGCTCAACCCGCGCCGCATTGCGCTTATTGGCGGGTCTTCAGACCCGAAGCGCCTGACCGCGCGCGCGCAGGTTTATTTGCGCAAGCACGGTTTTACGGGTGATCTTTTCCCAATAAATCCAAGCGCCGAGACCATCCTTGGCGAGCGCGCCTATCCGCGCCTGGCGGATGTGCCGGGGGATATTGATCTGGCCTATCTGCTGCTCGGCACGCAGCATGTGGAAGGCCAGATTGCGGCAGTAGCGGAAAAGCGCATTCCGGTGGCCGCGATTCTGGCCGATGGCTTTGCGGAAGCCGGTGACGAAGGCCGCGCTTTGCAGGAAAGGCTGTTGGCTACAGCGAAAGCAGCCGGTGTGCGCTTGCTTGGCCCCAATTCCATGGGCCTGATCAATCTGAATGCGCGCACCGCTTGTTCAGTGAATGCGGCGCTAGAAGCCGAAAGCCTGCCCGCCGGGCGCATCGCCTTGGTTTCGCAATCCGGTTCCATGATGGGTGCGATCATGGCGCGCGGTGCGCCGCGCGGGATCGGCTTTTCGCATCTGATCGGCACCGGCAATGAAGCCGATCTGACCGCGAGTGAAATCGCCGGCATGCTGGTGGAAGACCCGGGCGTTGATGCGGTGCTGCTGTTTCTGGAAGCGATTCGCGCCCCAGAAAAACTCGCCGCCGCCGCGCGCCGCGCCCATGCGCTGGGCAAGCCGATCATTGCCTTCAAGCTTGGCCGTTCCAGCTTCGGTGCGGAATTGGCGGGCAGCCATACCGGCGCTCTGGCGGGGTCTGATGCGGCGGCGGATGCCTTCTTCCGCGCCAATGGCATTGCCCGCGTGACCATGATCGAAGCGCTGTTGGAAGCACCCGCCTTGTTCATTGGGCGGAAGCCACTCGCCAATCCGCGCCGCACCATTTCGGTCATGACCACAACGGGCGGTGGCGGTGCGATGGCGGTGGATGCTTTGGGTGTTGTCGGCATTGAAACCTGCCCGCCCGATGCCGCTGCCGTGGCCGGGTTGGAAGCCGCTGGCCTGCCGCATCATGGGCGGATGATTGATGTGACGTTGGCCGGGACGCGGGCCGATAAGGTGGAAGCGGCGCTGACAGCGCTTTCGGCAGATGCAGGCACGGATATGGTGCTTTCCGTGGTGGGGTCTTCCGCGCAATTCCGCCCGCATGACGCCGTGGCAGGCATTACGGGCGCGGTGAAGACCGGTCTTGGCAAACCCATCGCGGCCTTTTTGGTGCCGCAGGCCGATGCGTCCTTGCGACTGCTGGGGGAGGCCGGCATCCCCGCCTTCCGCACCCCGGAATCCTGCGCCGATGTGATTCGCGCTTTTTTTGACTGGCGCACCCCGCGGGCCGAGGCCCCTGCCCCGGCCATTACCCACGCCATCCCTGCCACCCCGGATGAGGCCGATGCGCGCCGGGTTTTCGCAGCTTTCGGCCTCGATAGCCCCTTTGCCGTGATGGATGCGCCCGATGCCGTGCCGCACGGGCTCAGCTACCCAGTGGCGCTCAAAATCCTCTCACCCGATCTCGCGCATAAGACGGAAGTGGGCGGTGTGGCGCTGAATATCCCCGACCCGGCGGCTCTCACGGCCGAAGCCACCGCGATGCTGTCGCGCGTGA
>JBBAUC010000185.1:1787-6687 GCA_040398485.1 Roseomonas sp. | reverse complement strand
GTCGATCATGCCCGCAAGGGTCGTTTCCTGCAGCTGGTACGTCACGCCCAGCTTGGCGGCGATAGCTGCCAGCAGATCAATGCTGATGCCCTCCCAAGTGCCATCCGCGGCCTTCATCGCAAAGGGCGGTGCCACCCTGGTCCCGATCCGCAAGCCTGTGCCGGAAGGGTCGGCCTGCTGCGCCAGCGCGCTCGGCGTGTGCATGATCGCAAGCATGAGCAGGACAAGACAGCAACGCATCACATACGAGGCCCGCAAGCAAAACATCGTCAAAGCTCATCTCCTTCAGCAGATCGGCGGCCCGTTATGCATGGCCAATGTGACGACTTTTTAATGTATGGGCCCACGTAATGGCAAGGAGCGGCATGGCGCTGCAGGCCGGCATGTTGAACCGCTGCGAGTTTACCGGAGATCAAAACTCTTGGAGAAGTGCTGGGGTAATCGGGTAATTGACAGGCGCTGTGATTGGGCAGAACGATACGCCAATCGGTTAAAAGACGGGGGCTGGAAATGCGGGTCTTGATCGTTGCGCTGGCAGTGATGCTCTCGGCTTGCGCCATGGAAGAAGCTGCCCAAGCGCCGGCGGCTTCGGCCGCAAACACGAGTTTGGCTGAAACCTACAATAGCCGGGGCAATGCGCATTTTGTCGCACGTAATTATGCAGCCGCCCTCACGGATTATGATGCAGCGCTGCGCCTCGCGCCCAATTTCGCTGGGACACTGCGTAATCGCTGTAGTACGAAAATTGCCCTGAATGATCTGGACGGTGCCCTCGCTGATTGCGAAGCGGCACTCCGCATTAATCCGAATCTTGCCAATGCCTATAATGACCGGGGGCGTATTCGATACAGGCAGGGTAACCTGCAGGCTGCCATGGCTGATTATTCTGAAGCCATGCGCCTTGATCCAAACAATGGGATTTACGCCGGCAATCGGGCGGCCATCAAATTCCGTCTGAATGACGATCCCGGCGCCTTGGCTGACGTGAATGAGGCTATTCGCCTTAAGCCCGATTCCGCTTCCGCCTACAATACTCTGGGCGGTTTAAAGCGTCGCGCCGGCGACACCGCAGGCGCGCTCGCTGACTATAACCGGGCCATTCAGCTTCGGCCTGATTATGCCCTAGCCTACCGCAATCGCGGCCTGCTCCGCATGCAGCAAGGCAATAGCGCCGCAGCCATCGCGGATTACAACCTGGCACTGCGCCATGATCCAAACTACGCCGATGCCTATGAAAGCCGTGGCCGCGCCTATGCCGCGAGGGGTGAGCAGGATCGCGCCATCGCCGATTACGACAGGGCCATCGCTTTGCGCGGCGGCACCTGAACCTCTCCCTGTCCAACCCGGGCGTCCCGCGCTAAAGCCCCGCCATGCGCTTCGAACCCACCCCCCGCCCCGCCCTTGCTGAAATCCCCGGCTCGCTGATCCGAGAGGTCTCGGAAGTCGGGCGCTATATGCCAGATGTCATTCCCCTCTGGTTTGGGGAACCGGATACCGTCACGCCGGATTTCGTGCGCGAAGCCGCCAAGGCAGCGCTGGATGATGGCAAAACCTTCTACGCGCCCAATCCAGGTATCCCACCGCTGCGGGAAGCCATCGCGGCTTACCTCAAGCGCAATAATCGCCCTGTCGGCACAGCGCGCGTCGCCGTCACGGCATCGGGCGTCAATGCGCTGATGCTGGTAGCACAAGCGCTTCTCTCGCCTGGTGATCGCGTGGTGATCCCAGCCCCCGCTTGGCCCAATATGGATGGCATTGCGCGCGTGATGGGTGCGGAAGTGACCGACATGCCGCTTCGCCTGATGAACGGTATCTGGCGCGCGGATTTGGATGAATTGCTCGCCGCCATCACGCCCCAAACGAAGCTATTGTTCCTGAACAGCCCCGGCAATCCCACGGGCTGGACGCTGACCGGCGAAGAGCAGCGCGCCATTCTGGCCAAATGCCGTCAGACCGGCACCTGGATCCTTTCAGATGATGTCTATGAAAGGCTCTATTTCGCCGGTGATGCAGCGCCTTCCTTCCTGGAAATTGCGGATGAGCAGGATCGCGTGGTCTCAGTCAATTCCTTCTCCAAATCCTGGGCGATGACCGGCTGGCGCCTGGGTTGGATTGTGGCGCCGCCGGCGCTGATGGATGCCATTGGCAAGCTCAATGAATTCAATATGTCCTCGGCCCCCACCTTCATCCAGCATGCTGGTGTGGTGGCGCTGGACAAGGGCGATGCCTTCATCGCGGAAACCCGCGCGCGGTATTTGAAGGCGCGCGATATCGCCCATGCCGCACTTTCCAGCGTGCCCGGCATCACCGCGCCGCGCCCGGATGGCGCGATGTATCTGTTCCTGAAAGTGGAAGGCTGCACGGATAGCCTGGCACTCGCGAAATCCCTGCTGCATTCGGCGCGGGTTGGCATCGCACCCGGTGCTGCCTTTGGCGCGGGCGGGGAAGGCCATTTGCGGCTGTGCTTCGCGCAAAGTGAGGCGCGCATCCGTGAAGCCAGCGGGCGTCTCGCGCAAGCGCTGACGAAACGCTGATCGGCGCTACCGGCGCAGCTCCCCCGCGAATTCCAGGATTTCACGAGACCGCGTGACACGGCTGCCCCAGACGCGGTCGAATTCCGCGATCATTTTGCTGAGCGCGGGTGAGCCCGGCAGCGCCTCAGCCGCCGCCACGCTTGGGAATTCGTAGAAGGCGAAATGGAGCGACGGGTCCGTCTTGCTCCAGCAGCGCCAGGCATGGGCGACGCCGAAGGCTGCCAGCGCATCGGGCAAATGTTCCTTTTCATACCAGGTGTCGAAAGCGGCGCGGTCGGCTGGGTCGGCGACCACGGCGCGCACCATGAAGAAAGCCTTGGACATGTGTGTTTCCTGTATTTGATTGCCGCAGCCATAGGGCCACATCGCCGGGGCTGCATCAATGCTACCGCGCCAGATTCCGTCTAGCACGGGAGGCGAACGTGCTTGTGTCCAGGCTCAAATTCCCGCCACTATATGTTGGTGTAAGTGTGGCTGGAGTCGCGCCGAGTCGCTGGTTTCTTGTTTGTTCTTTTTTGTGTTGGTAAGACTCTGAAAAATAGCGATAATAATTTCCTGATCTTGGATGTGTTGTTTTTGTTCTGTTCTGGTATCCCTTAGGCGCCCGCTTCCAAGGCCGCGAATCGGGCGCCTCAGTACCCCTCAGCGCCGCGCCAAAAGCAGCGCCAGCACCATGATCCCACCCGCCGCCAGCCCCAGCGTGGCCGGCAAGCCAAAAATCATATCCCCCAGCCCATAGAAGATGGGGCCGAGCGATTGGCCGCCAAAAAAGGCAAAGGCATGCAGGGACATCGCACTGGCCCGCGCCTGAGGGGCGAGCTCTGTCGCGCGGGTCTGGATGGCGTTGTGGATCATGTAAAACCCAAGCCCGAGCCCAAGCCCCGATAGGGCCGCGATGACCAAGGATGGCGCCAGCGCAAAGCCAATCAGCGCGGCCGCTGCGGTGGCGCCGCCAATGCGGATTACGCCGGCCTGGCCGAAGCGGGCCAGCAGGGGGGCCACCAAGGCGGCAAAGACCAGCCCACCAAGACCAAAGGCGCCAATCGCGAAGCCGGCTTCCATGGTGCTGCCGATGCCGCGTTGGATCAGTAGGGGCGCGATGAAGGGAAAGGTGCCAAAGACTAGGCCGCCTTCCACCGCCACGGCAGCGAATAGCGGTAGCGCAGCAGGATTGGCGATGATGCCGCGATAGCGTTGCAGCGCCACCACCGGGTCATAGCGGGTCATGACTTCGCGCGCGGCGCCTCGGGCGGCCAGGATCAGGGCGACAAGCCCGACGAAAGCGGCGATGGCGCAAACCACCAACACGCCGCGCCAGCCGGCAATGGCGGCAATGGGCCCTGCCACCACGCCGCCCGCAATCTGCCCGCTAATGCCAAAGACCAGAATGCGCGACAGCGCCACCTGCCGGTATTTCAGCGATACCGCATCCCCCATGATGGCAAGCGTGAGTGGCATCATGCCCCCCGCTGCCATGCCGGAGGCCGCGCGAAACGCCATCAGCCAGCCAAAGCTCGCCGAAACCGCCGCCGCCAGCAGCATCACGCCCAGCATTGCCACGCAAATCATGACAATCCGCCGCTTACCGATGGAATCCGCCACCGGCCCCAGGATTGGCTGCACCAGGGCGAAGGGCAGGGTATAGGCGGTGCCGAGCAAGGCGGCCTCGGCCACGGTCACGCTGAATTCGCCGGCGATCTCGGCGACGGTGGGGTCAGTGACGCGTGTCGCAAAGGCGCCGGCAAAGACCGCCGGGCCGAAAATCGCCAGCACGCGGCGCATCTTGGCCTTTTCGGCGGCTTCGCTTTCTTCGCTTGCCGTCACGCGCGAGCGGCTTTGGCATTGGCGATGAAGGCTGCGATGGCCGCCGGGTCCTTGATGCCCCGCGCGCGTTCAACGCCGGAGGATACATCCACGCCCGGCGCGCCAGAGGTCGCGATGGCCTCGGCCACATTGGCCGGCGTCAGCCCGCCCGCGAGCAGCCAGGGGCGCGGAGGTTGTTCGCCCTTCATCAGCGCCCAATCGAAGGCCAGCGCATTGCCCCCGGGTAGCGCGCTGCCAGGCGGTCGGCGGGCATCGAGCAGGAAGTAATCCACCTGATCGGCGTAATCCGGCAGGCGTGCGAGATCGGCTTTGCTGCCAATGCCGAGCGCCTTCATCACAGGCTTGCGGAAACGGGCGCGGATTTCGGCCGCCCGGGCTGGCGTTTCTTCCCCGTGCAATTGCAGGATATCAAGCGGCACTTCGGCCAAAGTCGCGGCCAGGGTGGCGTCATCGGGGTCCACAAACAGCCCAACGCGCTTCGGGCCGCCCGCATAGGAATGCGCGAGCAACCTGGCCTCGGCCGGCGTCACGGCGATCAGGTG
>JBBAUC010000185.1:0-1777 GCA_040398485.1 Roseomonas sp. | reverse complement strand
AGGGTGGGAAGAAGACGAAACCCACCATATCCGCGCCAGCCTGCCGGGCGGCTTCAAGCGCGGGCAAGTCCTTGATGCCACAAATCTTGACCAGCACCGCCTCAAAGCCCTGCCGCAATGGCGGCGGCGGCCGCGGCCGGGTCCGACGCACCGGTGATGGGGCGGCCAACCACGATCCAATCCGCCCCGGCGGCCACAGCCTCGGCCGGCGTCGCGGTGCGGGCTTGGTCGCCAAGCGCGCTGCCGGCGGGGCGCACACCTGGCACCACCAGGAAGGGGGCCGGGCCAAGCGCTGCGCGCAGCACACCAGCTTCCTGCGGGCTGCACACCAGCCCATCCGCCCCGGCATTGAGCGCAAGGCGCGCCAGGCGCAGCACCTGATCAGCGGGGCTTGCCGCAACCCCCGTGGTGGCCAGGGTTTCGGCATCAATGCTGGTCAGCACCGTGACGGCCAGTAGCATGGGGCGATCGGCGCCGGCTTTCTCGGCCTCGGCCCGTGCGGCGGCGATCATGGCGGCACCGCCGGCGGCATGCAGCGTCATCATGGCGGGCTTGAGCGGCAGCAGGGAACGCACCGCGCCCGCGACAGTATTCGGGATGTCGTGCAGCTTCAGGTCCAGGAAAATGGGGCGATGCCGCGCCATGGTGCTGACAATGGTTGGCCCAGCTGAGGCGAAAAGCTCCAGCCCCACCTTTAGCACACCGCAATGTGGCGCGAGGCTTTCCGCCAGGGCCTGAGCGCGCGCCGCATCCCCTGAATCAAGGGCGGGGATGATACGGGCGGCGCCGCTGGCGGGGCGGGCGATCATGATTGGGTCAGGGCCCTTTGGTCGGCTACCTCCTGCGCGGCGCTGGCGTTGAGCGCGGTGATCCGCGCTTCAAGTTCCGCCACGCGGCGTTCCGCGGCGCGGCCACGGCGGCGCGCGGGCACGGCAGCGGCCCAGGCGATCAAGGCGCCGAGCAGGAAGGCCGCAGCCGCGATGGACAGCACAGCAATTGCCGCTGAGGCAGTCCAGGCGACGTCAAAGGGCCAGAGGCGCAATTCGATGCTCTGCGGGTTGGAGAGCATGAACAGCACCACTAGAATGGCGAGTGGCAGAAAGATGAACCAGCGCATGGCGGGGCCTTTGGGGATCAGGTTGGCCACACAATCCCCGGTGGCGCCTTCGCGTCAAGGTTTAATCGTGCAAGGCGTGCCATGCGCGAGGAGCATGGAGCGAAAAATCCACTACTGGCGGTAATCAGAAAACGGCAGGCAGCCTCAGCGCATCACGCCCGGCGCACTGCTGCGCGCTTGGCGGGTGCGGCTTGCTTCTTTGCGTTGATGCGTTCGCGTAATTCCTTGCCTGGCTTGAAATAGGGCACGGATTTCGGTTCAACCGGCACGGATTCCCCGGTACGCGGATTGCGCCCTGTGCGGCCTTCGCGCGATTTCGTGGAAAACGCGCCAAAGCCACGCAATTCCACGCGATCACCGCGCGCAAGCGCCGCAGTGATTTCACCGAAAATCGTCGCCACAATCGCTTCCACATCGCTTTCGCGCAATCAGAAATGACGGCATTTATATCCGCTGAATGCTCGCTAAGTCCATTTCCGCCGCTACGCAAATTAAGCAGCTTGCCGCTTGCGAGAAAATGCGAAATCCAAAACCGTTCACGCTCCTCCCAAGCACTCATTGCGCATTTTTCTACCACTGAAACCACAGGCTTGATTCCGGCTGGCAATGACGACAGCCAACGTTTCATTCTACCGCTACACGGATTTTTTAGATGAGAAT
>JBBAUC010000184.1:0-6709 GCA_040398485.1 Roseomonas sp. | reverse complement strand
CGTGGCTTTCCTGGACATGCCGGAGATTGTGACCAACCTCAACGCCCCAGGGCGTCGGGCGGTTTACGTAAAGCTCCGCAGCAAGCTTGAACTGGCGCGACCTGAGGACGGGGCTGCGGTCCAGGCTTCCATGCCGCGCCTGCTGGACCTGTTTCAGACATATCTCCGCGAAGTCCGGCCTGAGGAACTGCGCGGTTCGGCCGGCACTCAGCGCCTGCGAGAAGAATTGGTGGCCCGCGCCAATATCGCGGTAGCCCAGTCAGGCCGCGGCGAGGCGCAGCAGATCCGCGTCAATGACGTGCTGTTCCTGGAGATTTTGGTCCAATGAGCGGCACGGGCGAAGAAGAAGACCTCGCCGCCGCCTGGGGGGCCGCGCTTGATGAGGAAGGATCAACCGAAGCACAAGCCGAACCGGCCGCGGCGGACGCGGCGCGCGTCCTGAACCAGGCGGAAATTGACAGTCTGTTGGGCTTTGGTGGCGGCCCCGCGCGTGAGGCTGAGGAAAGTGGCATCCAGCGGATCATCTCCTCTGGCCTGATTTCCTATGAACGCCTGCCGATGCTGGAGATTGTCTTCGACCGCTTGGTGAGGCTGATGTCCACCACGCTGCGCAACTTCACCTCCGACAATGTTGATGTGTCCATTGACGGCATCGTGTCGCTCCGCTTCGGGGATTACCTGAATTCAGTGCCGCTGCCGGCCATGCTTGGCGTCACGCGGGCTGATGAATGGGATAATTACGGCCTCGCGGTCGTGGATTCCGCACTGATCTATTCGGTGGTGGATGTGTTGCTGGGCGGGCGGAGGGGCACCGCCGCGATGCGGATTGAAGGCCGTCCCTATACCACCATTGAACGCACGCTGGTGGAACGTCTGGTCGGCGTGGTGCTGGATGATCTGACGGCGGCTTTTGAACCGCTTTGCCCAGTACATTTCCGCTTCGAACGGCTTGAGGTGAACCCACGCTTTGCCGTGATCAGCCGGCCATCCAATGCCTGCGTGCTGGTGCGGCTCCGGGTGGATATGGAAGATCGCGGCGGCAAGCTGGAAATCCTGCTGCCTTACGCAACGCTGGAACCCGTACGCGAATTGCTGCTGCAGCAATTCATGGGCGAGAAATTCGGCCGCGACAGCATCTGGGAAACCCATTTGGCCGAGGAATTGCGCCATACGGATATCGGCCTGGATGTGGTGCTGGATGAACAGATCATGCCGCTATCTTCGGTGCTCAACCTGAAAGTTGGGGATCAGATTGCGCTTGGTGTGGCCCCGGGGGCTCCGGTCAGGCTGCGTTGCGGCGATGTGCCGCTTTTTGAAGGAGAAATGGGCCGCAAGGGCCAGCGCCTGGCTGTTCGGATTGACCGAGAAGTGGAACGTCGGAAGGGGGCTTCGCCATGATGTCATTCTCTTGGCTTGAATGGGGCCTGCAGCTGACCCTGCTGGTACTTCTTGGCGCGGCGATCCCCTTTGCCGTCCGGCTGGAACGGGCGTTGCGCGAAATCCGAAAGGACCGCGCGGCGATGGAAACCAGCGCCCAGGGCCTTTCGGAAGCCGCCGCGGCGGCTGAATCCGCCATTCTGCGCCTACGCGCTACGGCGGAACTTTCTGGGCGCCAGGTGCAGGAACGGGTAACAACGGCAGAACCGCTGCGGGATGATCTGCGCTTTCTGATCGAACGCGCCGAAACCTTGGCCGATCGGCTGGAATCCCTGGTGCGCGCGGGCCGACCTTTGGCCGGCCATGAAGCGCCGCCCGCCCCGGCGGCCATACGCCCCACCCGAGAACCACCGAGCGAAGCAGGGCCGCTGCGTAGTCAAGCGGAACGCGACTTGCTTCGTGCCCTTTCCATCGGTACCGGAAAGGGGGCTCGCTGATGTTCAAACCGCGCCTTTTGCCCTTGGCGATCATCGCCATGGGCGGCTTATTCCTTGTAAAGTCAGAAAATATCATTCGCCCGCTGCTGCGCGGCGAACCCGCCCCGGTGCCATCCGTTGCACCGGCGCGGGCGGCAGAAGTTGCCCCCCCTCTTAATGTCGCCCCGGAATCCACCCGTCCTGCCGGTGGCTTTCAGCGGCTTGGCACAAGGCCCGAAGGGGGGCTTGAGGAAGCACCAAACCCGATCTCCCAGGCCGAACGCGCCCTGTTGGAACAGCTGCGCGCCCGACGGACAGAGCTTGAGGCGCGGGAACAAACCATTGCGTCCCGCGAATTGGTCCTTGCGGCGTCGGAGCGCCGTTTGGGTCAGCGTATTGACGAACTGACGCAGCTTCAGCAGCGCCTTGAAGCCATGGAACGCACCCGTGGCGAACGCGAGGAATCCGGCTGGCGCGGCTTGGTGCGCACCTACGAAAGCATGCGCCCGCGGGAAGCCGCGGCGATTTTCGAGGAATTGGAATTGCCTGTGGCTATCCAAATCATGGATCGCATGGGCGAACGGAAAATGGCACCGGTGATCGGTGCGATGCGGCCCGAAAAGGCCCGGGTTCTCACTGCCGAATTGGCGAGACACCGGGCGAATCGGCCGGGAAGCGAGTAGGCCGAATGATCCGGTCGGCAAACGGTGGAGAACCATGGATAAGAACATCAATGTCCTGATTGTGGACGACTATCGGACGATGCTGCGCATCATCCGCAACCTTCTGAAGCAGCTTGAATTCAACAATGTTGATGAAGCTGTGGATGGGCAGGAAGCCTTGGCCAAGCTGCGCGCGGGCAATTTTGGGCTCGTGATCAGCGATTGGAACATGGCGCCCATGACGGGGCTTGACCTACTCAAGGAAGTGCGGGCTGATCAGCGCCTCAAAGACATGCCCTTCATCATGATCACCGCCGAAAGCAAGACCGAAAACGTGGTGGCCGCCAAGCAGGCCGGCGTTTCCAATTACATCGTGAAGCCCTTCAACGCTGAAACGCTGCGCGAAAAGATCGAAAAGGTGCTGGTCCATGCCTGACGGAACCCCCCAAGGGCCGGAAGGTGACCGGATTGAGGCAACGGTGCGCGCCGTGCTGACAACCATGGCGGGCGATCTGACCGCCAAGGAATCCGCCCTGCTGGCCGAACTGGAAGGGCTGGGGCGCACCATCGCGCGCGCCAAGGCCGAAATCGCCGCGCTCAAGGTCGAAGATATCCGCGACGCGCATATCCCCTCGGCCACTGATGAATTGGATGCCATCGTCGAACATACGGCGCATGCGACCAATGAAATCCTGGATTGCTGCGAAACGCTGGAGCAGATGCAGGCCGAACTTTCCGGGGACGCCGCCGATAAGTTGCAAGGTGCGGTCACTCGGATATACGAAGCCTGTTCCTTTCAGGACATCACCGGGCAGCGGATTGGTAAGGTTGTGACAGCTCTCAAGGCTATTGAAGGCAGGATTGCTTCGGTGGTTTCCGCCGCCAGCGGCATGCCGGGCCCCAATGCCGCCCCGGCGCCGGTTGCCGCGCCCGCGCAGGATAATAAGCGTACCGAAGGCGAAAAGCTGGCCAATGGTCCGCAGCTTCCAGGTGCTGGCGTTTCGCAGAGCGAAATTGACCGGCTTTTGGCGAGCTTCGATTGATGCGCTTGGCGGGTGCCTTGCTGATGATCTGGATCGCCTTGGGCGTTCCGGCTTTTGCGCAGCAGGCACCCGCTGTCGGCCTACGGGTCGGGAGCCACCCGACCTATGGCCGGGTAGTGATGGATTGGCCCGAAGCGGTGACTTATCGGGCGGAGGAATCGGGCAACCGCTTGGTTTTGCGCTTTGATGCGCCGGCACGGTATGATCTTTCTGGCGCTCTCCGTATGCCAAAGAATGTGGAAAGCATATCGGCGTATGATGACGGGATCCTTTTGCAAGCCCGTCCCGGAACACGGTTTCGGCATTATCGGATTGGCAATCGCGTCGTAATTGATGTGCTGGATGGGGCGGATGCCGGAACCGCCGCGCCGGCCGCGCGCCCCCCGCCTACGGCGCCACCGCCCCGAGAGGCCGCGCCCCCGACAAGCCAGGCTGCCACCGCATCCGCCCCGGCCCCATCCGCGGCGGATGTTTCACGTCCCGGGTCTGGGCCAAATGCGGGCACATCACCCCAGGTTGCACCGGCCTCACCCCCCCCTACACCAGTGGTTACGCCACCCCCGCCCCCTGCACCGCCATCCGCACCTGCTCAGGCGCAGCCCGCCCCGGCAGCGCGCCCGCTGGTCGTGGTGCCGCCCCGGCGCACCACGCCGGTTGCGCTGCTCGCGGAAGGCCGCGCCATTTCGCTTGATCTTGGGGCAGAAACCTCCGCCGCCGTCTTTCGCCACGGCGATTGGGTCATTGCCGTTTTTGACCGGCCCGAGGCGCTGGATCTTTCGCAATTGCAGGGCAGCGCCATTTTCCGCAGCATGGAAGCCCGCCAGACTGGCGATGCCACCATCCTGCAAATGCGCCTTGCCGCCCCCGGCACGCTCCGCCCACGGCGCGATGGCAATGCCTGGGTGATGGAAGCCTTCCGCGATGCGGTGGATGCCAATCGCGCGCTGACCGCCATCGCGCCGGAACTGGATCAGGGGCCGCCGGTAAGGCTGGTGCTGCGCGCAGCACGCCCGGGCCGCAGCGTGAACGTGCTTGACCCCGAAACCGGCAGCCCGCTTCTGGTCGGCACCCTGCGGGAAGCCGGGCAAGCGGTTGCCATTGGCCGGCGCCAGCCGGAATTCCAACTACTGCCCGCCATGCTCGGCGTCGCGGTGCTCCCCAAAGGGGACAATATCCAACTGCGCGCGCTGAATGATCGCTTCATTCTGCAAGCCTCCGGGATGGATTCTCTCCGGCTTGGCGCGGATGCGGGGCGGGAGCCGTTGGCCGAGGCCGCGACGCTCAGCCGCATCATGGATCTGCCCTCAGCCAATGCCGCGACACTTTTGGAAAGGCTGCGCACGTCCAGCGCCAATATCGGCGAAGCAGGGCCGCTTGGCCGTTCTGAAGCGCGGCGCCATGCGGCGGAAACGCTGCTCGCCCTTGGCATGGCGCAGGAAGCGCAGGCCATGGCGACCCTCGCATTGCAGGAAGACCCGCGCGCGGGGGCCGATGCGCGGCTTGTCATGGTTCAAGCGGCTGCTGCGCTGGTTGCGGGGCGTGAGGCTGAGGCGCGGCAGCTTGAAAACCCGCAAATGCCATCAAGCGATGAAACCACGCTTTGGCGCGGTTTTCTGGCCGCTGCGCGCGGCGATCACGCTGTGGCCGGCCCAGCCATTGCCGCAAGTCTCCCGCTTTTGCTCTCCTACCCAAGGCCTCTGGCCCAGCGGCTGATCCCGATCGCTATGGAAAGCCTTGCGGCAGCGGGTGAATTGACCGCAGCCAACCGCTTGGGTGACGCCGATCCGGACAACCCCAGCCTGCACCTTGCCCGCGGCATGATCGCCGAAGCCGATGGCCGGATCGAGGATGCGCTGACGGCCTATCGCCAGGCGATCCAGGGCCGCGACCGCTTGCGACGCGCACGCGCCATCAGGCGTAGCGTGGAATTGCGCCTGGCTGTGGGACAGCTTGATGCTGCCGGCGCCACGGCCGAATTGGAAGCAGCTCTCTTTGCGTGGCGCGGCGATGCGGATGAGATGAATGCGCGCATCCGCCTGGCTGAATTGCAGCGTGAAGCCGGCAATGGCCGCGCGGCTTTTGAATTGCTGCAAGAAACCCAGCGCTTTTTCCCAGAGCGCGAGAATGATCTGCGCCCGCATCTGCGCGCCGCCTTCGCCGCAGCGCTGCAAAGCGCGCCCCCCTTGAACGCCGCTGCTTTCTATGATGCGCATCCGGAATTCCTGCCGGAGGATGCGGCGGGCATCCGTTCCGTGCTTGTGCTGGCGGATCGGCTGGCCGCGCTTGACCTGGTTGATCGGGCTTCCGCCGTGCTGCGTGACGCGCTGGGGCGCCTGACTGATCCTGCGGCGCGCAAGCCCGTCAGCACCAAGCTTGCCGCCTTGCGCCTTTCGGAAGGCGACGCCCAAGGGGCGCTGGCTGCCTTGGATGCGGCAACCGAGGGCGACGGCGAGGAGGTTGAACGCGGCATTCTGCGCGGGCGCGCCCTTGCGCGCGCGGGAAATCGTCGCGTTGCCGAAGGAGTGCTTTCCGAACTTGGTGATGACGGGGCAGAGGCGCTCGCGGAAATTCGCGCCGAGGTACAGGATTGGTCAGGCGCTGCCTCTGCCATGCTTCAACATATTGACGCCAAGATACCGCCAGCACCTGCGCCGCTCACCCCAGCGATGCGGCGTGATTTGGCGCGCGCGGCGGCCTATGCGGCGATGGGCAATGACACCAACGCGCTGGCGCAGCTCCGCGATAATTATGGCGCGCGGATGCAGGGCGGTCCGCTGGCCGAAGCCTTCGCGCTGCTGACCAGCGAATCGCTGCGCGGCGTACAGGATTTGCCGCGGCTGCAACGCGAAATCAGTCAATTGCGCCTGCTGCCGCAAAGATTGGGCGACGCGAACACGGCCGCGCCGCCGCGGCGGTAAAGTTTTTGGCCGATAGGGCTGCTGGCCAGAAATTTCATAATCCAAATTACGGTTTTCCCTTGCATATCCTTCCCGCTTGCCCCATATGCCCGCGCTGTTGACCTGATCGGATACTCTGATCGCCCTGGTCATCTGCTGGCTGGAAGGAGCCCTGCTATGGAAGCTCTCGTCCAACCGGGGATGGTCTCGGATCTGCCGAGCGACACCCGGAACAACGAGGATCTCGGCTCGGC
>JBBAUC010000183.1:0-6746 GCA_040398485.1 Roseomonas sp. | reverse complement strand
ATCCACGCGTCCGGCGGGGCGCTTGTGGGTGTGGTGCTCGGCTGGGTCGTGGCTACAGTGCTGACGAAGACGGGTGTGTTGAAGCATTGATGTGCTGTTGGTGGCATGCGTTTCATCATTCTTGCAGACCATGCGGAAAATCGGCTTAAGCCCGAAGCGTGAGCCGCTAGCCTTCTGGGCATAAGCGATCCCTACATCTTCCGCTACTTCAAGACCTCGCCAGAGATCATCCGCCTGGCGGTGATGATGTACGTCCGGTACCCGCTGTGATTGCGGAACGTCGACATCGGCTCAAAATAACGATGTGGGTAATCGAAAGGCTCGCTGGATGGTTGCGTTAGTCGGTGCCGAGCATCCGAATCCTCCCCCCCTTCGATTAGTATCGCGGGTCAATCAGGCTGATGACAAATTGCGCCGTGGCCTGCATATCCGCGCCGTGGTCGGCCGCTGCGCATCGGCTGGGGGAGATTGGAGTGAGACGCGCCGTGACCATCATTGCCGTGCTTCTGGGCGTTGTGCTGCTGGGCACCGGCTTCTGGCTCTACACGCCAGACAAGCCGCGCGCGGCACTGGAAGCGACCTACGCCGCGCCGCCATCCGCCTTCGTCGAGATCGCCGGCGTCCGGCTTCATCTGCGCGATACCGGCCCGCGCGATGCGTCGGCCATCATCATGTTGCACGGCTTCGGCGCCAGCCTGCACACCTGGGAGGACTGGTCGGCCCTGCTGGAGCCCAACTACCGGGTCATCCGCATGGACCTGCCGGGCTTCGGCCTGACCGGCGCCGACCCGACCGGTGACTACACCGATGCGCGTAGCATAGCGTTGTTGGTGGCGCTGCTAGACCGGCTTGGTGTGCAGCGCGCAACCTTCATCGGGAGTTCGATGGGCGGGCGCATCGCCTGGGCCTTCGCTGCCGCGCATCCAGACCGCGTGGCGAAGCTCGTACTGGTCTCGCCGGACGGCTTTGCGGGTCCCGGCGTCGAATACGGCAAGTCGCAGAAGGTGTCAGCGCTGATGCATTTGCTGCCCTATACGATGCCGCGGTCCATGCTGCGTGCGAACCTGGTGATCGCCTATGCGGACCAGGCGCGGCTCACCGACGCCACCGTGCAACGGACCTATGACATGATGCTGGCAAGTGGCGTGCGTTCGGCGATCGTCGCGCGCATGGGACAGGTGGTGCTGCCCGATCCCGTGCCGCTCCTGCGGCGGCTGCACATGCCCACGCTGCTGCTGTGGGGTGACAAGGATGGGATGATCCCGGTTTCTAATGCCCAGGACTACCTGGCCGCACTACCGAATGCGACCTTGGTGGTGCTGCCCGGCATCGGCCATGTGCCGCAGGAAGAAGCGCCGCAGGAAACGATTATCCCGCTGCGTGACTTCCTCACGCTCTGATCAGCCGCGCAGCACTTCCAGCGCCTGTGAGGTATAGAAGCCGCGCGCGACACGATGCGTGCGGGCGCTGCTCCAGCCGGCCATCGCGGGTTCGGCCGCGATCAACCGGCGCAGCGTCCGTTCCGCGACCGGCACAATGGCGGGGGATCGGTCGCCGCGCGGCACAAGCCGCCCGACGGCGAGGAAGGCCTGGAGGAAGGCTGAGCTCGGCGCAAAAGTAAAAAGCATCGAGCGGTCGGTGCGCGCCGCAAGCCCGGACAGCACCCGCACCACATCCGCCGCCTTATAGTGGATCAGGCTGTCCATCCCGACCACATGGTCAAAGCGCCCGAGTGCAGGGTCGAACATGTCGCCCACGCGGAAATCAATACTCCCCGCACCGACATCGCCGCCGATGCGTTCGCGCGCGAGGTCCACAAGGTTCTGCGAAAGGTCAATCGCCGTGACATGCGCGCCGCGTTGCGCCGCTGCCACCGCCAAGGCGCCGGTGCCGCAGCCAGCATCAAGGATGCGGTGCCCCGTCAGGTCGTCCGGCAGCCAGGAGAGCAGCGTCGCGCGCATGGTGTCGCGCCCTGCGCGCACCGTGGCACGGATGCCGCTGACCGGCGCGTCGGATGTCAGGCGCTTCCATGCCTCCACCGCGGTGCGGTCGAAATATGTCTCAAGTTGGCCGCGGCGCGCGGCGTAGCTGGCGGTGGGCATGGTCGTCCTTCCTTTGCTCTCAGGCCACTACGCCTTCGAGCCGGTCTTCCAGCTCGTCGCTCGCCTGGCGCAGCCGGTCGAGCGTGGCTGCATCGGGCGACCAGAATTTACGCTCATGCGCTTCGATCAGCCGGTTGGCGATCTTCGCCGAGGCCGTGGGGTTCAGCTTCGCCATGCGGGCCCGCATCTCGGGATCCAGCACATAGGTCTCAGCCAGCTTCTCATACACCCAAGGGGCAACGTCGCCGGTGGTGGCCGACCAGCCCATGGTGTTGGTCACATGCGCCTCAATCTCGCGCACACCTTCAAAGCCGTGCTTCAGCAGACCCTCATACCATTTGGGATTGAGGGTACGTGTCCGGGTTTCGAGTGCCACCTGCTCAGAGATGGTGCGTACCTTGCCATCGCCGCGCGTCTGGTCACCGATATAAACCGCCGAGGCGATGCCGCCCCGCGCCCGCCGCACGGCGCGGCTGATGCCGCCCAGCGTGTCAAAGTAATGGTCCACGGTCGTCACGCCAACCTCGATGCTGTCGAGGTTTTGGTAGGTGACATCTACGGTCTTCAGCACACCGCCCAACACCTTATCCGCCCGCGCCGGCTTGCCATTCAGGCCATACGCGTAGCCCTTGCGCTTGACGAAGGCCTCGGCCAATTCGTCTTCGTCGTTCCATGCCCCTTCAGCAACCAGCGAATTTACGTGGGATCCGTAGGTGCCATCGGCATTGCCAAAGACGCGCAAAGCGGCTTCCTCAATGCTGCAACCATGCGTGGCGATGTGGTCGAGCACGTGCTTGCGGATGAAGTTCATCTCAACCGGCTCGTCGGCTTGCGCGGCGAGCAACGCGGCCTCGGCCAGCAGCTTCATCTGGAGCGGCAGCAGATCGCGGAAGATGCCCGATAGCGAGATCACAACGTCAATACGCGGCCGGCCCAGCTTCGCCAGCGGGGTCAGCGCTGCACCGGCAAGCCGGCCATAGCTGTCGAAGCGCGGCTCAGCGCCCATCAGCGCCAGTACCTGCGCGATCGGCCCGCCTTCGGTTTTCAGATTATCCGTGCCCCAGAGCACCATTGCTATCGATTCGGGCAGGCCGTGGCCGTCGGCCTCGTGCCGTTCCAGCAGGCGCTGCGCTTGGCGGGCGCCATCCTGCACCGCGAAGGCTGAGGGCAGCTTAAAGGGATCAAAGCCGTGCAGGTTCCGCCCCGTGGGCAGCACGTCCATGCTGCGCAGCAGGTCGCCGCCTGGCGCGGGGTGAATGTAGCGGCCATCCAGCGCCTGCAGGATGCCGGGGATCTCGCTATCGGTGCCAAGCAGTGCATCCAAGCGCATGCGCTCGGCCGGGTCTGTCACGCCGGCGGCGTCCAACATCTCGGCGCGCTGGGCAGCGTCAGGCGGCTCGCCAACCACATGCAGACCATGCGGGATCAGCGTGTATTCTAGTTCCAGAAGCGCGCGGCCAAGCGCATGGATCGTCGCCACCGGGTCGTCCCAGACAGGCTCCGCAGTTGCAAGGTTCACCTCTGACGCCTGCGCCTGGATCAGCCCGGCCAATGCGGCGCGCTGGCCAATCTCGGCATCCGGTTCCAGGGACCGCCAGCGATCAATGGAGGATTTCAGATCGAGCAACCCACGATAAAGGCCGGCGGAGGCAACCGGCGGCGTCAGGTAACTGACCAGCGTCGCACCCACGCGGCGCTTGGCCAGCATTCCTTCAGACGGGTTGTTCGAGGCATAGAGGTAGAAGTTCGGCAGGTCGCCGATCAGCCGATCAGGCCAGCAGGTGGCTGACATGCCCGCCTGCTTGCCGGGCATGAATTCCAGCGCGCCATGGGTGCCGAAATGCAGCACCGCATGGGCGCCAAAATCCTCGGCGAGCCAGCGGTAGAAGGCGGTGAAAGCGTGGGTCGGCGCGAAGCTGCCCTCGAACAGCAGGCGCATCGGGTCGCCCTCATAGCCGAAGCCCGGCTGCACGCCGACAAACACATTCCCGAGTTGCACGCCAAGGACAAAGATGTCGCGGCCATTGGTCTGAACCCGGCCAGGCGCCGGCCCCCAGACGGCCTCGATCTCCTGCAGCCAGGGGGTGCGGCGCACATGCCTGTCCACATCAACGCGCGCGCCGACATTGGCGGTAGTGCCGAACTGCTCGCGGTTGCCGTTGATGACCATTTCGCGCAGGACATCGTGGTTTTCTGGGACATCCACCGTGTAGCCGGCTGCCTTCATCGCGGTCAGCGTATGGTGCAGCGAGGCGAAAACACCCAGATAGGCCGCCGTGCCGGTGGTCCCGGCATTGGGCGGGAAGTTGAACAGCACGGTCGCGATCTTGCGTTCGGCCCGCTCGGACCGGCGCAGCGCCACCAGTTTGGCGACGCGCGCCGCCAGCTTCGCCGCGCGTTCCGGATTCGGGACCATGTCACGGGAGCAGTTCACGCCGTCGCAGCCGGCGCAGCGTTCGGCAGGCACGTCGGAGGCGCCGCAGCGGCCACCGAAGGTCATCGGCCAGATGCCGCCATCAAGTTCCGGGATCGCGACCATCATCGTGGCCTCAACCGGCAACAGACCGCGCGGATCGGCCTTCCACTGCCGAGTCGTCTGGAATTCCAGCGGATGGGCGGTGATATAGGGAACATCGAGCTTCGCGAGAGCCGCCTCGGCCGCGCGCGCATCATTATAGGCGGGCCCGCCAACAAGGGAGAAGCCGGTGAGCGACACCACGGCATCCACCGCCGGCACGCCATTGCGCATGAAGTGCGCGTCCATCGCCGGGCGAGCATCCAGCCCCGAGGCGAATACCGGGATCACGTTCAGCCCCTGCGCCTCAAGCGTATCAATCACGCCGTCATAGTGGCGCGCATTATTGGCCAGCACATAGGAACGCAGAAGCACCAGGCCGACCGTGCCCTTGGAACCAGGCCGCGGCAGCAGGTCCGCGCGGTCCACGACGCGTCCCTTGGCGCGCGGGTGATAGAGACCGATTTCCGGATACTCGACCGGCGGTTCGACCTTTAGCCTGCCGGCCATGGCCTTACGCGGCCCGGCCGCGTAGCGGTTGACCAGCATGCCGACCATATTCGCGATATTATCCGCCGAACCGGCCAGCCAGTACTGAAGCGTCAGGAAATAGGCGCGGATGTCCTGTGCGGTGCCGGGGATGAAGCGCAGAAGCTTCGGCAATTCCCGCAGCATCTTCATCTGGCCCTTGCCACTGGCCGCCGAGCCGCCCGGCTTGGGCTTGCCGCGCAGCTTCTTCAGCAATCCGGCAATCCCCTTGGCCTCGCCGGCCATGCTGAACTTACCGAGTCGCGTCAGCCGCATGATCTCGGGCGCCGATAGGGCGCAGACTAAGGCGTCACACTGATCGCGCCGGGCGGTCAGTGCCGGCAGCACCAGGCGGATATGGTCTTCAAGGAACAACATGCCCGCGATAATGATGTCGGCACGGCCAATATCGGCGATGCAGTGTTCAAGAGCCGTCGCATCTGACGCGAATTCATCCGCTGCATGCAGCACCAGTTCAAGGTTTGGAATGCTGCGGCGGAGCATGGCCTGGGCTGTTGTGATGGCCGTGCCGAAATGGCTATCCATGGTCAGGATCAAGACCCGCATGGCGTTCGGGTCACTCGGGGGGCGGCCTACATGCATGGGCGAAAGCCTCCGACCGAACCGTTTGGCGAAACTTGGTGCGGGAGAATTGCCATAGTGAGCCAAAACAAGGCTTTGGGGCGCTGGCTAAAGCGCTCGGCGCTTACATGCGGCGGGTCACTGTCACGTTGCATAGTCACTTGCCCCTATACTTGCGGGGAGTATATGGGGGTGGCTCCACATGTGTCAATTTTAATTGACGTCACATAAGTCAGACACTTCGCGGCCTGCCCAGCTGCTCGGCGCCTAGGCTGTCTTTTCTTTTGAAGGCCGTGTCTTTTGAAGGCCGTGCATTTTGGGCTAGGTCCCAATTCGACTTGGCTCTTGGCGTAATCAAGTGGGGTGCGATGGAGACGCGCGATGAACGCGCCCGTCGAGGACTCCGCCATCAGCTGGGACAGCCTGCCGTTGGCGTCGCGGGGGCTGTTGGAGAGGATGTAAGGGCTTGCAATTGCTTTGGCTGCACCATCTCTCTCAGCAACAAAAAAGCCGCATCATCCAACCCATTAATGTGCCAGATACTCAGGTATTCAGCCCGACACTCGGTCTCAGAACATTTGACGGTGGAAGCGCATCACGTTATGGCAATCACCGATCGTTTTTTCGGCACTATCGCACGCGCGGCAGTCATAATTTTCAGGATCGAAAAATGAGCCGTGAGCCTAAATCGCTCATGTCAGCAGTTTCGGCGAGAATTAGCCGCCGTCGGGCATTTTTCGGGGTTTCGGTTGGTCTGCCCTTCAACATTTCCGTCCCCAAAAACCCAGCGCTCGGAACGCAAGCAGTTGCGCTATATGTCCATTACCAAGCGGCGGGCCGTTACCAAGCGGCTTGCCGCAGCCTGGCCCTCGCCCTTCTCGCCAGCGCGCTTGGTGCGGCACCGGCGCGCGCCGCTGACGAGATCACCGCGCTCCGCGAATTGATCCGGCAGCAGCAGGCGGTCATCGCCGCGCAAGAACAGCAGCTAAAGGAGTTAGCCCGCCGGGTTGACGCCATTG
>JBBAUC010000182.1:0-6768 GCA_040398485.1 Roseomonas sp. | reverse complement strand
AATGCCGGCGGAGGATACTTCGAGCATCCATTCGCCGCGGATCGGGTCCGCAACATCCAGCACAGCGCCCGCGGCGTGGCTGATCGCTTCGCAATCTTCCACGGTGAAAGGCGCTTCATCGGCGCGTTCCGCCATGATCTGCACTACGGGGCGTTCCTTGCCAGAAACCTGCACGCGCACAAGTTCATAGCCAAGCTGCGTCAGGCTGGGCAGGATCGCTTCCGCGATGCGGGCTTCAAGCCCTTCATGATGAGGTAAATCAGGCTGCAAAAACAAAAAAGGCGGCCTTTTTCAAGGCCACCCCCCGTAATCTCGGATGGTGTAGATGAAGCTTTCGTAGCGCTGGCGTGGCCAAAAGGCAAGGGCTGAACGAAAATGTGGGAAATGATGGGGGGCTCGCCATATAATAGTCAGGATCGGATCGGATCGCATGATGATGAAGCCCAATCAATTGCTGATGCCGCGCCGCGCCTTGGCCGGCGCCGTGCTGCCCCTGCTGGGTCTGGCACCCCTGCCGGCCCGGGCAGCGCGCGTCTTTCGCTTCGACCAAAGCCAGGGCAAGCTTGAATTCATCGCGCGGCATTTGATGGTGCTGACCTCAACGGGGCAGTTTTCGCGCTTTTCCTGCGAATTGATCCTAGACCCTGAAAAGCCGGAGACGGCGCGCGTGGCGGTGCAGGTGGAAACCGGTTCCATCACCCATGCCTATCCGGGGGCGGCGGATTTGCTGCGCTCGGCGGCCTATTTTGATGCGGAACGCTGGCCGTTGGCGCGGTTTTCTGGAAGCGCCCTGCCCGGCGGCCGGATTGATGCCTTTGACATGGCCGGGCCTTTGGAAATGCGCGGCGTGACGCAGCCCTTTACCCTTCAGGCGAAGCTTGCGCGCCGGCGGCGCGATGCCGCGACGGGGGCGGAGATTGTGGATTGCACCGCGCGCGGCGAGGTCAGCCGCACGGCTTTCGGCATGGTGTCGGACATGGCGGCCACGGGGGATCGCGTGCAATTGGCGGTATCGGTCAGTCTGGTGATTGGATAGGCCAATGCAGGCGGCGTGGTCGGTGGCGCAGCGGCGTCTGCATTGGGCTATGGCGGCCTTGGTTTTTGTCAATTTCCTGCTGGCGCTGGTGATGGTGGCGCTGCCGCTCTCCGCACTTTTGGCGAAAATTCTGACCTATCAGCTGCATAAAAGCCTTGGCCTTTTGCTGATACCGCTTTGGGCCTGGCGGCTTTGGCTATTGGCGCGGCGTGGCCGGCCGGCACCTGTGGCGCTGCCCGCCTGGCAGCAAGGCGCGGCGCGGCTTGGCCAGGCGGTGCTTTATGGGCTGCTGATCGCCGTGCCGGTGCTGGGTTTTTTGAGCGCGGCGGCGGCACCGATAGGCGTGGAGACAGTGTTCTTCCTGATCCTGCCCATTCCGCACCCCTTCCCGCCAGATCAGGCCTTGTATGATGTGTTGCGGCCTTTGCATCAGGGCGCGGCTTGGGGCTTGGTTTTGCTGGCGCTGGGGCATGGGGCGCTGGCGATCCATCATCACCGGCGCGGGCTGCCGATATTGCGGCTTATGTGGCGCGGGCACTAATCAGCGCCTGACCCATTCCCAATAAAGCGGCCGGCGCCCTTCGCGCAGCGCCTTGGCCTCATAGCGTGTGGGCGGCCAGCCGGGCGGGCGCGTTTGCTCAAGGTTTCCCAAAATGAAAAAGCGCTGAGCGCCCATGCATTCCCGCACCCATGCCTGATAGATCGGATCGTCAGACGCGATACGCCAAATCCCGCCCGGCTTCATGGCGCGCGCCACCATGGGCAGCAATTCCGGATGAACAAAACGCCTTTTGGCATGCCGCGCCTTGGGCCAAGGGTCGGGGAACATGAGGAACAGCCGATCCAATGCGGCTTCCGGCAAAGCGCGCAGCAAATGCCGCGCATCCTGCGGCCAAAGCCTGAGATTACGCGGCAGCGCGCCGGTCGCCTCCGCCTCCTCCGGCACCAGGCGCGTGAGCAAAGCGCAAAGCCCGTTTTCGAATACTTCCGAGGCTATATAGGCAATCTCAGGATGCGCCGCGATCTGATCAAGCGTATGTTCGCCCCCACCAAAACCCACTTCCAACCAGACCGGCACATCACCCATGCCGAAGGCGGCGCGCGGATCAGCCGCTTGTGCCTGGGTCAGGCGCAGTCGCGGCAGGGTTTCTTCCAGCAGGCGTTGCTGGCGCGGACGCAAGGGATGGCCTCGGCGCCGGCCATAAAGCCGGTCCGGCACACCATCAGCCAAGGGGGGACGATCAGCGGTCATTCACTGCCCTGAAAAGAAAAAGGCGGCAGGCTCACACCCGCCGCCTCAAAGACAATCCAATCAGCGTCTCAGCGCCCGAAAGCGCGCTTCAGATCATCCGCCAGATCGGTCATTTCCCAGGTGAAGGTACCCTTCGCCGCATCCGGCACGCGGCCGAAATGGCCATAGGCGCTGGTCGGCACATAGATCGGGCGGTTCAGCTTCAGATGTTCACGAATGCCGCGCGGGGAGAGATTGACCATGCCGTCAATCACCTTCGCCAACTTCGCCTCATCCACATCCTTGCCCGTGCCATGCAGGTCGAAATAAACCGACAACGGCTTTGAAACACCAATCGCGTAGCTGACCTGAATGGTGCATTTGTCAGCGAGACCAGAGGCGACCACATTCTTCGCCACATAGCGGGCGGCATAGGCAGCGGAACGGTCCACCTTGGTGGGATCCTTGCCGGAGAATGCACCACCGCCATGCGGCGCCGCACCGCCGTAAGTATCCACGATGATCTTGCGCCCGGTCAGGCCGCAATCGCCATCCGGTCCGCCAATCACGAATTTGCCCGTGGGGTTCACGTAGAATTCGCTATCCGGGCACATCCAGCCCTTGGGCAGCACCGCTTCCACAATCGGGCGCAGGATGCGCTTGATTTCGGCCTGTTCCAGCGCTTCTTCATGCTGCGTGGACACAACGATGGAGGTCGCACCAACCGGCTTGCCATCCACATAGCGCAAAGTCACCTGGCTTTTCGCATCCGGCAGCAGCCCGGCCACGGCCTTGTCCTTGGCGCGGCGGAGCGTGCTGACATGGCGCAGGATTTCATGCGCATAATACAGCGGCGCCGGCATCAGTTCCGGCGTTTCGCGGCAGGCATAACCGAACATGATGCCCTGGTCGCCCGCGCCTTCATCCTTATTGCCGGCGGCGTCCACGCCCTGGGCGATATGCGCCGATTGGGCATGCAGATGGCATTCAATATCGGCATGCTGCCAATGAAAGCCTTCCTGCTCATACCCAATGTCATGGATCGCGAGCCGCGCCAGATGGATCAGATATTCCGGGGTGATCTCCCCGGGGCCGCGCACTTCGCCCGCCAGCACCACGCGATTGGTGGTGACCAGCGTTTCGCAGGCGACGCGGGAATAGGGATCAGCGGTCAGGAATGCGTCCAGAACGGTATCTGAGATGCGGTCCGCCACCTTATCTGGATGGCCTTCGGAAACGGATTCCGAGGTGAAAAGATATTCGCCGGTATCGCGCATGGCTTGGTTCGGCCTCTTGTCGCGGGATTCGTCGGTCTAGCCCAACGATGCTCTGCCCAGGATTGCCCTGAGCGGAGCGCGTATTGCAGGGGGGTGTGGCGGGGTCAAGGCAGGGCAGGCCAGCCGGCCCCCATTATTTTCAGCGCGGCGGCAAGACCCGCGCGGCGCGATAGCCCTCAATCTGCTCAGCGAACATGGCCCAGCTATCCTTGAAGCCGGTGAAGCCCGCTTGGCGGGCCGCGGTCATGGAAGCCAGCACATCGTAATCCATGTTCAGCGCAAAATCGGCGAATTCCCAGCTTGCCACTTGTTCAATCGGCAAAATGAGGCCGTGGCGGGCACGAATCCGCTCCCAAACCGGGGCCTTGTCCGCCATCCAGCGTGCCATCGAAAGGGTCCTTACCCCACCCGGCGCCACGCCGAGCAGCCCGGCCAAATGGGGCCACATGTCGCACCAGCGAAAGGCATCGCCATTCGTGACATTAAAGGCACAATTGGCGGCGCGCGGTTCGCCCAGCATCCACAGAATGGCCTCGGCCAGCAATTTGGCGTCCGAGACCTCATGCAAAGCAGTGAAGGCGCCGGGCTTGCCCGGAAAATCGAAGGGCACACCCAATTCGCGGCAGATGGCGGCATAGGCGCCAAGGGTCGAGACCATGTTGCGCGCGCGGCCAGGTGCGACATCCAAAACGAAATTCGGCCGGCTCGCGGACCAGGACCAGGCTTTGCCGCGCTGGCGTTCGGCCACCATATCCTGCTGATCGTAATAGAAATTGGGCGGCAAATGCCGTGGGTCATCTTCCCGCGCCGGGGTGCGGAAGGGCCCGATATGCAGCCCATACCATTTACCGCCATGGATCATGTGCAAATGCTGAAAGCGCGGCAGCGATGCCTCCGCCGCATCCAGCAGATTGCGTAGCATGGTGACATTGCCCGCCACATCTTCAACGCCGGTTTCGCCATGCGGCGCGCGGGAAGCATAGACAATATGCGTAATGTCCGGCCGCGCCGCGATGGCGTGCGTGAGGGCTGGCCCATCCCAAAGATCGGCGGTGATCCAGGGGATGCCCATGCCAGGGTCGCGCCTGGTCAGGCCAATCGGCGTAAAGCCTGGATCGCCTTGCGCGGCTTCCATCACGCGGCTGGCGGCAGCGCCGCTGGCGCCGACAATCAGGGTGACACGGGTATTGGCCATAATGATTTCCTCCGGGTGCGATGAACCCATGGGCGGGGCTGCGATGCAAGCCATCCTGCATTCTTGACCTGCGGGCGCATCACGCCCTATGACTCAATTATCAGTTGCAAAACTGATCCTCGCGATTTGTCCGGTCTTCTTGCGGCGAGGTCTCGAAAGGGCGTGGATGGCGACATCCGCGAAAACAAACGCGCTAAAGGGCCGCGGGGTTATCATGCCCCGTTCCCGGTAGGGGCTGGACGCCGTCATTGTGTGAGAGGTCCCAGCCGTGCCGAAAAATTCTCGCCCCACTCGACCCCTTCGCCCCGCGACGCAGCTTGTCCGCGGTGGGCTCATGCGCTCCAACTTCGATGAGCTGTCGGAAGCAATGTATCTGACCTCGGGCTTTGTCTATGACAGCGCAGCCCAGGCGGAAGCGACTTTTGCGGGCACGGAAGTACATTACCAATATTCGCGCTTCGGCAACCCAACCGTCAGCATGCTGGAAGGCCGCTTGGCTGCCTTGGAAGGGGCGGAAGCCTGCCGCGCGACGGCCACGGGCATGGCGGCGGTGCATTCGGCGATGTTGTCGCATTTGAAGGCGGGTGATCGCGTGGTGGCATCCCGTGCGCTATTTGGGTCCTGCCATTGGATCGTCTCAACCCTGCTGCCGCGCTATGGCATCTCAACCGAATTCGTGGATGGCAGCGATCTGGCGCAATGGCGCGCGGCCCTGTCGCGCCCGGCGACCATGGTGCTGTTGGAAACGCCTTCGAACCCCATGCTGGAAATCGTGGATCTCCGCGCCGTGTGCGACCTGGCGCATGAGGCCGGCGCTTTAGTGGTGGTGGATAATGTCTTCGCCACGCCCTTGCTACAGAAGCCCATGGATTTCGGCGCCGATATCGTTGTTTATTCAGCTACCAAGCATTTTGACGGCCAGGGCCGCGTTTTGGGCGGCTGCGTGATGGGGTCAAAGAAATGGGTGGATGAGGTGCTGCAACCCTTCATCCGCAATACCGGCCCTTCCATCAGCGCCTTCAATGCCTGGGTTATCCTGAAGGGTTTGGAGACCCTTCATTTGCGCGTTCCCGCCATGTGCCGCAGCGCTTCCGCCATTGCCGATATGCTGGCGGAACGGGCGGAGGTTGCGCGCGTGCTCTATCCCTTCCGGGCGGATCATCCGCAGCAAAAGCTGGCCATGGCGCAAATGTCCGCCGGCGGCACCTTGGTGAGTTTTGACATCAAGGGCGGCAAGGAAGCCTGTTTCCGCTTCATGGATGCGCTGAAGCTGATTGATATCGCCAATAACCTGGGCGATGCGAAATCCATGGCCACCCACCCCGCCACCACCACCCATATGCGGGTGGGTGCTGAGGAACGCGCCAAGCTTGGCATTACCGATGGCACGGTGCGGCTTTCCGTGGGGCTTGAGGATGTGGCCGACCTGATTGACGATTTGGCCGAAGCATTGGATGCTGCGGCTTCATGAGGGCAAGCTCATAAAAAACTTTACAAAAGGCCCGATTGCTGTGCTGAATTGGCGGCGAGGAAGGCAAAAATGACTAAAGGTGATTCATTCATCGCGACGACGCGGGGGATAAGGGTGGCGGTGCGCGCCTTTTATCTGGCTGAGCAATCCATGCCTGAGAGTGCTCAATTCGTCTGGGCCTATCAGGTGGAAATCGCCAATCTGGGCCCGGAGACGGTGCAGCTTATCCGCCGCACCTGGCAGATCATGGATGGCACCGGGCGCACACAACAGGTGCAAGGGGCGGGTGTGGTCGGTGAACAGCCCATCCTGGAACCGGGCGGGCGGTTTGAATATACCTCTGGCACGCCTTTAGGCACACCATCGGGCTTCATGCGCGGCGCCTATCATATGGTGGTGCGCGAAACGGGTGAGGCGTTTGATGTCGCCATTCCCGATTTCAGCCTGGACAGCCCGCATTTGCCTTCGGCGCGGTTGCATTAGAGCCTGCCTGATGCGCATGCGCGCATCAGCCTGTTCGCTCTTTCCAATCCGAACCGCAGAGACAACACATGAGCG
>JBBAUC010000181.1:0-6877 GCA_040398485.1 Roseomonas sp. | reverse complement strand
GCGTCGCCGTGCCCGCGCACTGAGCGCCGCAGATCGCGCTCTGTGGCAGGCCTATGTGGTGAGCGTAGAGGCGCTGCCGGGGCGCGAATTGCCGCCGCCTGAACCGACCGAAGCGCCGCCAACCACTTCTGCACCGCAGGCGGCGCTACCGGTGCAGTCACCTACACCTCAAGCATGGCAGCCTCCGCCCATTCAGGTGAATGTCACGCCCGCAGGTTTGGATGATAAGCGCTGGCGCGCATTGCGGCGCGGCAAGACAAAGCCCGAACGCACGCTGGATTTGCACGGGCGGCGCGCGCAGGAAGCGCATGATGCGGTGCGTGGATTTTTGCTCGATGCTTTTGCCGATGGGCTGCGCTGCGTTGCCGTGATTACCGGGCGAGGTTCATCGCCAGAAGGTGGCGTGCTGCGCCGCGAATTGCCGCATTGGCTGAATGCACCTGATATGCGGCGCATGCTGCTGGCGGCGGCGCATCCGCATGCGGCTAATACGGGCGCGGTGCATCTGATGCTGCGTCGGCGCAAATGACACCTTTCGGCGCCAGGCTGCGCGCTTTGCGTGCCGAACGCGGCGTTGCGCTGAAGGACCTTGCCGCTGCCTTGCAGGTTTCTGCGGCCTATCTTTCCGCTTTGGAACATGGGCGGCGCGGTCAGCCATCTGCCGGGCTTGTGCATCAGGTCAATGAATTCTTTGGGTTGATTTGGGATGATGCGGAAGAATTGGCGCGGCTTGCGCGGCAATCCCATCCGCGCGTGGTGCTGGAAACCGGTGGCCTCTCGCCAGAGGCGACAGCGCTTGCCAATCGGCTGGCACGGGATTTTCGCCGGCTGACACCAGACGCCATCGCCACCATTGAAGCCGCCTTGGATAAAGTGCCGAAGGAAAGACGTTGATGCCGATGCAAGCGATATCGGCGGGGCTATTGGCGGGGGTTGTGGGTTTTGCCTCATCTTTCGCCGTGGTGCTGCAAGGTTTTGTCGCGATGGGTGCCAGCCCGTCCCAGGCCGCATCGGGGCTGATGGCGGTTTCCATCGCCATGGGGCTTTGCGGCGTTTTGCTTTCGTTCTGGAAGCGCATGCCGATCAGCTGCGCCTGGTCCACGCCGGGGGCTGCGCTGATGGCGGCATCCATCATGCCAGCAGGTGGTTTTGCAGAAGCGGTGGGCGCATTCATCATCTGCGCTTTGTTGCTGATCCTAGCAGGATTATGGAAGCCCTTGGGGCGGGCAGTGGCGGCGATTCCGGCTTCACTCGCCAATGCCATGCTGGCGGGGATTTTGTTTGGCTTGTGTTTGGCGCCGGTGCGCGCGGTGGCGGAAGCGCCCATCGCCGCGCTTGCCATCATTGCAGCCTGGGCGATGGCGGCGCGCTGGCACAAGCTGGCGGCGGTGCCGGCGGCGGTGATCGTAGCGGGCTTCATCATCGCGTTTCAGGCGCCGATGCCTCAGGGCAATTGGGCGCCAAGCCCGGAATGGGTGACGCCGGTATTTTCCTTCACTGCCATCACTGGCCTTGCGCTGCCGCTGTTCATCGTGACCATGGCTTCGCAGAATATTCCAGGCATTGCGGTGCTGAGCGCGAATAATTATCGCCCGAATGCCGGCCCGCTATTTTCCATCACAGGCTGCTTCAGCCTTCTGGCCGCGCCGTTCGGCGGCCATCCGGTGAACCTTGCCGCCATTACCGCCGCGATGTGTGCCGGAGATGGCGCGGGGCCTGATCCCGCGCGGCGTTGGCCCGCGGCTGTCATGGCGGGCCTGGTTTATACGGCCTGCGGTTTGGCCGCCGGCATGGCGAGCGGGCTTGTTGCTGTCGCGCCGCCTATCTTGATTGAGGCTGTCGCTGGACTGGCGCTGCTTGGGTCCTTCGCTGGCGCGCTGATGGGCGCGGTGCGGGAAGAAAAGGATCGCGAAGCGGCGGTGATCTGCTTTCTGATCGCGGCTTCCGGTGTGGCTTTTCTTGGCGTTGGCGGCGCCTTCTGGGGGTTGCTGGCCGGTGGTGGTATGTTGGCGCTGTCGCGCTGGAAGCATTAACGCGCAGGCATCACGCGCGCGAGGAATTCCGGCACACGGCGCAATACATCTTCCCTTGCGGCGGGATGCGTGCCGATGGTCGCCGTGCCGCTCGCGGTGCCGCCAATGCCACGCAACACGCGTTGCGGCGTATCGGGTGCATCGAAATCATGATGCGCGCCAGGATAGGCATGCAGTTCCAGGCGCCCAGTGGTTTGCGACGCAAGCGTGACGCAAGGTGGTGCGGGCGTCCAATCATCTGCCTCACCCACCAGCAACAGGATAGGTGCCACGGGCTGCCAGGGATCGCGCCGCTCCGAAAGCGTGCGACAACCAGGATAGAATGCGATACCGGCGGCGAAATCATGCCTCAGCCCCGCAGGCCGTGCGCGATTGCCCCGCGACAAGGCCCAAAGCACGGTACCGCCACCATTGGACCAGCCCATCAGCGCAATGCGATCCGGCCGCACATCTGGGCGTGCTTGCAGGAAAAGCAGCCCTGCATAGGCATCACGTGCGCGTTCCACGCTCACGCGAATACGGCGATCATTGCCTTGTCCGCAAAGGCTACCTTCATTGCGCGGCGTCAGGCTATCCACCTGCAAGATAAGATAGCCGAGTGCCGATAAGCGCCGCGCCCAATCCGTATCACGCGGGAAGGGCTGGCCTGCGCGCGTATTCATGCCGGCGCAGCCATGCATCAGCACAATCGCAGCATGTGGCCCGCGCCCTATTGGTTGCCAGAGCACGGCATTCAGCGTCGCTGGGCCATTGGCGGCCTGTTCGCCGGGATGCGCGGGAATGGTGATGGCTTGCGGCTGCGCCATGGCAGGCGTGGCGACAAGCGACAGGAGCAGGAACATGAGGCGCAGCATAACGCCATGGAAAAGCACCCACGCAGGCCCAGTCAACATAAAGTTTTGCCGCGGCACAAAACAAGATGAGAGGATGAAGGCCGAACCAGCCTATCGCCGCCATGTCATCAGGGACGCCACCATGAAGCTCCGCGTTTTTCTATCGCATACGCCTCAGATGTTCGAAGGCAGTTAAGGCACCACCAAGCGAATGCTGCGCGCTGGCCAAGGTAGGTGCGGCCAAAATGCTCAAAGCGGCACGGCGTGTCAGACGCAAATCGGCCATGCGAGGTTCTCCCCTTCTTGCCACGCGTGTTGGAGTGGCTTTGGGGAAAGGCTGAAACCGGATCAGGCCAAGGTCAAGCGCGTTCCGGATTCACCCCACCAGATGCCGCCGCCGGATCACGCGCTGCGCGAGGCCATCCACCGGGCCAAACAGCACGGATATCGCCCAAGCCAGGCCCGCCATCAGCACAATCGCGGGGCCACTCGGTAAATCCGCGTGATAGGACAGCAGCAGGCCAATCACGCTCGCCACCACGGCAATGGCGGAAGCCGCATAGACCATGCCGCTGATCTCTGCGGCCCAATGCCGCGCGGCAATGGCGGGCAGCATCATCAAGCCCACCGCCATCAGCGTGCCCAAAGCCAAAAAGGCCGAGAGCATGTTCAGCACCACCAGCGCCATAAACACCAAATGCCAAAACCCACCATGCGCGCCGGTGGCCGCGGCAAAGGCAGGGTCAAAACATTCCAGCACCAAGGGCCGCCACCCAATCGCGAGCATCACCAGCGTTAGCGTCGCCACGCCCGCCATCAGCAACAGCGCCGCATCATCCACACCAAGCACGCTGCCAAACAGGATATGCTTCAAATCCCCAGCACCGCCGCCCATTGAGATCAGCGCCACGCCAAGCCCAAGCGCCAACAAGTAAAGCGCCGCCAGCGTCGCATCTTCCCGCCCGCCGGTCACCCGCGCCAGCGCGCCAGCGCCCACCGCAACCAATAGCCCCGCCACCAAGCCCCCGAACCAAAGCGCCGGAACCGAAAGCCCCGCGATCAGGAACGCCACCGCCACACCCGGCAAGGCGCCGTGGGAAAGCACATCGGCGGTCAGGCTCATCCGCCGCAGCATCAGGAAAACGCCAAGCGGCGGGGCGGCTATGGCAAGGGCGAGTGACCCCACCAAGGCGCGACGCATGAAACCGAATTCGACGAAGGGGGCGAAAAGCGCCTCAATCATTGGGGGTTTTGCACGGCGCTTTAGGCGGCGCGCTCACAAGCCTCAGCCTCTTCGACCCAGCCTTCCGCCATGCGCCGCGCCTTGAGGCGATTGGCGGGCGACAGCGCCTGCGCCGTCGGCCCCCAAGCGATCAAATCACGCGCGAGCAAGAGCGTTTCCGGGAATTCCCGGTCCACCAGATCAAGGTCATGCAGCACGGCGATAACGGTGCGCCCTTCGCCATGCCATTGGCGGATGAGGCGCAACAGATCGGCTGCGGTTTTTGCGTCCACCGCATTGAAGGGTTCATCCAGCAGCAGAATTTCGGCATCCTGCACCAAAAGCCGCGCGAAAAGCAGGCGCTGCATTTGCCCAGCCGAAAGGCTGCCCACCGGGCGCCGCGCCAGGCCAGCCAGGCCAACGGCGGCGAGTGCCTGGTCAACGCGGGCATGCTCAGCGGCGGGTACAGCGCGGAAGGCGCCGATGCGCGGCCAAAGCCCCTGCATCACCACATCGCGGCAGGCAATCGGGAAGGCGCGATCCAAAGCGGCCAATTGCGGCAGCAGACCGATGCGCGCCTCACCTTCATGCGCAATGCGCCCTGACTCCGGCTTTTGCAGCCCGGCCAAAGCGCGCAGCAGCGTGGATTTCCCCGCGCCATTCGGCCCGACAATCGCCGTTAGGCTGCCGGGCGCAAAGCGACCCGAGAGGTGATGCACCGCCGGGCGGCGGCCATAACAGACCGTAAGGTCAGCCAATTCCAGCGCGGCGGGCTTCATGCGGAAAGCGCCCAGGCAACCCCGGCCCACAGCAGGGCGGCGACCAAGGCCGAAAGGCCAAGCCGCGCGGCGATACCGGCTGAAAGCGCAAGAGGGTTCGAGAGAGGCATGGGTATTGATATAACATAACACTGCCCGCTGCCAAGTGGCGTCGGCAGGGCGATTCGGCGCTTTGGGTCGAAGCAAGATCAATTTCCGAGCATTTCGGCGCGATTTGGCCCGGCTTTCACGCAATCGTCGCCAAAGCGTCATTGCAGCGCCACATGTCACGCGCTACCCCGTGCTGATGGAAGCTGTGGCCAGGAATCCGGAAGAAGCGTTAAAGCCGCGTCGCCAGATGCGGATCAAGCCGCTGCGGTTTAAGCCCTTTATGGCAGGCGAAGCCTGGGGCGACATCATGGAACCGCGCCCCCTTGGCGGGCGGGTCCGCGCCATTCGGCGCATCATCAGCGTGCTGATTTGGACGCTCATCGCCATTCCCATTCAAGCCGTGCTGATGCTGCTGCCAGGCCAGGCCAAGATCAGCTTTGGCTGCTTCTATCATCGGGTGCTTTGCTGGCTGATCGGGCTCAAGGTGCAGGTAGTGGGCAAGGTCTCGGACAAGCCGGCAACCTTGTTCCTGCCCAATCATTCCTCCTGGCTTGATATTCTGGTGCTGGGTTCGGTCCTGCGCGCGAGCTTTGTCGCGAAATCGGAAGTGGGCGAATGGCCGGTGGTCGGCATCATCGCCAAGTTTGGCCGCACGGTCTTTGTCAGCCGCCGGCGTACCTCAACGGTGATCCGCGAAGCCGATACCATGCGCGAAAGGCTGGTTGCCGGCGATAACCTGATCCTATTTGCTGAAGGCACCAGCAATGATGGCTCGCGGGTGCTGCCCTTCCGTTCTGCCTTTCTGGCGGCGGCGGCGGATGCCAAGGCGGTGCAACCGATATCGTTGGTTTATGATCGCTTGGGCGGGCTGCCAGCCTGCCGGCGGGATCGGCCGTTTTTCGCCTGGTATGGCGATATGGATATCGCTTCCCATTTCTGGCGCATCGCACGCCGGTCCGGCGCGCGCGCTACGGTGCTGCTCCATGAACCGGCCGACCCCGCCACCATCCCAGACCGCAAGGCCCTCACCGTTGCTGTCAGCGATGTGGTCGCCTCGGGTGCCGCGCAGCTCAGGCAAAACCGCCCCCCGACCCCGCTTTTCCTGAATGCGGCGCAATAAAAGCTTGACCCGATGCGGGGAGAGACCTCAGGCTCCCGTTATGATCCTTGGCTTCGTGATTCGCGCTTTCGGGTCTTGCCGCGCTTGACCAGCGCGGGCAGCCTGCTCATTTGCCTCGTTTGGCCCCGCTATCCTGGGGCATCAGAGGCTTGTTCCCATGACTGATCCAACCGGCACCCCGCCCCGGAAGCGGCTTTTAATCCGCACCTGGGGCTGCCAGATGAATGTCTATGACAGCGCGCGCATGGCGGATGTGCTGGCGCCGCTTGGCTATGCGCCAACGGGAGTGGCGGAGGATGCCGATATGGTCATCCTCAATACCTGCCATATCCGCGAAAAAGCGACCGAGAAGGTGTTTTCAGATCTGGGCCGCTTGCGGGAGGCCAAGGTTGCGCGCGGCGGGCAGATGATTGTCGCCGTGGCGGGCTGTGTGGCCCAGGCGGAAGGGGCGGAAATCACCGCCCGCGCGCCCTGGGTGGATATTGTGCTGGGGCCGCAATCCTATCACCGCCTGCCGGAGATGGTGGCGCGTGCCTCCCGCGCGGCAGGGGCGGTGATCGAAACCGAATTCCCGGTGGATGGGAAATTCGATCATTTGCCGGAACAGGCGGCGCCCCAGGGCGTGACGGCCTTCCTGACCGTGCAGGAAGGCTGCGACAAATTCTGTTCCTTCTGCGTGGTGCCTTACACGCGCGGCGCGGAATATTCCCGCCCTGCCGCGGCGGTGATCGCCGAAGCCAAGCGCCTGGTGGCTTTGGGCGCGCGGGAAATCACTTTGCTTGGGCAGAATGTGAATGCCT
>JBBAUC010000180.1:0-6948 GCA_040398485.1 Roseomonas sp. | reverse complement strand
CAAGGATGACAAGGTGGACGAGGTGTCGAAGCAAGCCTACGGCGTCGGTCAGGCCTATGGCGCTGAGGCCAGCGGCACCGCGCAGAAGCTTCGCGCCGTGCGCCCGGACATGGATGGCCGCTACGTCAATCGCGTGCGGCTCGGTGGTGCCAAATTCTGGCTCGACGGCAATCCGGTGCTGGCCTGGATGTCGAAGCCCTTCGCCGTGCCGCCACCGGGGCGCGACAAGGATTTCCACGGCTATTCGCAAATTTCGGACGAGGTGCTGTTCAAGACCTTTGACGAACATTGGACCACGCACTTCCAGATCAACATGCATCTGAACGGCGACGCCGCGGTGGAGCAGGCACTGCGGGCGATTGAGGCGGCGGTGGCGCGGCACGGCATGCGGGATCACCGGCCTGTCTTTGTGCATTGCGCCTATGTCCGGCCGGACCAGATCGCGCGCATGAAAGCGCTTGGCGCCATTCCAAGCTTCCTTACTATCTCTCTCTTTAACCAGGGCGATGACCTGGCGCCGATCTTTGGGGCGGAGCGGCTGGCGACGACGAACGCAGCCGCCAGCATGCAGCGCGCAGGCATTCCCTTCACCCTTTCGCATGACGCGCCCATCACCCCGCCGGAGATCCTGCCGCTGGTCTGGGCGGCGACGCAGCGCACCACCCAAAGCGGCCAGGTGCTGGCCGCGGAGCAGCGCATCGACGCCTATACAGCGCTGCGGGCAGTCACCGCCGATGCAGCCTTCCAGATCCGCGAGGAGAAGACGAAGGGCACGCTAGAAGTCGGCAAGCTCGCTGATTTCGTTGTCCTGGACCGCAACCCGCTGAAGATCCCGGCGGCGCAGATCCGCGATGTCGCGGTGGTGCAGACCATCAAGGAGGGGCGGGCGATCTTCACGGCGTGAGCCGGACGGCGGAGGGTCAAGTCCCTTCAAAATCCCGATCATCTGCTCATCGCTGAACCTTCAGCGTTTCATTCGTCCGCCCTCCTGAGGAACAGGCTCTACCGAAAATGGACGCCAATTCAGGGGGGCACGCCAGTTCATCGGTTTGCGCATAAGGGCTCCAACCTATTTGGAAGTTGGAGCCTACTGTAAAATCGGGGCGGTTCACCCAACCCTTGCTTGGTCGCATTTTCCAGGGCGCCAAGCTATCCAACTTGGCTTGAAAAAACCTTATCGCCGCCCCGCCGCCGCCATGATTTCCGAACGGCGCTGAATGGCCCAGCCATAATTATCGGGCCACATCTTATTTCCCGGATCGCAGCCGAGGCTCTCGGCGGCCTTCAGTGTCCAATAGGGGTCATACATCAATTCGCGACCGACCGCGATCAGATCAGCGCGACCTTCCTGCAAAATGGCTTCCGCCTGATCGCCGGCGATGATCACGCCAACGGCCATGGTGGCAACGCCGGCATCGCGGCGCACGCGTTCTGCATAGGGCACCTGGAAGCCCGGCGGCCGCTCAGCACGGGTGCGGAGCGGCTGGCCTGAATCATTCGCGCGGAAGGCTGGCGCGCCCGAAACACCACCCGCCGAGCAATCCACAACATCCACGCCGCGCGCCTTAAGCTCCTTCGCCAGCACCACGGAATCATCTAGGCTCCAGCCTTCAGCGGTGCCATCCACGGCGGAGATGCGGAAGAATAGTGGCAAATCAGCCGGCCAAGCCGCGCGCACCGCTTCGGTCACTTCCAGGGCAAAGCGCATGCGCCCGGCCAGATCCCCGCCATAGCGGTCATTGCGCTTATTCGCGATGGGCGAAAGGAAAGCCTGGATCAAATACCCATGCGCGCCATGAATTTCGAGCACGCGAAACCCTGCCTTGGCAGCACGCACGGCAGCGGCGGCGAAGGCCTTTACCGTTTCCTGGATTTTCGCCTCAGTCATGGCGGTTGGCGCGTGCCAGCTTGGCCCGACCGGTTCCGACGTTGGCCCAAAGCACTCCCAAGGCGGCGAACCCGTCGCGGCATCTTCGGCGCGGAGCGGCGTGCTACCCTTCCAGGGCGGCTGCACGGAAGCCTTACGCCCGGCATGGGCGATTTGAATGGCCGGCACAGACCCAAAGCCGATGATGGCATCCACAATGGGGCGATATGCTTCCACTTGCGCGTCATTCCAAAGCCCGCAGCAGCCATGGGTGATGCGCCCTTCCGGCGCCACCGCGGTGGCTTCCGTGAAGACCAAGCCTGCGCGCCCGCGCGCAACCGCAGTCAGGTGCGAAAAATGGAAGCCATTCGCCAGCCCATCCTTGGCCGAATACATGCAAAGCGGCGAAAGCGCTACGCGATTGGGCAGCGTGACTGACCGCAGCGTGATGGGCGTGAAAAGCAGGGGCATGGACATGCGTGGCTTCCTTGAAGGGGGCTTTGCAGCTAGTCTGGTTGTATGACGCGGGCCGTCAAGCCTTGGTGCTTCGTTAAGCGTCGCGCCCCCCCAAGAAGGATTGTGCCATGACCACAAGACGCGCTGCCCTTGCCGGGCTTTTTGCCTTTCCTGCCCTGGCTTCGGCTCAGGAAGCCTGGCCGGCGCGTAGCCTGCGGCTGATTTCGCCTTTTCCGCCAGGTGGGGCTGCCGATGTTCTGGCGCGCAATATCGCCGAAGAATTGACGCCAGCGCTAAGGCAATCAGTGGTGGTGGAAAACCGCACCGGCGCGGGTGGCTCCGTCGGTACGGAAGCGGTGGTGCGCAGTGCGCCCGATGGCTATACGCTGTTGATGGGCTCAACCGGCCCGCTTGCGATCAACCCGGCGCTATTGCGCCTGGCTTATGATCCCGCGCGGGATCTGGTGCCAATTGGGATGGTCTCCACCGTCGCTTCCGTTCTTGTGGTGCATCCATCCGTGCCCGCCCGCAATTTGACCGAGTTGCTTGCCTTGGCACGCGCCAAGCCGGGCGAATTGAATTACGGATCAAGCGGCACGGGCAGTGCGCAGCATTTGTTCATGGAATTGCTCAAGCAAATGACTGGGGTGGACATCACCCATATCCCCTATCGCGGAACGGGTCCCGCCGTGGTGGATACAATCGGCGGCCGGCTTGCCATGATGTTCGACACCACGCCAACCGCGCTGCCGCATATCCAGGGCGGGCGCGTGCGCGCCATTGCCGTGACCACCGCGCGGCGCGACCCTGCCTTGCCGGATGTACCAACAATCGCTGAATCTGGTGTGGCTGGCTATGAAGGGGTTGGCTTTTACGGGCTCATGGCGCCTTCAGGCACGCCAACCGCGATTGTGGATCGGCTGCATCGGGAAGTGAATGCGGCGCTGGCCCGTGAAGCCTTCCGCGCGCGTTTGGTGGCGCAGGGCACCGAACCCGCCCCCATGACTCAGGAAGCCTTTCGGGATTTCATCGCAACCGATCGTGAAAGATGGGCGCGGGTGATCCGCGATGGCAATATCAAGGTTGACTGAGCCTATCGGAGATTTTTCGATGCCGCGTACAATGATCTGAGGCAAATACAGAAGCGCTTGCCAAGTGACTTATGCCATGGGCAAGGCGCTTCGCCTCAATCATGCCGCTTCAGTGCAAAATCATAGACAAGCTTGCGCCAGCTGGAATTCATGACCTTGCCATCGGGACCCGTGCTTGGCGGGTGTTGCGTGAATTCGGCGATCAATTTCTGCTTCACGCCAAAGACCGCATCACTATCCAAATAGGGATCGCCGGCGACAAAAACATGCGTCACCAGGGTTTCATGCCTAGGTGCCGCAATCATGAAATGCACATGCGCCGGGCGCATTGGGTGCCGGCCGGTGGCGCGCAGCAATTCCCCCACGGGGCCGTCATCCGGTACAGGGTAGGAAGTGGGAGTCAGGGTCCAGAAATGGAAACGCCCTTCGCTATCGGTGCGAAAGCGCGCGCGCAGATTGGCATCCGGCTGATCAGGGCGCTGCACATCGTAATAGCCATCCTCATCCGAATGCCAGATATCCATGATGGCCCCCGCAATGGGACCGCCGCCTGCGGTTGAAACGCGGCCGGAAACATGCAGCGCTTCGCCCTTCATGGCGCGCGCAACCTCTGCCCCCAGGGGCAATTCCGGCGCACCTTCAACATAAAACGGGCCGAGCACCGTGGTGGGGGTGGCGCCTACCGGCAGCCGGTGATTTATGGCATCCACCAGCATGGAAACGCCAAGCGTATCAGACAGCAGGATGAATTCCTGGCGCTTCCCATCACACATATGGCCGATGCGTGTCAGGAAGCTGATCGCGGTCTGCCATTCCTCGAAGCTTGGCTCAACATCGCGCACAAAGGCATGAAGATGCTTCACCAGGCTTTGCGCGACATGGCGCAGACGGGGATCCTCTGCGCCCGCCAACCGTTGCAGAACGGCATCGGTGATGGAGTTTTCGTCAAAGTCGCGCATCGGAAGTTTCCCCTATCATTCCCTGTTCGATCAGGCGGGCCGCAAAAAATCGACTAATCCAGCCCCATCAGCCCGCGCGCAAAATCCCGCGCCGCGAAGGGGCGCAAATCCTCGGCCTTTTCGCCAACGCCCACCACATGCACGGGCAGGCCGAATTCCTGTGCCAAAGCCACCACCACGCCGCCCTTGGCCGAGCCATCAAGCTTGGTCACGGCAAGGCCGGTGACATCCACCATTTCCTTGAAAACCTTCACCTGCTGCACGGCGTTTTGCCCCGTGGTCGCATCCAAAACCAGCAGCACGGAATGCGGCGCGGTTTCATCCACGCGCTTGATCACGCGAATGATTTTGCGGAGTTCTTCCATCAGCGCGGATTTATTGTGCAGCCGGCCAGCCGTATCCACCAACAGCAAATCCAGCCCATCGGCGCGCGCCGCGGTCAGCGCATCAAAAGACAGCCCCGCCGCATCGGCACCAGGCTTGGCGGGCGCGAAGAAGCGCGCAGATGTCCGCCCCGCCCAGACCTGCAACTGTTCCACCGCCGCGGCGCGGAAGGTATCGCCGGCGACAAAGCCGATTTTCAGCCCTTGTTCTGCATAATGCCGGCCAAGCTTGGCGATGGTGGTGGTCTTGCCTGTGCCATTCACGCCCACCACCAGCACCACATGCGGCGCGCGGGCGGGGATGATTTCCATGGGCTGCGCCACAGGGTCCAGAATGGCGGCGATTTCATCGGCGAGTGCGGTCTTCACTTCCTCATCGGTCACTTCCTTGCCGAAGCGCGTGCGGCGGAAGCCTTCCACAATCCGGCGCGAAGCCGCGACACCCAGATCAGCGGTGATCAGGGTTTCTTCCAACTCCTCCAAAGCCTCATCATCCAGCCGCCGTTTGTGCAGCAGGGAGACAACGCTTTCCGTGAGCTTGGCGGTGGAGCGCGAAAGCCCTGCCTTCAGCCGCGCGAACCAGCCAGTCTTGGCGGGCGCTTCTGCCTCAGTCGGCGGAATTTCAGCCGGTAGTGCTTCCGGGGTGAGTTCCGGGAGTGGCGGAGGGGTTTCCGCAATTGGAGCCGGCGGCGCTTCAGGCGGGCCGGGAATCGGGATTTCGGGCTGGGCCGCGCCACCGCCGCGCAACCGGCCAAAGAAATCGCGCAACGCCATCAGGCGGCCTCCGCCAAAAGCCCATCCGCATCGGCGCCGGTCACGCGCAGGCGGCGGATTTCGCCCGGCTGCCCCGCACTGCCCAGCAAGCGCAGCGGCGCAAAATATGCCGTATGGCCGCGATCGGGATGTTCCAACAAAACCTGTTCCTCCTGCCCCAGCCTGGCCGCGAAATAGCGCGCCGCCGCCGCCGCCCCGGCCTCACGCAACCGCGCCGCCCGCGCGCGACGTTCCGGCACCGGGATTTGCGGCATGCGCGCTGCCGGCGTGCCTGGTCGTTCCGAATAGGGGAAGACATGCAGGAAAGAGAGGTCGCAATCCCTTACAAGATCAAGGCTTTCCTGGAATTGCGCTTCGGTCTCAGTCGGGAAGCCCGCAATCAAATCAGCACCAAAGACGATATCGGGCCGCAGCCGCCGCGCCTTTTCGGCCAGCGCAATCGCATCCGCGCGCAAATGCCGCCGCTTCATGCGCTTCAGGATCAAATCTGACCCGTGCTGCAAGGAAAGATGCAAATGCGGCATCAGGCGGGGTTCTTCCGCAATCAGGCGCCAAAGATCTTCATCTACTTCCACGGGATCGAGCGATGACAAGCGCAGCCGCGGCAATTCCGGCACCAGCGCCAATACGCGGCGGATCATTTGCCCAAGCGTCGGGCTACCCGGCAGATCAGGCCCGTAGGAGGTGACATCCGCCCCTGTCAGCACCGCTTCCCGATACCCCGCCGCCACCAGGGCACGAAGCTGTTCCACAACGGCGCCGATGGGGACAGACCGCGAAGGCCCGCGCCCGAAGGGAATGACGCAGAAGGTGCAGCGATGATCACAGCCCTGCTGCACTTGTACGAAGGCGCGCGCGCGCCCGGCGAATTCCGTCACCAAATGGGCCGAGGTTTCGCGCGCGGCCATAATATCACTGACTGGCGCCGGCGGCGCATCCAAAGCGGCCCAGGTTTCGGGCTTCAGCTTCTCGGCATTGCCGATCACACGCTCCACCCCCGGCAAGCCGGCCCATTTATCGGGCGCGATTTGCGCCGCGCAGCCGGTCACGATGATGCGCGCACCGGGATTGTCACGATGCGCCTTGCGGATGGCTTGGCGCGCCTGTCGTTCAGCTTCCGCCGTCACAGCACAGGTATTGACGATGATGGCATTACCCTGGCCGGCCTTGCTGGCCAGGTCGCGCATGGCCTCACTCTCATAGGTATTGAGCCGGCAGCCGAAACTCAGCAGCCGAGGGGCATCCGTGGCGCTCATCCGGCCAAAGCCTTGGGATCAACCTGCCCGATGAAGGCCATGGCGAAGGGCCCGGTCATGAGCACATGCCCATCCTGGCGCCATTCCATAAAAAGATCGCCACCGGGCATGGAAATCCGGGCCGCGCGCCCGGTCAGGCCGCGCCGGTGGGCATTCACCATG
>JBBAUC010000179.1:0-6982 GCA_040398485.1 Roseomonas sp. | reverse complement strand
AGGCCCGTCAGCACCGCATGGCCGGCAATGGCGACTGCCGCGCGGGTTGCGATATAGCGCGCGCCAAAGGGGGCGGTCGCGGGCACCAGATCGCAAGCGGGCAGGCCAAGCCGGGGCAGGGCTTCCTGCGCGCGGGCGGCGATCAGGGCGGTGATGGCGGGGTCGGTATTGCCGTTCAGAAGCAGGATGCGCATGGGTGTTTCTGGCCTTGGCCGGGCTTGGCTGGCAAGCCCAGGCAATTTCCTGTTGCGCCCGGGCGCGCGGCGCCGCATGGTCAGGCAGTGCTGCTGATAATTTAGGCAGGGATGAATATCCCTGACCGCCAGCCCAAGGCTGGGGGGTGGCACAGGCTTTGCTGCCTTCAGATACTGGCTTGTCGTACGGGCCTCGGCCTTGGGGCGAGCGTAGCGACCAAATTTAGTCGGCAGTTTCCCCCGAAACTGTCCAAACGCGACGAAGGGAGAGTGACGCAATGCGATTGAAGAAATTCTTGATGACAGCCTGCCTGGTGGCGCTGCCGGTCCTGGGGGCGTCTATCGCTCAAGCCCAGGGTACGCTGCGTATCGGCATGACGGCGGCGGATATTCCGCTGACCAATGGCCAGCCCGACCAGGGGTTTGAAGGCAACCGCTTCACCGGCATTCCGCTGTTTGACAGCCTGACCATGTGGGATCTGTCCGCGGCCGATAAGCCTTCCGTGGTGATCCCGGGGCTTGCGACCGAATGGGCCGTTGACGCCAATGACAAGACGCGCTGGGTGTTTCGCCTGCGTCGCGGCGTGAAATTCCATGACGGGTCGGATTTCAACGCCGATGCCGTGGTGTGGAATGTGCGCAAGGTGCTGGACCGTGAGGCACCGCATTATGACCCGCGTCAGGTCGGTGTGACGGCCACGCGCATGCCGACCCTCCGCCGCGCGGAAAAGATTGATGATTACACCGTGGCGCTGTTCACGTCTGAACCGGACAGCCTGCTGCCCATCAACCTGACCAACCTATTTATGGCGAGCCCCGCCCAATGGGACAAGATGCGCGCGACCAGCGCAAATGCCGAAGCGGCCTGGCTTGCCTTTGCGCGTGATCCTTCCGGCACCGGCCCCTTCCGCCTGACCCGCTTTGTCGCGCGTGAGCGCGTGGAATATGCGCGCAATGATGCCTATTGGACGGATAAAGCCAAGCTTGATCGCGTGATCCTGCTGCCGATTCCAGAAGCCAATGCGCGCACGGCAGCGCTGCTGTCCAATCAGGTGGATTGGATTGAAGCGCCGTCACCCGATACCATTCCGCAGCTTCGCCAGCGCGGCATGGTGATCACCAGTAATGCGCAGCCGCATGTCTGGCCCTGGCAGCCTTGCTTTACTGAAGGCTCGCCCATGGCTGATGTGCGTGTGCGCCGCGCGCTTAATCTTGCCATTGATCGTGAAGGGCTGCGCACGCTTCTGGGTGGCATGATGTCCATCCCTGTCGGCACCGTGCCGCGCGGCCATCCCTGGTTCGGCAACCCAAGCTTCAATATCCGTACCGATAAGGCCGAAGCGCGCCGCTTGCTCGCGGAAGCGGGCTATGGGCCGCAGCGTCCTTTGAACTTGAAGGTGCAGATCTCGGCTTCCGGCTCCGGCCAGATGCAGCCGCTGCCGATGAATGAGTTCCTGCAACAGGACCTCAAGCAGGTTGGCGTGAATGTCGAATTCGATGTTCTTGAATGGAATGCGCTCTTTGCTTCTTGGCGTCAGGGCTGCCGCGATGCTTCGGCGCGCGGTGCGCACATGACCAACGTATCCTTCGCCGCCATGGACCCTTTCTTCGCCATGGTGCGCTTCTGGGATTCGAAAATGGCGCCGCCGGTCTCAAACAATTGGGGCTTCTTCAACAATCCGCGTTTTGACGCGATGATTGCGGAAGCGCGCAATTCCTTCGAACCAGCCGCGCGTGATGCCGCACTCGCCCGCTTGCACGCGGCTGGTGTGGATGAGGCGCTGTTCATCTGGATTGCCCATGACGTGTCCCCGCGTGCCATGAGCCCGCGTGTGCGCGGTTATGTGCAGCCACAAAGCTGGTTCGTGGATCTGCGCCTGCCCTTCATTCAGTAACATCTGATCGCCGGGCGGCCATCACCGCCCGGCGATACCTGGAGAGACGATGTTCTTCTACCTGATCCGCCGCATTGCCTATGCCATCCCAATCGCGCTTGCGGTTGGGTTTGTTTGTTTCATGCTGGTGCAGATCGCACCTGGTGATCCGATCAACGCCATCGTGCCGCCCGATGCGCCGGGCGATGTGGTGGAACAGGTGCGGCGCGATTACGGGCTGGATAAACCGCTGCCCGTTCAATTCGGGCTTTGGCTGCTGAAAGTGGTGCAGGGTGATTTGGGGCGCTCACTCGCTTCCGGTCGGCCGGTATGGTCTGATCTTTCAAGCGCCATCGGCAATACGCTGATGCTGGCGGCTTCCGCTTCCCTGCTGGGCTTCATTCTTGGCTGCGTGCTGGGTGGGCTTGCCGGCACCTTCCGCGGTTCCTGGCTTGATCGCGCAGCAGTGACGCTGGCGGTCGGCGGGGTTTCCGTGCCGCATTATTGGCTTGGCATGGTGATGGTGGTGATCTTTTCCGTCCAATTGAATTGGCTGCCGGCCATGGGCGCGGGGCCGGGCGGGTCTTCCGACTGGGCATGGGATTGGGAGCATATCAAGCACCTGATCCTGCCTACCGTGACGCTTTGCGTGATTCCCATGGGGATCATCACACGCACGGTGCGCGGCATTATCGCGGAAATCATGAACCAGGAATTTGTGACCGCGTTGCGCGGCAAGGGGCTGACGCGGCGCGGCGTGTTCCTGCATGTGGTGAAGAATGCCGCCCCCACCGCGCTTGCGGTGATGGGCTTGCAGCTTGGCTATCTGATGGGCGGTTCGATTCTGGTGGAGACCGTATTCTCCTGGCCCGGCACTGGGCTTTTGCTGAACAACGCGATCTTCCAGCGCGATTTGCCAGTACTGCAAGGGACCATTCTGGTGCTGGCCATGTTCTTCGTCGCACTCAATCTTTTGGTGGATCTGATGCAAACCGCGCTTGATCCGCGCATCAAGCGGGGCTGAGGCAATGTCCAATAGCGCAACCACCCCATCGGCGGCGGAAGCTGAACTCGCGGTCCAGGCGCGGCAGGCGGCAGAAAGCTCCACCGGCTATTGGGCAGGCGTCTGGAAGCGCGTGCGGCGTGATCCGGTGACGATCTTTTGTGCGTCGGTCTTGTTGCTGATGCTGTTCTCGATTGTGTTCGCGTCGCTGATTGCGCCGCATGATCCTTATCAGGGCAGTATGATCAGGCGGCTGCGGCCCGTTGGTACGCCGAACTATATATTGGGCACGGATGAGCTTGGCCGCGATATGCTGACGCGCCTGCTGTATGGCGGGCGGCTTTCCTGGTTCATGGGTATCACGCCTGTCGCGCTGGCTTTTGTGATTGGCACCGTGCTGGGCGTGCTGGCGGGTTATGCCGGCGGTAAGACTAATATGGCCATCATGCGCATCACTGATGTGTTCTACGCCTTCCCATCCGTGCTGCTGGCGGTGGCGATCTCAGGCGCGCTTGGCGCGGGGATTATCAATGCAATTCTGGCGCTGACGCTGGTATTCATCCCGCCCATTATCCGTGTCGCGGAAACCGTGACCACGGGCGTGCGTAATCTGGATTTCGTGGATGCGGCGCGCGCATCTGGGGCCAATGCCTTCACCATTGTGCGCGTGCATGTGTTGGGCAATGTGCTGGGGCCGATCTTTGTCTATGCGACATCGCTGATCAGCGTTTCGATGATTTTGGCCTCGGGCCTTTCCTTCCTTGGGCTTGGCACCAAGCCGCCTGAGCCGGAATGGGGGCTGATGCTGAATACGCTGCGCACCGCGATTTATGTGCAGCCTTGGGTCGCGATCCTTCCGGGGATTTGCATTTTCGTGACCTCCATCTGCTTCAATCTGGTGAGCGATGGGCTGCGTCAGGCGATGGATGTGAAGGGGTGAAATAGCCGCTCGGCGGAGAGGCTACTCGGCCAAGTTCGGCACCTTGCCGGGCCGGCCCAGCAGCCAGCCCTGCATGGCGTCACAGCCAGCCTTCTCCAGGGCGCGGAGCTGCGCCAGCGTTTCCACGCTTTTCGCCACCACAATTGTGCCTAGCGCATGGGCGGTTTCCACCTGACCGGTGGTGAGCGCCAGCGCCCGACGCGCCGAGAGGGCTTCCCCATCCAGCCCGGCACAGAGGCTTGGGTGCAGCTTCACCATGGGGAAGGGAATGGCGCGCAAGGCCAGGATGGTGCCGCGCGCCACACCAAAATCATCCAGCGCCGCGACAACGCCAAGCCCGCGCAGCCCGGCCGCCAGATTGGCCGCTGCATCATGCCAGAGGGAGACCGCATTGGCCGGCATTTCCACCACCATACTGCGCGGGTCCGTATCGGCATCATAAAGCGCGCGGCGCATCAAGGCGGTGCCATCGCCGCGCAAAAAGGCCTCGGCGGTGATATTCACGGAGATATAGGGGGCGGAACGCGGCCAACGCGCCCTGATCCGGCAGGCCTCAGTGAAAACCCAGGCATCCAGCGCGGCCGCCATGCCCGCCTGGGTCGCGGCATTGACCGTTTCCATGGCCAGGATGGGGCCAAGATCGGGGTGGACCCAGCGCAGCAGCGCCTCATAGCCCACGGTTTCCAGGCCATTGGCGCTGCAGACGGGCTGGAGATCAAGCCTGAGGCCGGCCCCATTATTGGCCAAAGCCTCGGCGATGCCCTGGCGGAGTTCCGCCGGCGAATGGGCAAGGTCCAGCCCCGCCGCTGCCCGATCACCCTGACTGCCAAACCCGTCGCTCATGCCTGCACCCTCAATCACTTGAGGGCGCATTAAACACCGGAACTGCTTACGGGCTGGTTACCAGCCGCGTGGGAAGTGAAGGCGGCTCAGCCGACGATTTCGCTGCCGGCGAAGAAATAGGCGATTTCGATGGCGGCGTTTTCGGCGCTATCGGACCCATGGACCGAATTCGCCTCAATGTTCTCGGCGAAAAGCTTGCGGATGGTGCCGGGGGCGGCATTGGCGGGGTTGGTCGCACCCATCAATTCGCGGTTGCGGGCGACAGCGTTCTCGCCTTCCAGTACCTGCACCACCACGGGGCCGGAGATCATGAAGGACACCAGATCCTTGAAGAAGGGGCGTTCACGATGCACGCCATAGAAGCTTTCGGCCTGCGCTGGGGACATATGGATGCGCTTTTGCGCCACAATGCGCAGCCCGGCTTCTTCGAACACCGCATTGATCTTACCGGTCAGATTCCGGCGCGTCGCGTCCGGCTTGATGATGCTGAAGGTGTGTTCGATGGCCATGATGGCAAACCCCTGAATGTCTGGAATAGGAAACGGGCGGATAGGCGGGATGGGCGGCTTGCGCAAGCCCTGCCGGGTCATTCGCGGAGCGCGGCGATCAGGAATTCCTTATTCCCCTCGGGCCCCGTGATGGGGCTTTCGGTGATGCCGAGCACTTGCCAGCCGGGCAGCGCCGCCCACCAATCGGCGATCATGGCGCAGATGCTGCGATGGAGCGCTGGGTCGCGCACCACGCCGCCCTTGCCGACTTGGCCTGGCCCCGCTTCGAATTGTGGCTTTATCAATGCCACCGTGAAGGCGCCCGGCGCGCAAAGCGACAATGGCGCGGGTAGGATGGTGCGTAAGCCAATAAAGGACGCATCGCAGACCAGGGCGCCGATCGGCGCCGGGATGGCGCTGGCGTCAAGATAACGCGCATTGGTCTTTTCCAGCACCACCACGCGCGGGTCCTGGCGGAGCTTCCAGGCCAATTGGCCGTGCCCGACATCCACCGCATAAACCTTCGCAGCACCATGCTGCAGCAGCACATCGGTAAAGCCCCCGGTGGAGGCGCCAAGGTCCAGACAAACCCGCCCTTCCGGGTTCAGCCCGAAATGCGTGAGCGCATGCGCAAGCTTGAGCCCGCCGCGGGAGACCCAGGGGTGGTCCTGCCCGCGCACTTCAAGCGGCGCGCCATCGGCCAGCAGATCTCCCGCCTTTTCCACGCGCTTGCTATCGGTGAAGACCTTGCCGGCCAGGATAAGCGCCTGGGCCCTGGCGCGGCTTTCCGCGAGCCCAAGCGCCACCAACAACAGATCGGCGCGCTGTTTTGGCGGGCGGGTCATTAGATCAGCGTTCCTTTGGGCGCATTTGGAAGGAGAAGATTGGCATAGCGCGCCAATGGCTGATAGCTTGGTTCATTATCGAGACATGAAAGCCGGAATTGATGATCGAAAAACTGGCCTCCATGGCCCTACCCAGCCCGCATTTGCGCCTGAAGCATTGCCGCCATGGTGTCATGCTCTACAGCGCGCGCGATAAATATGTAGGGGGATCGCTTGATCGCTATGGCGAGTTTTCCGAACTTGAAGCACAGCTTTTCTCCGGCCTGATCAAGCCTGGTATGATGGTCCTCGAAATTGGCGCGAATATCGGCGCGCATACCGTTCACCTTGCCAAATTGGTCGGTGAGAATGGCGGGGTTGTTGCCTTTGAAGCGCAGCGCGTGATCTTTCAGATCCTCTGCGCCAATCTGGCCTTGAACGGCATTGAAAATACGGATGCCAAATGCCTGGCTGTCGGCGCCACAGCGGGTGAGATCACGGTGCCGCGCGTGGATTATCGCGGTGACAATAATCTTGGCGGAGTTGCACTCGGCGGTGATGATGGTGATGTGGTTGAAATGATCGCCATTGACAACCTAATGCTGCCTGCCTGCCACATGATCAAGATTGGCGTTGAAGGTATGGAAAAGCAGGTGCTGGATGGCGCGCGCCAGACAATTACGCGCTTCCGTCCTTATCTGTATGTCGAGGATGATCGGCTCGACAAGCACGCTGAACTGATCGCGACCCTGATGGGTCTTGATTACCGCATGTGGTGGCACATGCCCTGGCTCTATAACCCAGGAAATCTGGCTG
>JBBAUC010000178.1:0-6984 GCA_040398485.1 Roseomonas sp. | reverse complement strand
CCAGTGGCGGGCGGGATGCGTTCCAGGATCAGGGCCTGGGCTTCTTCCACCGCCATCAGCGCGCCGCCAAAGGCGAAGCAATCATCCGAAAGCTGCGCCATCACCCCTCCGTCCAGGGAATGTCCTTGATGGGCCGGGCCAGCGCCAGCACCAAATCAGCAATGGCTTCCACCTCATCCAACCCAGCCCGGGGCAGATCATACGGGGGCGGCGTGTCCGATGCCACCGCGACAATGCCGGGCATATCCGGGTGCATCCAGGGCTTGGCATTGGCGGCGCGATGCACTTCCAGCTTCGGATGCGCGTCGCGCTTGAAGCCCTCCACAATCACCAGATCAACCACATCCATGCGGGCCAGCAATTCCGGCAGGCGCGGTTCAGCGGCGCTGCGCAATTCCGTCATCAGCGCCCAGCGCGCGCCAGACGCCACCATCACCTGCTGCGCGCCGGCCTGCCGGTGCTGCCAAGAATCCTTGCCCGGCACATCCACATCAAAGCGATGATGCGCATGCTTCAGCGTAGAAACGCCAATCCCCCGCCCGATAAGGCAGGGGATCAGTTTCACCATCAAGGTTGTTTTGCCGGCCCCGCTCCAGCCGGCGAGGCCGATCACGCGCATGGGTTAAAGTCAGTCTGCGCCGGAGGCCTTGGCACCGGGCGGCTGCACCGCCGTGCGGCCCTTGGCCAGTTCTTCCTGCACCCAAAGCCCGTGATGCTGCTTGGCCCAGTTCAGATCAACCTGACCCGTGCCCATGGCATCAAAGGCGCCATCCATGCCGATGGAACCAATATAGATATGGGCCAGCATCGCCGCGATCATCAGCACGGAAAGCAGGCTGTGGATGATGTGGCTAAGCTGCATCCCGGCCATATCAGTGAAGAAGAAGGGGAAAACTAGCAGATAGCCAGAAACGGCAACAACCGCCCCGCCCAGCACGGTGATCCAAAAAACCATCTTCTGCCCGCCATTGAAGCGGCCGGCGTCCGGATGCTCATTCCCAATCAACCCGCCACCTGCCTTGAACCAGGCAAGGTCGCGCGCATTCGGGATGTTATCCTTCAGCCAGATCAGCAGCATGACCACCAGCCCCAGCGTAAAGGGGAAGGCCAGGAAGTTATGCGCGTATTTGCCCCATTGGCTGATGGCGGTGAAAGCCTCCGGCCCCACAATCGGCAGCAGGATATGCCGCCCGAAGGTCAGGTTCAGGCCAGACAGCGCCAGGATGATGAAGGTGGAAGCGACCATCCAGTGATTGCCGCGTTCCAGCACATTGAAGCGCAGAAGGGTGCGCCCTGAACGGCCCCCCTCGATCGGGATACGCCCCTTGGCCAGGCGGAACACCGTCAGGATCGCCAGCATGCCAAGCACCGCAATGCCACCCACCCAGGCGAGCGTATAATTATGGAAATCACGCCATTCGCGCCCAACGGGCTGAATGAGCGTCGCGGCCCGGTCATCCGGAATGGTGATGCGGCCCTGGATCTGGCTGCCGCGCAGCAGCGCCTGCACTTCCAATTCTTCCGCCATGGAAGGGGCGCGCGGTGCAGTTTGCGCGATGGCGGGTGCTGCCGCGCCCATCAGCAGCGCGGCAAGCAGGGCAAGGATGCGGAGTTTCATGATGCGTCCGCCCTTCAGATCGCGACCGTTTCGCGATAGGCCGTGCGCCAGCCCCAGGCGCCCGTGCCATAGCCGCGGCGTTGCACACGCTCCCGGTAGATGGAAGCGATGATCTGCCCATCACCCGCCAACAGCGCCTTGGTCGAACACATCTCAGCGCAAAGCGGCAGCTTGCCTTCGGCCAAACGGTTCGACCCGTATTGGATATATTCCGCCTGGGTATTATCCGCCTGTGGGCCGCCGGCGCAGAAGGTGCACTTATCCATCTTGCCGCGAGAGCCGAAATTGCCAAGGCGCGGATATTGCGGCGCGCCGAAGGGGCAGGCGTAGAAGCAATAACCGCAGCCGATGCAAAGGTCCTTGTCATGCAGCACCACGGCATCGGCCGTGGTGTAGAAGCAGGAAACCGGGCAGACGGCAGCGCAGGGTGCATCCGTGCAATGCATGCAGGCCATGGAGATGGAACGCTCCCCCGGCTTGCCGTCATTAATCGTCACCACACGGCGACGATTGATGCCCCAGGGCACTTCATGTTCGTTTTTACAAGCCGTGACGCAGGCATTGCATTCGATGCAGCGTTCCGCGTCCAACAGGAATTTCATGCGGGCCATGTTTCTGGTCCTCCCTTATGCCGCGCGGATCTGACAAAGCGTGACCTTGGTTTCCTGCATGAAGGTAACCGGGTCATAGCCATAGGTAGTTATTGCATTGACGCTTTCGCCAAGCACAATCGGGTCCGTGCCTGACGGATATTTGCCGCGTTGGTCTTCCTGCATGAACCAGCCAGCGAAGTGGAAGGGCATCCAGGCCACGCCGGGCCCGACACGTTCCGTCACCAAAGCCTTCATGCGGGTTGACTTGTTGGCGGGCATTTCCGGGCCCGTCACCAATACCCAAGCGCCGTCCTGGATGTTGCGCGCCGCGGCATCACGAGGACTGATTTCCACGAACATGTCCTGCTGCAATTCCGCGAGCCACTTGTTCGACCGCGTTTCTTCCCCGCCGCCTTCATATTCAACCAGGCGCCCGGAAGTCAGAATGATAGGGAAATTCGGCGCCACCTGATGCGAACGATTCTGCACCGTTTGCCCCAGATGCGGCAGGCGGAAGCCGCGCCGATCCGGCAGCGTCGGGTACTGCGCAATCAAATCCGTGCGCGGCGTATAGATAGGTTCACGATGCACCGGCACGGGATCAGGCAGGTTCCAAGCCACAGCGCGTGCCTTGGCATTGCCGTAAGCCATCACGCCGTGATTCATGGTGATGCGAATGATCCCCATGGAAAGATCAGTGGCCCAGGAAGCGGTGCCACCCTGACGCGCGAGTGATGCGCGTTCGGCTTCGGTAAATTCCGCATCCCAACCCAGGCGCTGCATCACCGCAGTGGTGAATTCCGGATAGCCATCGGTGATTTCCGAGCCCTTGGAATAGGAGCCTTCCGCGAGCAGCGTCACGCCATTGCGCTCCACGCCGAAGCGCGCGCGGAAAGTGCCGCCGCCTTCCTTCACATGCAGGTTGGTATTGTAGAGGATATGCGTGCCCGGATGGCGCATTTCCGGCGTGCCCCAGCAGGGCCAAGGCAGGCCGTAGAAATCGCCCTTGATTTCGGCCGGCGCATCCGCCTTGGCGCGCAAGGTCACCAGATCGAACTTGTCCTGATGCGCCATATGCGCCTTCAGGCGTTCCGGTGATTGGCCCGTATAGCCCGTGCTGATCGCGCCGCGATTGATCTCCCGCAGGATGCTCTCGGCGACTGGTTCCTGGCCGCGCACTTCAATGGATTTGAAGATATCGGCCTGGAAGCGGATTGGCATATTACGCTTCTCAGCCGCCCGGTCCAAGGCACCGGCGAGGCGATACATCACCTCATAATCGTTCTTGCTCTCGAAAATCGGCTTCACCACCTGATCGCCCCATTGGACGGAACGGTTGGAAGCCGTGCGGCTGCCCGCGCATTCAAACTGTGTGCAGATGGGCAGCAGATAGGTGTTTTCCTTGCGGTTCGCGAGGACGGCGAAGGTTGTCGGATGCGGGTCCGCCACCACCAGCAGATCGAGCGCTTCGAGACCTTTCACAGCTTCCGGCATGCGCGTGACGGTATTGCCGCCATGGCCGAACACGACCATCGCCTTGAAGTTATCGCGCTGCTGCACCTGATCCCTGGGCAGCGTCACGGCATCGAAATACCGCGTGGTCGGGATGCCGGGCGTGCCCATCATGGCGGGGCTGTCAAACCGCGCCACCATGGATTCATAAGGCACGTTCCAAACGCGCGACCAATGCCGCCAGGCGTTTTCATCCAGGCCGTAATAAGCCGGCAGTGTTGTGACATCGAGCCCGAAATCCGTCGCCCCCTGCACATTGCAATGGCCGCGGAAGATATTCGCCCCAGTGCCATCGGAACCGACATTGCCGGTGGCCAACAGCAGAATGGAGAAGGCGCGCACATTGGCGGTGCCGACCGTTTTTTGCGTGGCCCCCATGCACCAGATCAGAGTCGCAGGCTTTTGTGTCGCGAACATTTCCGCGACCTTCTTCAACTGCGCGCCCGGTACGCCGGTCACACGCTCAACCTCCGCCGGATTCCACTTGGCGCATTCGGCGCGGATTTCTTCCATGCCATAGACGCGCTGGCGGATGAATTCCTTATCTTCCCAGCCATTGGCGAAGATGTGGTGCAGCATGCCCCAAATGATGGGGATATCCGTGCCCGGACGGATGCGTACATATTCATTCGCATGCGCGGCGGTGCGGGTGAAGCGCGGGTCAATCACAATCAGATTGGCGCGATTCTGTTCCTTCCCGGACAGCACATGTTGCAAGCTGACCGGATGCGCTTCCGCCGGATTGCCGCCCATGATGATCATGGTTTTCGAATTGCGGATGTCGTTATAGGAATTGGTCTGCGCGCCATAGCCCCAAGTATTGGCCACACCCGCAACCGTGGTCGAATGGCAAATACGCGCCTGGTGATCTACATTATTCGTGCCCCAGAAGGCCGCGAATTTGCGGAACAGATAGGCCCCTTCATTGGAGAATTTGGCGCTGCCCAGCAAGAAGGTGGAGTCAGGCCCGCTTTTCTGCCGGGTTTCCATCAGCTTGTCGGCGATTTCGGTGATGGCATTGTCCCAGGACATGCGCTGCCATTGGCCATTCACCAGCTTCATCGGGTATTTGATGCGCCGGTCGCCATGCACCAATTCGCGCACCGAAGCGCCCTTGGCGCAATGCGTGCCGCGATTGATGGGCGATTCCCAGGCCGGTTCCTGGCCGACCCAAACGCCATTCTGCACTTCCGCAATCACGGTGCAGCCAACGGAGCAATGGGTGCAGATGTTCTTCACGCGCTGCACGGGCTTCGTGTGATCCATCGGCCCGGCTTCGGCGGGGCGCATGGTGGAAAGCGGAATGGCGCCAAGTGCGGCAAGCCCTGCCCCGCTAAGCCCGGCCTGGCGCAAAAAGGCGCGGCGGTCCAACCCGCCGGCAGAAAGACCCTGATAGGCGGAAGCAAGGCGCTGCTTGGCGGCCTTGCCATCGGTGCGTTTGATCAGCATGGGTGCTTCCCTTCTTACTTATCGCTGGAGCCGTTGGTGCGATAAAACGCCTGCACATGCGGGCTATTGGGCTGGTAGCGGGCCTTCAGCCGATCCGCCTGGCCTTCCTTCCGCGCCGTGCCCGCGGGTACGGCATCAGCACGCAGCGGGGTTGAGGCTTCCGCCGCCGTTGCAGCCACCGCCGCACCGCCAGCAAGCCCCAGGGTCTTCAGAAAGCCGCGGCGTTGCGCGACTTGTTTTTCATTCTCACTCATATTCAACCCTCCCAGAACTAAACATCAGACGGGCAATTCCTGCGCCGCCAATTCAACCTCAATGGCCATGCGGCCCAGCGCGCCGACGGCGCGGTAAAACCCCGCGGCTTCCGCCGCTTCCAGATCAGCGAAGAACCGCCCCGCCCAGGGGCGCAGATGGCGGGCGAAAAACGCCTCAGCGGCCGCGTCACCGCCCGGAAACACGCCAGACAGCAGCCCGGCAAAGCTTTCGCATTCGGACGCGATGTGATCCTCGGGCTCGGCCACGCCATCGGCGCGTTCAATGCCAAGCCGGGCGAGGTCCCCGCGCAGATCGGCCAGCGGGCGTTCATGCAAGAAGCCCGTGATATAATAGGAAGCGAAGGGTAGCAATTCGCCGCGCCCAAGGCCGATGAAAAGATCGTGGAATTCACGCTGAACGCGCTGCGTATCCGTCGCAGCGGCGGCCTCAGCCAAGGCGCGATAACATTTGCCAAGCGGCGAGGCATCACCCGGCAGGGCGGCAAGGGCGGCCAGCAGATGGGCATCGGGGGCAGCCACGAGCAAACGGCCAAGCAGCGCGAAAAGCCGCGCTCTTTCAGTCGCCATGGCATCCGGTGCCATATCTTTTTGCATCATGGGGCGCATTCTGGCCGCCGCTTCCTCTAACTCAATATCAAACCGTTATGGTCTTGCCCTGCTTTCACTCAAATGAAAAATCGGTAATATTCCGACTCTACCCAGAGAAAAGCAGAAAAAAGTCCAACTCGTAACTTCGACTCTAATACTCAATCCAGGCTCCCGATACAATGTTTTCTCAGGAAAAGCCTAACAACCTTATACGGGCAAGGCGCTGCCGTGGCGGCGGGGGCGCTCTGCCGGGGTCTCTGGTGCCGCCTCAGCCTCAGGCGCGGCTTCGGCTATGGCCAAGCCAGGGGCTTCGGCCGCTGCCTCCGGGGTGGGGGCCTCGGCCATGGCGGGGGCTTCCGGGGCCTTATCTTCCTCAGGCTTTGGGGCCGGCACATCCAGGCCCAGCGCATGGGACAGGAGCTTCATCGCATCCCCCCCCAATTCCAGCGCAAAGCCCGGCACGCCATCCGGCGCGTTGAAATCCCAGGCGTAATCCGCGGGGCCGATGAAATCCCGGATGACGGGATCAAGGCTCCAGGCGCGGCGGAGTGCGGCGCTGCGGAGTTCCAGGGGCACCTTGCGGTGCAGGAAGGCCTTGAAATCGCTCTCAATTGTTAGGCTTTCAATCGGCGGCAGGCTCGCCAGGTCGAATTCATCCTCGGGCTCGGCGGGCAGCGCCTCGGGCTTCGCTTCTAGCGGGGCGGGCGGTGGGGCTTCTTCCGGCGCGCGGCCCTCCACCACGGCGCGCTTGCGGCGCGACCAGCGTGAGAGAAACCCCTCCCCCTCTTCGCTCATGGCCCATCCACCCGGCTGCGCCGGCCAAGCCCTTCAAGCTCTGCCTTGTCGCGCTTGCGTTTGTGAAAGCCCCGGTCGCGATGATGTTCCGCCACAAAAGCCTCCAGCGCGGCGCGCATGCCGGGGGGCAACGGCACGGCTTCCATCAGGTCTG
>JBBAUC010000177.1:0-7112 GCA_040398485.1 Roseomonas sp. | reverse complement strand
CCCGCTTCCCGCGCATGGGCTTCCGCGGCTTCCATCAGCGCCACGGCCAGGCCCGTGCCGCGCTGACTGGCCCCGACATAGACGCGGCAAATCTCCCAATCCGGTGTGCCAGGCAGAGGATGCACAGCGGCCATGCCGACCACCGCGCCCGCAACTTCGGCCACCCACAGCGCGCCATTTTGTTCGGCAAAATAGCTGGCGAGGGCGCGGAGTTCCGGCAGCTCCCCATCCAGATCAAAGACGCAGCCGGGATATTCCGCCCAGCAATCGCGGATCAGCGTTATGAAGCCTGCCGCATCCGAATCGCGCCCGGCGCGGAGCATCGCAGGTTCAGCTCAATTCGCGGCAGAATGCCTGAATGCGGCCGCAGGCCTCACGCAGGTTTTCCGTGTTGGTCGCATAGGAAATCCGCAGATAGGGAGACATGCCATAAGCCGTGCCCTGCACGGTCGCGACATATTTTTCTTCCAGCAGCGCCATGGCGAAATCCGTATCGGTTTCGATCTTGCGCCCGCCCTTGCTGGTTTTGCCGATGCAGCCAGCGATATTCGGGAAGACGTAAAACGCCCCCTCCGGCTTATGGCAGGAAATGCCCGGCGCCGCATTCAGCATTTCCACCACCAGATCGCGGCGCTGGCGATATTCTTCTGCCCTTTCGCGCACAATTTCCTGCGGGCCATCCAAGGCCGCCGCCACCGCGGCTTGCGAGATGGTGGAAACCCCCGCTGTCGCCTGGCCTTGCATATTCATCATGCCCTTGATCAGCGCCTTGGGCCCACCGCAAAAGCCGATGCGCCAGCCGGTCATGGCATAGGTCTTGGACGCACCATTCACCGTGAGTGTCCGGTCCTTCAGGCGCGGTTCAACATCGGCAATCGTGCAGAATTCAAACCCGTCATAGATCAGATGTTCATACATATCATCGGTCATGACCCAGACATGCGGGTGCTTCATCAGCACCGCAGCAATCGCCTGCATTTCTGCGCGCGAACATGCCGCACCCGTTGGATTATTCGGGAAATTGATCATCACCCATTTGGTCTTGGGCGTAATGGCGGCATCCAAATCTTCAGGCCGCAGCTTGAAGCCGTTATTCTGCGGGCAATTGATGGTAATCGGCACACCACCCGCGACCTTCGCCATTTCCGAATAGGAACTCCAGAAGGGCGCTGGGATCAGCACCTCATCACCCGGATCAATCGTCGCCATGAAGGCGTTAAAGATGCTCTGCTTGCCGCCATTGGTGACCATGATTTCATCAAGCGCGTAGTCGAGGTTATTGTCGCGCTTGAATTTCCGCTGCACCGCTTCCTTCAGCCGCTTGGTGCCATCCTGCGGCGGGTATTTCGTATCCCCCGCGAGTGCGGCCTTGTGCGCCGCTTCGATGGCATGCGGCGGAGAGGGAAAATCAGGCTCCCCGGATGCCAGGCTGATTACCTTGATCCCCTGCGCCGCCAATTCCCGCGCCTTGATCGTCATGATGACGGAAGCGGAGATGGAAACGCGGTTCAAACGTTCGGCAAGGGCGGGCATGACGATCCTGTTTCTGGAAAATCCAAGGGGCAGTAAAGCGCCGCCCCTTTCAGGACGGCGCCGCTAGTCACTTCATTCCCGCGCAAAACTTCTGAATGCGCGTGCAGGCTTCGCGCAGCGCTTCATCCGACGTCGCATAGGAAATCCGGAAATGCCCGGGGCTCAGGAAGGCCGCGCCATGCACGGTGGCAACGCCGGTTTCTTCCAAAAGCGCGATGGTGAAATCCTCATCGGTTTCAATCTTCTTGCCGCCCGCTGTGGTCTTGCCGATGCAACCGCGCATATCCGGGAAAACATAAAATGCGCCTTCCGGCTTGTGGCAGCGCAGCCCCGGCGCCGCGTTCAGCATATCCACCACCAAATTGCGTCGGCGTTCATAGACCTTGCGCATATCCTCAATGCTTTCCTGAGGCCCGGTCAGCGCTTCCACCGCCGCCGCCTGAGACACGGAAGACGTGTTGGAGGTTGACTGGCTTTGCAGCTTGTCCATCGCCTTGATCAGCGTAATCGGCGCGCCGGCAAAGCCAATGCGCCAACCGGTCATGGCATAGGCTTTCGAACAGCCATTCATGGTCACCGTGCGGTCTTTTAACCGCGGTTCCACTTCCAGCACCGTCGCCGGCTTGAAGCCATCATAGGCCAGCTTTTCGTAGATATCGTCAGTGAAAACCCAAACATGCGGATGGCGCATCAGCACATCCGTCAGCGCCTTGATCTCGGCCGCGTTATAGGCAGCGCCGGTCGGGTTGCAGGGGTTGTTCAGGATCAGCCACTTGGTGCGCGGCGTGATCGCGGCTTCCAGCTGCTCACCGGTCATTTTGAAGCCGGAATTCTGGCCGCATTGAACGATCACCGGCGTGCCTTCCGCCAGCGCCACGATATCCGGGTAGGAAACCCAGCAGGGGGCGGGAATGATCGCCTCATCGCCCGGGTTGATGGTGGCGACTAGCGCATCAAAGATCACCTGCTTGCCGCCGGTGGCGACCAGGATTTCTTCGGGCGTATATTCAATGCCGGAATCGCGCTTGAACTTGGTGCAAATCGCCTGGCGGAGTTCCAGCGTGCCCGCGACATCGGTGTATTTCGTCTCACCGCGTTCAATCGCTGCAATCGCCGCGTCTTTCACGTTGCGTGGGGTGTCAAAATCGGGCTCCCCGGCTGACAGGCCGATGATATCTTTGCCCGCGGCCTTCAGGGCGCGCGCCTTGGCGGTCATGGCAATGGTAAGGGATGGCGAAATACGATCGAGACGATCAGCGATGAGCTTCATGATGGGAAAGACCTTTGCAGCAAGAGGGGGGCAACCTAATCCTCTGCCCCCTCAGCATCAACCCGTGACTGCCTAAAATAGCCGCAGCGGGCGCAGGCCCTTATAGGCAAAACCCTGCTCCGCCAGACATTTGGCGCGGGCTTCCTGCCTGATCGGGATATTCACATCCACCCAATCATAGATCGGCGGGCGGAGCCGGGGCGGGCGGCGGGTGCAGCGCGTCGCGCCATTGGGGCTGGTCCAGCAATGGGTCTCGCCTGGTTCCCAATAGGCCGGCTGGACCTGCATCCACACCATGGCGGGCCTGATCTGCTCCGCCGCCTGGGCGGTGCAGGCGGATTGCGCGGCGTCCGAATCGGCTTCCGTCGCGCCGGGCTTTTCCCAACGCTCGGCACAGGCAGCCAGCAGCAAGGCAAGGGTTAGGTGTAAGACACGCATGAGGCGACTATAGCGCAAAAAGCCAGGGCTGAAACATGGCGGCGCCTCATGTCTGCCGGCGCCCCAGCAGCCAAAGCGCCAAACAACGCCCGCCCGCTAATCGGGCCAAACCGCGCGAGCGAAAAGGCAGCGCAAAGGCAATGCCACCCTCCATCAGCTCCGCAAGCGTCGCGGAAGCAGCAGCGATGCGCAGCGACAGCCAAGCAAGACGATCAGGCAACAGATCATGGGCGCGGCTCCGCATTGAACGGCGCCCTTGGAGCGGAATTTTACAAACTTCCAGGAGCGAGGAGAAAATTCTGAAACACCATAAAAATTCCTTGACAATAGGCTTTAGTTCCTTTATTCAGATCCATATCAAGGGCCGAATTGTGCCCGAAGCTCCCCCCTCCCTGAACCTTCACCCCAACCTTGCAGCCAGCCGGGCACCCGCCCTGCTGTGCGGCACGGATCAGGAGCGCCCATGCCCTTCATCGCGTCCAATCTCTCGGTGCTCAGCGCCGCGAATGGCTTCACCCAATGGCATTATCGCACCAATGACAGCCGCACCGAAACTGAGGCGGCGGGCTATTTCACGCCCGCCGCTGACCGGGTGCGCGTTGGTGACATCATCATGGTGCAGGCTGCCGATGGCACCACCATGTTGCCGGTTCGCACAGGTAATCTGACTGGCGCCGCAGTGGTGCTGGATGCCCTTGGCACGCCGCCGACTATTCAACGCTCGGCCAATCTGCCCTTCACTCTAACCCTCAGCGTGAGCGCCGAGGCCCGTGCCATCACCATTGATCCCATGCCCAATGCTGTGGAACCGGGCGCTTCCATCCCTGTCGGCGCCTCTATTCTCGGCAGCATCACCAATATCACTTTCCAGCTGCGCAACGCAGCCGGCACCGTCATTGCCACCCAATCCTCAGCGGTCACCAATGGCAGGGCGAGTACGCTTTTCCCTGCTCAGCCTTCCGGCGGTGGCTATCGCATACTGGCGCGCAATACGGCGGATACCACTCATTCGGTACTCTCCGCGCCTTTTGCCATCGGTACGCCGCCGCGTCTGTTGAACGAAGACGGCGGTATTCTGCTGCTCGAAGACGGTGGCCAATTGCTGCTGTTCTGAAGCTTCCCATTCCCGACATCCAGAACTCGCCACACTTCGGATCAATAGATCCGAAGTGCTTGGCCACAACCAGGAAAAGGTAACCCATGTCAGACACCAAAATCAGCGCACTTCAAAGCGCCTCAAGCACCGCTGACGCAGATATGCTGCCGCTCGTTCAGACAAGCGGTTCCACGCTTGCGACACGTCGTGCGAGCCTTGCGCAGCTGCGAAGCGGCCTGCTGGCCGATCGGCCTGTCCATGTGCGTGATTATGGCGCCATCGGTAATGGTGTTGTGGATGACGGGCCGGCAATTCAGGCGGCGGTCAATGCGCTAAAGCTTGCGGGCGGCGGCATTTTGCAATTCGGCCCGCGCATTTACCGTATTGCAAGCCCCGTCGTGATCAATGGCGTTACGGTTATTTTGCAAGGTGCGGGTTTCACTGAAGGCCCGAATGAGGGCAATGGAACCTGGCTCAGGATCGATCAGACCGGATTCACGCCCTTCACTTTCTCAGGCACCATGGCACGCGGCTCAATCGTGCGTGATATCGCCATCCGCCAATATCATGCTTCACCCAGCGCCACCTGGGTACCGACCGATTATGATTACGTCTTCCGCGTGCAGGATTGCCTTGGTGCGGTGGATTTTGAGAATGTCTACTTGGTCGCCGTCAATCGTGGCATCTGGTGCGACAATTCCGGCCGCATGAGCATCAAGCGCCTGCGCGGACAGGTCTTCACCCGCGGGGTTGAGGTTGATCGGTGCTACGATATCTGCCGGTTGGAACATGTGCATTTCTGGACCTTCCAGACCAATGATACGAATATCCTCACCTGGCAGCAGAACAACCAGGATGCGCTGGTGTTCCGGAAAGTGGATGGCGTTTTCCTGGATGATATTTTTGTACTGGGCGCGCGTTCCACATTGCGCTTCAGCTCCTCGGCTTCCGGCGTCACGACCAAATTCTATGGCAGCAATATCTATGCTGATTTCTCGAAATACGGTGTCTGGATCGATGGCAATGACGTGGAAGGCCGCATTGCCAACATCACAACCCAAGGGGAAGTCATCAACGCCGGCGCATCAATACCTTTGCCAGGTGCGGCCGGGATCCAAATTGATGGCAGTAATGCCCGTGTGCAGATCGGCAACCTGCGCGTTGATGATGCCGAAAGCAACGCCATTCGTGTCAATGGCAGCAATAATCGGCTTGATATCTTCGCCTTCCGTGCTGAATTCTTCAACCGCCTGAATGATGGTTCGGCAGCGATCCATCTTGCCAATGTGGTGACCGGCGCGCTCAATCAGGTCTACCTTGGAACACCCCCGCTGCTTGGCAATGGCAATGGCGGACCGCTTGTAAATGCGAGTACAAATGGGTTCGTTGCTTCCGCCGCGCCGGCGGGCCGGGTTGATCGGCCAGGCGCCATGGTAGGCTCTCAGGATACCGGGCTATTTCAGCCGGGTGCTGCCACGATAGCGGTTTCCGCCGGTGGCGCCGAACAGATGCGGATTGCATCGGGCAATATCTCGATGGGGGGCGCGCCAGGCGCCCATTCTTTGGCCATCTCTACGCCGACGGGCACTGTCAATCAGGTGACCGTTTCGGGAAGCGCCGCAGGCGGCACACCAAGCCTTTCGGCAAGCGGCACAGACGTGAATATCCCGCTTGCCCTTTCGGCCAAGAACATCGCCCCGGTACGGCTGAACAGCCGTGGCAATATCGCACTTGAAGTGAATGCGGTAGCAACCCCGGTCAATTTCGTGCGCATCAATGGCGCAGGCGGTAGCGCACCACCGCAAATCACGGCCCAGGGCGCCGACACCAACGTGAATTTGCTTTTGCTGGGCAAGGGCACAGGCGCCGTACAGGCGGGTTCACCGCTGCAATTGCCATCCTATATCGTGGCCACGCTGCCGCCTGCGGCGTCTTATCCGCGCTGCATGATTTATGTCGTAGATGGAACGGCCAATAAGCGCGTCGCCATCAGCGATGGCACAAGCTGGCGCTGGCCCGATGGCGCGGTTGTTGCCTGATTTTCTGGCTCATCTCTGGCGCCTGATCCGCGTGAGTGACGCTCCGCAATCGCGGTTCAGGCGCATATCGCAACAATTACCTACAGGAAAAACCGCATGACCTCCTTGACTGACTACGCCAAGAATTTGCTTGGCCGCTCCGTGGTTGGACGCCGCCCGGCCCTGCCTTCCGCGGTCTTCATCGCCCTTGGTACCGGCGGTTCTGACGCCAGCGGCGTTTTGGGAGAGCCGACGGGCACGGGCTATGCGCGCCAAGCAGTCACCTTTTTTGGAACCGGCATGCAGTATAATATTTCCCAGGTGCGCTTCAGCTTTACAACCGCGCCCGGCACCTTGACCCATATCGGCGTGTTTGACGCGCAAGCCGCGGGCAATCCCCTGCTCTGGGCACCGCTTGCGACACCGGTTACGCTAAATGTGGCTGGCATTGTGAATATCCCAGTCAGCAGCATGAATATTGTTGGGGATTGAAGAAGCCAGACCGTGTTTCAGCCAGGTGGGATCACTCGGCGGTTCGAAAAATGCGGCTAAGAAAGTACTTCAACCAGCTTATGTTCGTTCTGTCAGAACTGCCATGTGGTCCGGACAGGACGAATGCTGCACAAAATTCTATCCGTTGAAGGAATGTGAACGGGACGCACTAAGTTAGTCCCGCAATTCGCCAAAGGCGCTCAGCGCCCCGCCGACTGGCTCCGCAATTCGCGTGCGCGCGTCAGCACCTTGTCTTCCAATTCCG
>JBBAUC010000176.1:0-7160 GCA_040398485.1 Roseomonas sp. | reverse complement strand
GGATGCCTACCGTAAGGGAGAGGCTTCCTTGCTGGCGCCCTTTGAATATTCAGCGATCATCTGGACCACGGCGCTTGGTGCCTTGATCTGGGCTGAAATGCCGGATGCCTGGGATTTCCTTGGAATCCTGGTGCTGGTGGGTGCGGGGCTTTACATCTGGTATCGCGAAATGAAGTTGGGCGTGAAGCGCTGATACTAGCTTCCCCAATGCGCCCGCAGACTGGCGGCGGCATGTTGCAGCACCAGATCGGATTTTGGAATAAAGCGCCCCATGGTCAGGCAGGCATGGATCTGATCCGCGACATGAACATGCGTGACATTCACGCCTTCCTCATCCAGGCGCTTGGCATAGGCAATGCCTTCATCCACCAAAGGATCAACGCCCGCTGTCATCAGGAAAGCCGGCGGTAGGCCGGCTAGGCTTGGCGCGCGCAAGGGTGAAGCGCGCCAATCAATGCCTTTTTCCTTGGGGCCGAGATAATGCGCGATGAACCACTTCATCACGTCGCGCGTCAGCACCAGGCCTTCAGTAAAGCGATCATAGGATGGCGGATTGCCGGCCATATCAGTAACGGGATAGAACAACACCTGATAGTCCGGCATGGGGACTTCGCCATGCAGCGCCATCAGCGCCAACACCGCGGCAAGATTGCCGCCCGCGCTATCGCCGCCCACCGCAATCCGCGTGCGGTCTATGCCAAGGCGCTTCGCCTTGGAACAAATATAGCGATAGGCAGCGGCGGAATCCTCGACCGCCGCCGGGTAGCGATGTTCCGGCGCCAGGCGATAATCAATTGCAATCACCGAAGCGCCGGTCAGATTGGCAAGGCGCCGACATACTTGGTCGTGGCTGTCCAGATCACCAATCACCCAGCCGCCACCATGCATATAGACAAGGCAGGGGAGCGCGGCTTCGGGATCGGTGCCGATGCCGCGGTAGCGCCGCAATCGGATTTTGCCGTCAGGCCCAGGGCATTTCAAATCTTCCACCAGCGCGACCTCTGGCGGGTCTGGCTGCATCACGCGGCGGGAAGCGGCGGAAACTTCCCGCGCTTCGGTGGGCGTGAGCGTATTGAAAGCCGGGCGCTTGGCTTCCTTGATCAGGTTGAGGACATGTTGTGCGCCTGCATCAAGTGTCATATGACTTCCCCTTATTCCGCTGCCGCTGCCGGGCGTTCTACGCCACCAAAATGAAAGCCGCGATAGCCATCTGCGGCAACTTCATCGCAGAGCACGCGATAATTTCCAACACCGCCCACATAGGGCATGAACAGCCGTGGCTTGCCCGGCACATTGGCACCCATGTACCAGGACGCCGCGCGCGGATAGAGCGTGCGATGCGCGACCGTGTTCACTTCTTCCACCCAAGCGTCTTCCGCGCCGCGATCGGCTTCGATGGTGACTTGGTCCTTGGCCTGCATCTGCGCGAGGCAATCCATGATCCAATCCACATGTTGTTCGATGGATACGATCATATTGCTGAGGACGGAGGGGCTACCGGGCCCCGTTATCATGAACATATTCGGAAAACCCGCCGTCATGATGCCAACCAGGGTGCGCGGCCCGGCTTCCCATTTGGCATTGAGGCTTTCGCCCGCGCAGCCCTTGATATCCACGCCAAGCAGTGCACCGGTCATGGCATCAAAGCCTGTTGCGAAGACAATATCGTCGAATTCATGCAGCACGCCGCCAGCTTCAATGCCGGTTGCGGTGATGCGCGTGATCGGTGCTTCATGGAGGTCAATCAGCGTGACATTGGGGCGATTATAGGTCTCGTAATACTGCGTATCCACGCAAATGCGCTTGGTGCCGATTGGATGATTGCGCGGGCAGAGCTTTTCGGCTGTGGCGGCGTCTTTCACGGTTTCACGAATTTTGCTGCGCACGAAATCCGCCGCCGTGTCATTCGCGGCCTGATCCAGCAGCAGATCGCGGAAGGAACCCATGAAGGCGGTGCCGCCCACCGTCCAGCGCTTTTCGTATTCTGCCCGGCGTTCTTCAGCGCTGACAGACATGGCGGGCGTGTCGCTCAGGCCATACAGAATGCCGGTGCGCATCATGCGTGCCTTCCGCCGCAGACTGGCGTAATCACTCTTCCAGCCCTGTTCATATTCATCATCCATCGGGCGGTTGCGTGATGGAATGCTGAAATTGGGTGTGCGCTGGAAAACCGTGAGCTGCGCGGCCTGTTCAGCAATCACGGGGATGGATTGAATGGCGGAAGAACCGGTGCCGATGACCGCCACCTTGCGGCCGGTGAAATCAACCTTGTGATGCGGCCAATAGCCAGTATGGAATTGCTGCCCTTTGAAATCGGCAATGCCCGGAATATCTGGCAGCCGGGCCGCGGAAAGGCAGCCTGTCGCCATGAAGAGATACCGCGCTGAGAGGCTTTCCCCGCGATTGGTTGCGATGCGCCAAAGCCCTGCGGAATCATCCCAGGCGGCATCCGTCACACGGGTTTCGAAGCGAATGTCGCGGCGCAGATCGAAGCGTTCTGCGACATGGCGCGCATATGTCAGGATTTCGGGCTGAGCCGCGAAGCGTTCAGACCAGTGCCATTCCTGCTGCAATTCCTCAGAGAAGGAGAAGGAATATTGCATGCTTTCAACATCGCAGCGGGCACCTGGGTAGCGGTTCCAATACCAAGTGCCGCCCACATCATCCGCCGCTTCAAGGCAAATCGCTGGGATGCCAAGCCCGCGCAGGCGATGCAGCAGGTAAAGCCCGGCAAAGCCCGCGCCCACAATGACAGCGCCATGAAGTTCCTGTGCCATGTTCTTCCTCCAAGGCGTGTCTTCCAGGGGCCAGCGGAAAGCCCTCCGCCGGGACTGTCAACGCCCGCTAGCCGCGCTATGCTACCCGAAATGCGTAAAGGGGAAAGTCCATGGATAAAGGTTTTCAGCTTGGCGAGCTTACGATTCAACGGGTTGTGGAGGAAGAAAGACCTATCTTCGATCCGCTGACCTTCTTCCCGAACCTGACGCCGGAATTGCTGGCCGAAAACCGCGAATGGCTGCAACCCAAAGCGCTGGACCCCGAGACGGGCAAGCTGATGCTCTGCATCCAATCCTGGTTGGTGCGCACGCCGCATCACAATATCCTGATTGATACCTGTGTCGGCAATGACAAGAACCGCCCGTCGCATCCCTTTTGGCACCAGATGAAAAGTGAAGCCTATATGCGCAACCTGGCCGCGCTTGGGCTTGGCGTGGGCGTTATTGATTTCGTCATGTGCACGCATTTGCACGTGGATCATGTTGGCTGGAATACGCGGCTAGAAAATGGCCGCTGGGTGCCGAGCTTCCCGAAGGCGCGCTATCTTTTCGCGAAGGAAGAATATGCCCATTGGGAAAGGGAACACGCGAAGGCGCCATCGCCGGTTTTCGCCGATAGCGTGCTGCCCGTGGTGGAAGCGGGGCGCGTGGATTTCGTGGCGAATGACTATCAGATGAATGACCTGGTGAAGTTGGAATCAACGCCCGGCCATACGCCGGATCACGTGGCGGTACGCTTGGGCAAGAAGGGCGCTGATGCGCTGGCGACGGGGGATTTGATCCATTCGCCCCTGCAAGCGCGCTATCCGGAAATTTCCATGCGCGCGGATAGTGATCCCGTGCAGGCGGCGGCCACAAGGCGGCGGGTGATGGAATGCGCCTGTGATACCTCCACCATTCTTTGCTTCGGGCATTTCCCTTCGCCATCCCGTGGGCGGATCAAGCGCTGGGGCAATGGCTTTCGCGCTGAAGCGGTGGATTGAGCGATGTGGCGGATTGTCGCGCTGCTTTCCTGGTTGCTGCTGCCGGGTTTGGCTTTTGCGCAAACGGCCTGGCCCAATCGGCCCATCAGCCTGATTGTGCCTTACCCGCCGGGCGGCAGTACGGATAATGTCGCGCGACCCTTGGTGCAGGAATGGGGCAAGGTGCTGGGCCAAACCGTGGTGATTGAAAATCGCGGCGGGGCAGGGGGCACGATTGGCGCTGATCTGGTGGCCCGCGCGCGGCCCGATGGCCATACGTTGCTGCTTTTTCCGACGGCGATTTTCACCATCAGCCCGCATATGATGCAGCTTCCCTATGATGTGGATCGCGCCTTTGTGCCGATTGCGCGTGTGGCGGCTTCCGATGCTTTCGTCATCATTCATCCTTCCGTTCCGGCCCGGCATATTCGCGACTTGGTAGCGTTGGCCAAACAAAAGCCGGGTGAATTGCGCTTTGGTTCCGCCGGGAATGGCACGATCACGCAATTGCAATGCGAGATCTTTGCAGAAGCTGCAGGCATCAAGCTTGAACACGTGCCTTATCGCGGTTCCGGCCAATCCTTCATTGATCTGCTCGCCGGGCGCATTCAGATGATTTGCGATCCGGCTGCCCTGCATGGTGTGCGCGATGGTCGGCTGATTGCGTTGGCGAGTTTTGGTGATCGTCGGCATGAGGAATTCAAGGATGTGCCGACGCTGCTTGAAATGGGCTTGGCGGAACGCGGCGCCATGTCTTGGTTTGGTATTGCTGCGCCCGTGGGCACGCCGCCCGACATTCAGGCGCGGATTACCGCAAGCCTGGAAGAAGCGCTGCGTGCCCCTTCCGTTGCAACAGGCATGGCGATTGGTGGCTTGCGTCCGGCCTTTGAAACAGGTGATGCCTTCACCCGGCGTATCCGCGAAGATCGCGCCGTCTTTCAAGGCGTAATCGAAAGAACAGGAGCGAAAGTGAACTGATATGGAACATGTAACCGTCACCGATGAAGGCCCGATCCGGATCGTCACGCTGAATAACCCCGCCAAGGGCAATGCCATCAGCAAACCAATGGGGGAGGCGGTGCAGGCCGCCATGCGCGAATTTGAAGCCCGCGATGATTTGCGCTGCGCCATCATCACCGCCGCCGGCACGCGTGCCTTCACCTTCGGCGCCGATGTGTCGGACCCGCCGGAGCTTTGGCGCACCATTCCGAGTGTCGGCTATCGGCCACTCAAGCCCGTGATTTGTGCGGTTGAGGGCTGGTGCGTGGGCGGCGGCATTGTGCTGGCCATGATGGCCGATCTGCTGGTCTGCGGCAAAAGCGCAAAATTCTATTATCCGGAAGCGAAGCTTGGCCTGACGGGGGGCATGATCGCCGGCCTAGTCAGCCGCATTCCGCATAAGATCGCCATGGAAATCATGCTGCTCTGCCGCACCGTGGATGCGGATCGCGCGGCCACAATTGGTTTGGTGAATGAGGTGGTGGAAGATGGCAAGGCGCTGGAGACCGCCAAGACCTGGGCTTTGGAACTAACCGGCATGGCGCCCATGGTTGTCGCGGAATTGAAGCGCATGGTGACTGAGGAAATCCTGCCGCGCGGACCTTCAGAACAAATGGCCATTCATGGCCAGCGCATGGGCGCCATTCGCGCTTCAGATGATTTCGCCGAAGGCAAGGCTGCCTTCCGGGAAAAGCGCCCGCCACGTTTTCGCGGGCGCTGATCTCAAAGGATATCAGGGGAACATGGCAACGGCACGGATGGGGCTTGCCGTGCCCCCCCTGATTTTCAGCGGAAAGCCAATAAAGGTGAAGCGCCCGCGGCCAATCAGCTTATCCAGATTGGCGAGGCATTCCATATGCGTAATGCCCCGTTCCGCGCAGGCCATATGAGCCTGGAAATTCAACTCGCCTTCTGGCGCGGGGCTGATGGCTTCCACGCCGAACATGCCAATGCCGCGATCCGCAAGCCAATGGACTGATTCCAGCGCGAGGCCCGGGAAGTCATGCACATAGCCAGGTTTGCCGAGCAGCCTTTCATTCGTCGCCATCCAAATCAGCACGGTATCGCCCTTGCGGATTTCTTGGCCTGATGCCGCAAGCGCTGCCTCCATCTCCTTCACCGTGATGGCGTGCTTCAGCGGCACATGGGAAAGATCAAGGCAAATGGCGCTGGTGTAGAATTTCTCAAGCGGCATTTGCTCGACCGAAAGCGCATCAGGGCGCGGATCGAAATGCACAGGTGCATCCACATGCGTGCCGGCGTGATCCGACATGGAAAAATAGAGCGCCTTACTGGTGAAGGTTGTATTGCCTGCCACCTTCTTTTCGGAATGATCACCCCAGACCGTCATCACCACAGGCGGGTGGCTTGGATGCGTCTGCGTGCGGTGAAAGATTTCACGGCTGAGATCAACGAATTCCATTGACGTGTTCCTTTGTTGTGTAGTGTCTAAACATTTACGCCGCGAATGGCGTTGATGATCGCTTCCGTCACCTGATCCGTGGTGGCCTTACCGCCGAGGTCAGGCGTCAGCACATCGCCGCGGCTTGTCACCACTTCCACTGCGCGCATCAGCTGCGCGGCTGCTGGCGCCTCGCCCAAATGTTCCAGCATCATGGAAGCGGTCCAGAAAGCGCCAAGCGGATTGGCGATGCCTTTGCCAGTAATATCGAAGGCCGAGCCATGGATCGGTTCAAACATGGAAGGGCGCTTGCGCGACGGATCAATATTGCCTGTAGCGCCAATGCCCAGCGAACCTGCCAAGGCCGAGGCCAGATCAGACAAGATATCGGCATGTAGATTCGTGGCGACCACGGTATCAACGCTGCCGGGCTTCATCACCATGCGCGCGGTCATGGCATCCACCAGTATTTTCTCAACCGTGAGGGCCGGATATTGCGCGGTGATTTCGGCGCAAACCGCATCCCACATCACCATGCCGTGGCGCTGCGCGTTTGATTTCGTCACCACCGTCAAATGCTTGCGCGGGCGCGCCATGGCTACTTCACAGGCATGGCGGCAAATGCGCGCCACGCCTTCGCGGGTGAAGACGGAAACATCCATGGCGACTTCAATCGGCAAGCCGCGATGCGCGCGACCGCCAACGCCGGCATATTCGCCCTCACTATTTTCGCGTACAATCATCCAATCAATCTGCTCTCCCAGATCAGGGCGCAATGGCCCCTTGATGCCGGGCAGAAGCCTGGTCGGGCGCACATTGGCGTATTGGTCAAAGCCCTGACAGATCGCGAGGCGCAATTCCCACAACGTGACATGATCAGGAATATCCGGCGCACCGACAGCGCCGAAGAAAATCGCGTCAAAACCCTCCAATTGCGTCAAGCCATCTTCGGGCATCATGCGCCCGGTGCGGCGATAGTAATCGCTGCCCCAATCGAAATCCTGGAAGTCAACCGCGAAG
>JBBAUC010000175.1:0-7173 GCA_040398485.1 Roseomonas sp. | reverse complement strand
GTTACCATTGTCACCAAATCTGCGGGCGTTTTGCGCGATGCCGATATTCTGCAGTGCCTGGCCGCGCGCAATCTGGTGCGGGTGTGCCTTTCCATCACCACGCTGGACCCGGGCTTGGCGCGCATCATGGAACCGCGCGCGGCCACACCGGCGCGTCGGTTGCAGGCCGTCCGGGAATTGACGGCTGCCGGCGTGCCAACCGCCATCCTGGCCGCGCCCATGATCCCCGCGGTGAATGACATGGAATTGGAAAAGCTGCTGGAACAGGGCGCCGCGGCGGGGGCGACCAGCGCGGGCTATGTGCTGCTGCGCCTGCCCTTGGAAATCAAACAGCTTTTTGAAGAATGGTTGGCCCGGCACATGCCCGATCGCGCGGCCCGGGTGTTGTCCCTGATCCGTCAGACTCGCGGCGGCGCGCTTTATGATAGCCGCTTCGGCCAGCGCCAGACCGGCAGCGGGCCTTATGCGGAATTGCTGGCGCGGCGCTTTGCCGTCGCCATGCGTCGGCTTGGCCTGGAGAAGCGCGGCGGTGGGACGGGCGCACTGGAGTGCGGGCACTTCGCGGTGCCTGGGGCGCAGATGTCATTGTTCTAAGCACGCGCCTGCCCCGGCCTGCTGGACGGGCGGGGGCTTTTCCGGGCAAGGAAAGGCGCGCTGTTTCTGCCTGGAAGGAATCGCCTTGGCCTCGCCCGATTTGCACGCCTCTCTCCGCCAGCATCAGGCCGGCAATCTGGACGCGGCCATTGCGGGTTATCGCGCCTTCTTGCAGGAGCAGCCAAACCATGCCGAGGCCAATCGGCTGCTCGGCCTCGCACTATTTGCGCGCGGCCAGGTAGCGCCGGCGCGTGAGGCTTTGGAACGCGCCGCCGGCTTGGCGCCGCCCAATGCTGCCCTGCTGAATGACCTTGGCAATGCGCGCCGCGCCATGGGCGATAAGGCGGCGGCGGTGGAGGCTTTCAGCGCCGCGATCAAGGCCGAACCTGGCTTCGCCTTTGCCCATTTCAACCTGGCTGATGCGTTGCTGGAAGCCGGTGACGTGCAACGTGCCAGCGCCGCTTATGAAGATGTCATCGCGCGCGGCTTTGCCGGGATTGATGGCGATTTTCATGTCAATCGCGGGCTTTGCCGGTTGCGGCTTGGCGATGCAGCCGGAGCCATGGAAGCCTTCCGTGCAGCGCTGACGCTGGAAGCTGGGCATTCCCGCGCCGCCGCGTCGCTTTCCGATACGCTACAAAAGCTGGGGGCACATCGCGATGCGGTGATGTTCCTGACCGACTTTTTGGACAAGCAGCGCGCTAGTCTTGAAACCCTGATCTCACTCGGCACCGGCTTCCTGGGCTTGCGCGATTATTCTCGCGCGCTTTCGCTTTTTGAACGCTTGGCCACCGCCAAGCCACCGGCCCCCAAGGCCCTGATCGGTAAGGGGTTGGCGCTGAGTGGCGAGAACCGCCATCAGGAAGCGATCCAGATCTTTGATGAGGCCTTTGCGCTTGATCCGCACAACGCGGAAGCGCTGATCGGCAAGGGTGTTGCGCTGAAGGCGTTGCGGCGTTTGCCTGAGGCGATCGAGACGTATCGCCGCGCGATTGAAGTGGCGCCACGTGCTGCCAATGCGCACCTCAACCTTGGCAATGCCTTGACATTGCTCAATCGGCATGAGGAAGCGCTGGGCTGTTATGAACGCGTGGTGGCGCTCGATCCTGGTGTCACTGAAGCGCTTTCTTCGCTGGTCTATACCAAGCAACGGCGTTGGGATTGGGCAGGGTTGCCAGAACAGCGGCAGTTTCTGCTGGAGCGCGTGCGCGCTCGGCAATATCCGGCCAATCCGTTTGCGCTCCTTGGTATTTGCGATGATCCGGAACTTCACCAGATCGCCGCCCGCGCCTATACGCGTGAAACCTTGCCGCGCCCGCCCATTGCCGAACCGGCGCCCGCCACACCGCGTGATCGGTTGCGCATTGGGTATTTCTCGGCGGATTTGCACAATCACGCGACCATGCATCTGCTCGCCGGCGTACTGGAATGCCACGACCGAGACGCCTTCGAAATTCACGCCTTTTCCTATGGTCCGGAAATCGAGGATGCGATGCGCGCGCGCGTCCGCGCCACGGTGGATCATTTCCATGAATGCGCTAGGCTTTCTGACGGCGCGATCATTGCCACGGTGCGCAAGGCGGGGATTGATATTGCCGTTGACCTGAAGGGCTATACCCAGGATGCCCGGCTTGCGCCCTTCGCCGCGCGGCTGGCGCCGGTGCAGGTCAGCTATCTTGGCTATCCCGGCACGGTGGGTGGCGATTTCCTGGATTACATCCTGGCCGATGCGACCGTTGTGCCCATGGATCAGCAGCGCTTTTATAATGAGAAGATCGTCCATTTGCCGGATAGCTATCAGGCAAATGATGACCGTCGCGTGATCGCACCCGATACGTCTTCACGCGCTGAGGCCGGGCTGCCGGCGGATGGTTTTGTCTATTGCTGCTTCAACAATGCTTATAATATCACGCCGGAAATCTTCGCGTCCTGGATGCGCATTCTGGCTGCGGTGCCGGGCTCGGTCTTGTGGTTGCTCGCCAATGATTCAGATTCCATCGCGCGGCTGCGTGGCGTGGCACAGGCGGAACGCATTGATCCGGCGCGGCTGGTCTTTGGGCCTTCGCTGCCTTCCGCACAACATCTTGCGCGGCATCGGCTGGCGGATCTTTTCCTCGATACGCTCCCTTATAATGCGCATACCACGGCGAGTGATGCGCTCTGGGCTGGGCTGCCGGTGTTGACGCAAATGGGGCAGGCGTTTGCCGGGCGCGTGGCGGCAAGCTTGCTCAACGCCGTCGGCCTGCCGGAAATGATCACGCGCGATGCGGCGGCGTATGAAGCGCTGGCGATTGCGATTGGCCGCGATGCCGCCCGCGCTGCCGCGATTAAGGCTAAGCTTGCAGCGGCAATTCCCACGGCGCCGCTGTTCAACACGCCGCGCTTCACCCGCCATCTGGAAGGCGCCTATCGCATGATGTGGCAGCGCCATGCCGCCGGCCTTGCGCCGGAAGGCTTCGCTGTTCCGGCCGAAGAATAGCCAAGCGCGCCATGCCGGATTTCGCCGCCTTTTTCGCCTCGGGCCAAGTCGCCGATTTGATGGTGGCGGTTCTATTTGTGGAAGCCTTGGCGCTGCTGGGATTTTGGTGGCTCACCGGGCGCGGCCTGCCGCCGCAATCGGTGATAGCCCTGGTGCTGCCGGGGGTGTTTTTCGCCCTGGCCTTGCGCGCGGCGCTGACGGGGGCCTGGTGGGGCTTTGTCTCCCTTGCGCTGACGGCCGCGTTCTTCGCCCATGCCTGGGATTTGTGGCGCCGTTGGCGTGGTTGAACCCAGTTTCAGCCAAAAATATCCGCGGGGCTTTCGCGCTTTAGTGCAGCGGCCAAATCCCGCCCCAGTTGCGCGCCATCGGCGGCGGAGGCCTCACCCATGTTGCGCCTCAGGAAACTGCCATCGGCGCGCGCGACAAGCCCGTGCAGGCGAAGCATCCCATCAGCCAGAAGCGTGGCATGCGCGCCAATCGGCGTGCGGCAGGACCCATCAAGCGCGCCGAGCAAAGCGCGTTCGGCATCCGCAACCAAGCGGCTGGGTGCGTGTTCAATACGCGCGAGAAGCGCCAGCGTTGCAGCGTCATCCGCGCGCGCGGTGATGCCAACAATCCCTTGGCAGGCGGCGGGCAGCATGGCTTCTGGGTCCAGCACCACTTGTGCGCGATCCGCCATGCCAAGGCGCTTCAAGCCGGCAAGTGCCAATAGGGAACAGGTAAAGTCTCCCGCCGCCACTCGCCCGAGCCGCGTTTGCACATTGCCGCGAATGATATCCACGCGCAGATCGGGCCGCCGATGCAGCAATTGCGCTTGCCGGCGCACGGAAGCCGTGCCGACCAAGGCGCCTTGCGGCAAAACAGCAAGCGGGTCATCCGCCGTGGCCGCACCGCATCCAGCACCCAGAATCAGCGCATCGCGTGGGTCTTCGCGTTCCAGCACACAGGCCAGCACAATGCCTGGCGGCAATTCGGTTTCCAGATCCTTGAGGCTATGCACCGCGACATCTATGCGGCCATCGGCCAGCGCTTCATGGATTTCCTTGGCGAAAAGCCCCTTGCCGCCAATATCGGCCAGGCGCTTATCCTGAACCTTGTCGCCGGATGTCGCGATGATGTGTTCTTCCAGCGCGCCATCTTCGGCCAGCGCCGGGATGGCCGCGCGGGCCACGCTTGCAAAATGCCGTGCTTGCCAAAGCGCAAGCGGAGAGCCGCGCGTGCCAATGCGCATGGGCTGAGACGCCATTCCTCAAAAACCTTATTTGTTGCTCGGCCCTTAGGCCCTTGCGAGGCCAAAGAGATGTGCCAAATCCTTGAAGAAAATTCGCACATGCGCAAGGGGATCGCGCCGGACCAATTCCTTGTTCATGTAGGATTCCCAAGTCAGGCGCTGCACATCCTTATCGGCGCAGATGGAGACAAACTTCTCGCGCCGCTTGTCCGAAGAATACCAGAAATATTGCATGATACCGAGCACCCAGAAAACGCGCCCATGCGCCTTCATGAAGCGCTTGCGCGCGCCGGCAAGGGCACGTGCATCGCCGGTTTTCAGGCATTCATGGGCTGCGTCTGCGGCCAATCGACCACCCAACATGGCGTAGTAAATGCCCTCACCGGACGCGGGGGCGACCACGCCGGCGGCGTCCCCGGCCAGGATCACATCGCGGCCATTGTCCCAGCGCTTCAGCGGCTTGAGCGGTATCGGCGCACCTTCGCGGCGAATTGTCTCGGCATCCGTCAGGCCAATATCGCGGCGGAGTTCAGCAACCGAACCACGCAGCGAAAAGCCCTTTTGCATGGAACCCGTGCCGATGCTGGTCGTGTCACCATGTGGGAAGATCCAGGCGTAGAAATCGGGCGAAAGCTTGCCCTGATAATAGACATCGCAGCGCTTGGAATCGAAATCCGCCCCCCCGCCATTGGGCGGTGAGCGCACGATTTCGTGATAGGCGAAAACGCAGCGCACCTTATCGCCGCCCGGTACTTCCTGCTTCGCCACCTGGGAACGCGCGCCATCGGCGCCAATCACCAAGCGTGCGCGGGCAGCAACCGCTGCGCCATCCTTCGATTCCCAATGAACAATGGCGGTGCCATCGGCATCACGCGTGATGCGATCATAAGAACCGGTCTGGCGTTCTGCGCCGGCGTGCTCCGCGCGCTCGCGCAGCCATTCGTCGAAATCCGCGCGATCCACCATGCCGACAAAGCCGCCATCAATCGGCATATCCACTGCCTTTGCGCTGGGGGAGACCATGCGGGCGGAATTGATCTTCGCCACCAGCAATTCATCCGGAATGGCAAAATCGCGAATGAGGCGCGGCGGAATCGCACCACCACAGGGTTTGATCCGCCCCGCGCGATCCAGCAGCAGCACGCTACGCCCCCGGCGCGCCAGGTCATCAGCGGCGGTGGCCCCCGATGGTCCGCCGCCCACTACGATCACATCATATGTTTGCATGGCCATTTTCCTCTACTGCGCCGGTACCATTGGGCCGAAGCCGCCGGTCTTGCTGATTTTTGGACGATTAATGCGCGCGGCCAGCATGGCCGAGGCAATGAACAGCGCCGCATCTATGACGAAGACCACGGCATAAGCGCCTTCCGCCTTACCAAGTGCGATCCGCGCCACATCCACCGCCGCCGCACCTGCCAACCCGCCAAGCCCGAAGGCCACGGCCTGCGCCGCGCCCCAAAGCCCCATGCGCGTGCCTTCGCGCGATTCATGCCCGCGCGCGACCATTTGCATCATGGATGCAATCGCAGCGGCGGCGAAAACACCATTCGCGACACCAAGCGCGAAGAAGCTGGACTTGAGCGGCCAGGCCGCGCCGAATTGTCCAGCGACGGAAAGAGCAAGCATCATTACCGCCGTGGCAAGACAACCCGCGATGGTCCAGAAGCGGAGCGTGCCCGCCCAGCGCCCGCCGCGCACACTGCCAATCAGCGCAATGGCAATCATGCCAACCAAAACGCCCGCATGTTGCAGCGACGAAATGCGCGTGGTCTCGCCCAAGGTCCGGCCAAAAATCGCGCCGGCGAAAGGCTCCAGGATCAGATCCTGCGCGCTATAGGCGAGCATGGAAACGAAGATGAAAATGGTGAAGCGCCGTGCTTCCGGTTCCGCCCAAACTTCTCGGAGTGCTTGGCGGAATGGCGGCTTTGCGGCATCGCCTGCTTCCGGGCGCGCGGCGCGCGGGCCTTCCATGCCCCAAACGGCGAGAATCGCCAGGGTGAAGGCAATGGCGGAAACGCCACCAGCCACCGCAACCAGACGCATGGGCGAATAGGGATCAAGCAGCCGCCCGGCAATGGCGGTGGTGATCACAAAGCCCGCGATCATCATGATCCAAACCAGTGATGCGGCAGCGGCGCGGCGTGCAGGCGCGGTGCGCGAAGCGAGTAGCACAAGCAGCGATGTGCCAGCCGCGCCAACACCAGCGCCAATCAGCAAAAACGCCAATACGGCAAGTGCAATGCCGGCCCAAAGCGATTCCGCCATTAACGCCGTGCCCGCCGCAGCCAAAACACCACCCAAGGCCAGCACTGCCATGCCGCCAATGATCCAAGGCGTGCGTCGCCCGCCCATATCGGACCCATAGCCCATGCGTGGGCGGAGCATTTGCAGCGCGTAATGGATCCCAACCAGCAGCCCCGGCAGCGTCGCGGGCAAGGCAAGTTCCACCACCATCACGCGATTAAGCGCGGAGGTTGTCAGCACCACAATCGCGCCAAGTGCCGTTTGCACCAAACCCAAACGGATAATGCCAAGCCAGCCGAGCGATGCGGGGTTCATGCTGCGCCCCCTGTCAAAGCGGCCAGCGCAAAGGCGCTGATCAGCATGCCAATCACGTAAAGCAGAACGCCCGAACCATTATACCAGGGCGCCAGCCCGCGCGGGTCGCGCAGCATCCGCCGCATCAGGCCAAGTTGGATCAGCAGGGAAAGTGCCACTGCCGCGGCGTGCCAGGGCGCATCCCAGGCGAAGAGCAACCCAATCACCAAAACCTGTGGCACTGCCATGAAGATACAGGCCACCAACCCGGCACGCTCCGCACCCAATTGCACGGGCAAAGAAAGCACGCCCATGCGGCGATCACCTT
>JBBAUC010000174.1:0-7200 GCA_040398485.1 Roseomonas sp. | reverse complement strand
GATAGGCGAGCAAAAGCCCTGGAAACCAGAATAGCCCGACAATGGTCCCAAACCCCGCCCAATCCAGCGCAAAGGCTTCGACCAAGGCGGGACCGGCGGCGCCGGGGGCTTGGAACATCGCGCCCAAGGCGGCGCGCAGGATAAACACTGCAACTAGAAAGGCAGCAGCAGACTTCAAAAAACCCATATCAGCCGCGCTTCGCTACCGCGCCGCAGCGCAACCATCGCGTTTTGTCGGAACAATCGCGCCAACCGCCTGCCCCGCACCGCGCTGATGCCGATGAAGCAATGCGCTTCCCACCAACGCTTGGCGCCTCCCCGGCCTTCAACGTAGTGCAGGCGCCGCAAGCGATCACGCAACAAAGCATGGCGCCGCGCATTCCAGCCTTGTGGCATGCGTCGGCTGAAAGGATTGCCGGCGGCGATGAACACACCCTCCGGCACGTGCCAGCTTCCAAGCAGCGCATCCAAACCCGGCGCGCGCTGGCCGATGCGCGCTACATGCGCCCCCGCAAAATAGCAGGAAGCACGATAGGCCCGAAAAAGCTGCTCTGCGCGTTTCATCGCAACTGCAGCAACATGCCTTTAAGGTAAGCGCTTTCCGGCAACATCGGGTGCAGCGGATGATCCGGTCCGGCACCGCCCATATGCAGGATGCGCGCTTCCCGCCCCGCGCGCTGCACGCCCCAGGCGACAGCATCGGCGAACTCACCAGGTGCGACGTGATGGCTGCAAGACGCGATGAAGAAAAAGCCCCCTTTTTCCACCAAAGTTGCGCCCAACCGCGCGAGCTTCCCATAGGCGCGCAATGCCGCCGGTTGATCCTTGCGCGCCTTGGCGAAGGCGGGCGGGTCCGTGATCACCACGCCAAAACGCTTGCCCGCACCCACCATGCGTTCCAACGCCTCCAAGGCCTCGGCCTTTTGCATTTCCACGCGATCAGCGACGCCATTGCGCTGCGCCGCTTCGAGGGCCAGTGCCAGCGCCGCTTCGCTGCGATCCAGCAGCGTCACATGGGAAGCCCCGGCGACGGCCGCGGAAATACCAAAGCCGCCCGTGTGGCAGAAGGCGTCCAGAACGGTCGCGCCATTTGCCAACCGCGCAACGCGGGCGCGATGTTCGCGCTGATCAAAGAACCAACCGGTTTTCTGCCCGCCGAGCGGATCCACGGCGAAGGAAAGCCCGCTTTCCTCCACCGATATCATGCCGGCTTCGCCGTGCAACAGCTTGGTTTCCTCGGCCAAGCCTTCCAGCGCGCGCACGGCGCTGTCATTGCGGGCAATCACCATGCGGGGCGCGATCAGCGCGTGCAGTGCTTCCAGGATCAGCTGTGTCGCGACTTCCATGCCCGCAGTATTGGCCTGGATGGTCACTGCATCGCCGTAGCGATCAATCACCAAACCCGGCAGGCCATCCGCTTCGGCGTGGATCAGGCGGTAATGCGGGCGGTCAAACAGCTTGTCGCGCAAGTTCAGCGCTTCCTGCAGGCGCTGCTTGAACCAGGCCAGATCACAAGCGGCATCGGGGTTGCGATCCAGCTTGCGCGCGCCAATCAGCGAATGCGGGTTGAAATGCCAAACGCCATGCTTGACGCCATCATCACCTTCCAGCCGCACAACACTACCGGGCGGCAAAGCCTTGGCCGCCGGCGTCATGGCGATTTCATTGGAAAACGCCCAAGGGTGGCCGGCCTTCACGCGGCGGTCTCGGCCAGGGAGCAAGCGGATAACGGGTGGTACGGTGGCATTCATGCGCCGGACCATGGCGGTTTGCCGCTTGTCCCGCAATGTGCAAGCCGATACCCCCCTGCGCTTCGTGCTGCTTTTGCGACGCTCCGCTTGCTGGCAGCGGCCAGGCTCGGTACCGTGCTTTTGCTTGATGATACGCCTGCTGCGCGCAAAAAGGCGAAAAGCCCTCATAACAAAACACCGCTGCGCGCATCCCGCGTAGCTTCGGGAGGATTTGGTTCATGCTCCGTCACATCGCGCGCCGTCCCTTGCTGTCAGGCCTCGCCGGGCTTGGACTGGCGAGCCCGGCTTTGGCGCAAAGCGGCGCCGCGCCGCGCCCCATCACCATCATCGTCCCCTTCGCGCCTGGCGGCAGCACGGATATCGTGAGCCGCCTATTGGCGGAACGCATGACAAGCTTGCTCGGCCAGCCAGTGCAGGTCGAAAACCGCGCCGGCGCCAATACCATTATCGGTGCTGAATTCGTGGCCCGCGCGCGGCCAGATGGCCATACGCTGCTGATGGCCGCCGGCACCACGCTCACGATCAATCCGGTGATTGTGCCCAATCTTCCCTACAAGCTTGAAGATTTCGCGCCGGTGATGCTGGCCACCACCTTTCCCTTCGGCATCATCACGCAAATGCGTGGCGGCGCGGTGGATGTGCCGGGCTGGGTTGCGGCGGCCAAGGCGCGGCCCGGGCAAATGACCTATGGCACCAATGGGCCGACAACGCTTACGAATGTCGCGATGCTGATGGTGATGGAACGGCTTGGCATCACCATGCAGGATGTTACCTATCGCGGCGATTCCGCGCAGCTTGCCGCCTTCATGGCGGGTGATCTTGATGTGCTTGTGGTGTCGGGCGGCACAGCCCAGCCCGTGCATCGTGATGGCCGCGGCAGAATGATTGCCTGGACCAGCGGGCGGCGCATTGCTTCAACACCGGATGTGCCCTCCATCGCGGAATTCGCCCCTGGCCTGGATGTATTGAGCTGGTTTGGTTTGCTTGCCCCCGCGCGCACGCCGCAGGATGTGGTGCAGCGCGTGAATGCCGCCGCGAATGAGGCGCTGAAGGATGAAAGAATTCGCGAAAGGCTGATCACGGAAGGGCAATTCCTGGCCGGCGGTTCGCCTGAGGATTTTGCCGAATTCCTCCGCCGTTCCGATACGCAATGGCGACCGATCTTGAGCAAGCTGAACGTGCCGCGCTAACTGAAGCGCTCAGCCGCGCACCGCCAGCACCACGCCGGACAATACCAAGGCCAGCGCCAGAATTTCGCGGAGGCCAAAGGGCTCGCCCAGGAACAGAGCAGCACCCAACACGCCCACTACAGGCGTGATGACCGTGCCGAGTGAGGCAAGCGATGCCGGCAGCATCTTGAGCGCCGCGAACCAGGAAAGATAGCAAAGCCCAAGCGCGAAAACGCCGCCATAGATCAACAGCCCAACACCCAGCGCAGAAACATGGCTGAAATCCAGCGGATCGAAAATCAGCGCTGCGATGAAAAGCGGTGCGACACCAATGCCCACCTGCCAGGCAACGGAACTTGATGGCGGCAGACCAAGCGGCATCCGTTTCGTGAGCACCGTACCAAGTGCAAACAGCACCGCCGAACCCAAGCCCAAGGCCACCCCGGGCAGCTTTGCAATCCCAAGATCAAGCCCTTTGCCCAGCACCAGATAAACCAAGCCCGATAGCGCCAGCACCAGCGCCAGGATGCGCGCCAAGCTTGGCTTTTCCCCCAAGATCAACCAGGCGAAAACCGCAGCCCAGACCGGCATGGTGTAGCAAATGATGGTTGCCTCAGACGCCGAAAGCCACAGCAGCGAAAAACTCGCAAGCCCCATCCAGGCCGTAACATTCAAAAGCGAAATCAGCGTAAGCCTGCCCCAAATGGCGCGCGGCACGACAAGGCTTTGCCTTTGCGCCAGCACCACCCCCAGCAGCACCATAAAGCCAAGGCCGCCGCCAATCGCGCGCGTGGTAAGCGGCGGCAATTCAGCCAGCAGCACTTTCATCGCCGGCCAGTTCATGCCCCAGCCGACGGTCGTTATCACCAGCAGAAGCAAGCCGCGCTGGGTGGCGGCAGAATTCAATGCATGAAATCCGGCTCTTCACGCGACAGGATGCGCTTGATGCTTTCCAGATGCAGCTTCGCACTTTCACGATCACCTTCGCGCATTTGCGCATAGGTGCGCGCGGCCATCTCTGCCGGCACGGGCTTCAGCTTGCGCCCGGTGGACATGGCCAGGCGCTGCGCTTCGGCAGCGCGTTCCAGGTAGTACAGATCATCCCAGGCTTCGGCCACGGTTGCCCCCACCACCATGACGCCGTGGTTTTTCATGAAAACGATATCGGCATCGCCGATGGAAGCGGCAATGCGGTCGCCCTCACTCTCATCCAAAGCAAGGCCGTTGTAATCCTCATCCACCAAAGTGCGGCCATAGAATTTCAGCGAGCTTTGCCCGGCCCAGGCCAAGGGCGGGCCTTCCAGCATGGCAAGGGCGGTCGCGTTCGGCATATGGGTGTGAAACGCTGCCTTGGCGCGCGGCTTGTTCAGATGCATGCGCGCATGGATGTAGAAAGCGGTCGCTTCCGGCACGCCTTCGCCCGCCACCACATTGCCCTTGAAGTCGCAAACCAGCAGGCGCGATGCGGTCATTTCCGAAAAGGCCCAGCCATAAGGGTTGACCAGGAACAGATCATCGCGCCCGGGCACTACGAAGGAGAAATGGTTGCAAATCCCCTCATGCAGGCCAAGCCGAGCCGCCATGCGGAAACAGGCGGCCAGATCAACCCGCGCGGCGCGCACGGCTTCGGCATCCAATTCGGAGTTTCGCAGAATGGCAGGGGCGGAACCGTCAAGCGCATGGGCCATGGTGTTTCTCCTGATGGCAGGCGTGGGTTAGGATTGGACCGTAAGATGCACATGGGGGCCTGGAAGATGCAACGCCCGCTGGTCCGGCGCCCCAGGGGCCACTTGACCTCTGGACAGGGCGCGCTGCGCGCGCCAAAGGCAGGGCGAAAGCAAGCCAAGGGATTAGCGGAACATGAGCGGCACAAATCAGCGCATTGATGGCAAGCGGCTTTGGGATAGTCTGATGGCGATGGCCGCAATCGGCGCCACGCCCAAGGGCGGCGTGAAGCGCCTGACGCTGACCGATGTGGACAAGGCCGGGCGGGATCGGTTTCGCGGCTGGTGCGAAGCCCTTGGCCTGACGGTGCGCGTTGATTCCATCGGCAATATGTTCGCCCGCCGCGAAGGCCGCGATCCCGCGCGCCTGCCTGTGCTTCTCGGCAGCCATCTCGATAGCCAACCCACCGGCGGTAAATTCGATGGCGCGCTGGGGGTAATTGCAGGGCTTGAGGTGATGCGCAGCATCCATGACCTGAACATCGTGACCGAAGCGCCGATTGAATTGGTGAACTGGACAGATGAGGAAGGCAGCCGCTTCGGCCATTCGCTGATGGGCAGCGGCGTTTGGGCCGGCATCTATACGCAGGAAAAAGCCTATGGACTGCGCGATGTGGATGGCGTGAGTGTGGGTGATGCGCTGGATTCCATTGGCTATAAGGGACCGCATAAGGCCGCCCCTTTCCCGGCGGATGCCTATTTCGAATTGCATATCGAACAAGGCCCGATCCTGGAACGTGAAGGCAAGCAGATTGGCGTGGTGACCGGTGCTCAGGCGCAGGTTTGGTATGATGCCGTGATCATCGGGCAAGACAGCCACGCCGGCACCACGCCGCCTTCCGCGCGGCGCGATGCGCTGGTGGCCGCCGCGCGCGTGATTGAACGCGTAGACGCACTGATGCGCGCGCGGGGTGAGGATGGCCGCGGCACAGTGGGCTTCCTGCAAGTGCTACCGGCCAGCCGCAATGTGGTGCCGGGCGAAGTGCGCTTCAGCGTCGAATTCCGCCACCCGTCAGACGCGCAAATCCAGGGCCTTTCCGAAAGCTTCCCGGAAGAAGCGCGGAAGCTGGTGGAGGCCAATGGCTGCAAACTGGAATTGACCGAGCTGTTCCGCATCCCCGCTCAGCCCTTTGATGCTTCCTGCGTTGATCTGGTGCGCCAGGCCGCCAAGCGCCTTGGCTTGCCCTCGCGCGAGATCATCTCGGGCGCCGGCCATGATGCGGTTTATGTCGCGCGTTCCGTGCCAACCGCGATGATCTTCACGCCCTGCAAGGATGGGCTTTCGCACAATGAAGCGGAAAGCATCATGCCGGAGGAGGCTGAGGCCGGCTGCCAGGTGCTGTTTGAAGCGGTGGTAGCGCGGGCCAATCGCGCCTTGTGAGGCGCGCGGGGCTTAGCCGCCCACCAGCTTCGCCACCATATAAGCAACACCGGCGGCCAGCCCGCCGATCAACAGCGTCTGCGCCGCGCCGCGGCCTGCCGGTAGGCCCGTCGCTTTCGCTTTCAGCCAACCAAAGCCCGCCAGCGCTGCGCCGGTAATGCAGGCGGAAATCACCAAGGCCTGCTGCGTGCTGTCCAGCAGCATATAGGGCGAAAGCGGCAATAGCCCGCCCACCACATAGGCACCGCCAATCGTGACCGCTGACCGCGCCGCGCGATCGGGCTGCGGTTCCTTCAAATCCAATTCGAAGCGCATCATGAAATCCACCCAGCGGCGCTTATCGGCGCAGATGCTGTCCACCGCCATGCGCAAAGCATCACCACGCACGCCATAGCGATGCAGAATCGCAGCCACTTCCCAGCGTTCGCGATCCGGGTAGATTTCGGTTTCTTCTTCTTCGCGCCGACGTTCGGCGGTGAAATGCTCGGCCTCTGTGCGCGCGGCCAGATACCCGCCAAGCCCCATCGCAACACAGACTGCCGCTATTTCCGCAAGACCCGCCGTGACAATCAGCGGATTGGCCGCGACCACCCCTGTCAAGGCCGCCGCCAGGGCAAAGGGCACGGTTAGGCCATCGGCAGTGCCGATCACCAGATCACGCACCACCTCATTCTGCGTGAAATGGCGTTCCTCATGCGGCGGGCCAGGCGGCATGGGCCAAAGCCCGTCGCGGCTCGGCGCTTCAGATTCGGGGGGCTGCGTGCTCATCTCAGAAAGCGCTTTAGCCCAGAAACGATAGGTTTAGCGAGGGGAAGTATGCGCTGCCTCCTCTGGCCCTGTCAGGCCCGCCAAAGCCTCCTCCTCCGCGGTCAGATGCAGCGCCAGCAGCGCTTCCAACGCGAATAGAGTGCGCCTGAGCGCCGGTGCCACTTCGGCAAAGCCCCCCGGCGCTTCGGCAAGTGGCAAAAGGCTCGAAAACCGATCCGCCAGCCCCTCGATTTCGGTATGCATCCGCAGCAAGACACCAAGCGGGTCCTGCCCGCCAAGCCGCGCGGCGGCTTCGGGGTAAAGCGCGCTTTCCTCGGCGGCCTGATGCGGCAGCAATTCATCACGAAGCCGCCGTTCAAGCACGCGCAATTCGGCAAGCTGCGCGGCGCCTTCATGCAGCGTCTCAC
>JBBAUC010000173.1:0-7221 GCA_040398485.1 Roseomonas sp. | reverse complement strand
AAAGCCGCGCCACCCAACACCTGCGTGCGATAGGAATCCGTCAGCAAGCGTATCGCCGCCGCGGGGCACACCAGCATCGCCACCACCAGGATACTGCCCACCGCTTCAAAAGCCGCAACCGCCGCTGCCGCCACCATCAAATTCAGCGCCAATTCCAAACCACGTGCCGGCAGGCCAATGGCGGCGGCGTAATCGGGGTCAAAACACAGCAAATGCAAAGGCCGCCAGAGCAGCGCGACCAGCCCCGCCAGCACCACCGCCACCGCCGCCAATAGGAATAACTGGCGCGGCAAGGCGGCCAGCGCCACCGGGTCAAGCAGTGATGCAAAACCCTGCGCTTCCAGCCAGACCACGCTTTCCAATTGCCCGAACAACACGCAATCAAGATCAAGATCAACGCTGCGCGCGCCGGTCGCTTCAATCAGCATCAGCCCAAGCGCGAAGAAACTGGTGAATACCGCGCCCGTCGCTGCGCCCGATTCCAACCGCGCCACGCGCCGCACCAGGCCAATCAGGAATACCGCCAAAAGGGCGGCCGCCAACGCGCCCAGCAGCATGGGCAAGCCCGCCCGCGCGCCAGTGATCGCGAAGCCTGCAATGATGCCAGGCAGTACCGCATGGGATAGCGCATCGCCCAAAAGACTATCGCGCCTCAATAACAAAAACGAACCAAGCAGGCCGCAACTCCCGCAGGCGAGAATCGCAGCGAGCAGCGCGGGCAGATCGAGCCTGAGGAAATCCGTCACCGTCACGTTTTTGAACCCAAAGCATGTGGCGAGGCCGGCAGGGAGGAAGGCTCCGCCAACAACCGCGTCGCCATTTCTGCCGGCAGGCCGTGTTCCACCAGATCCGCCAACCGATCCGCCCCAGCAATATCGGTGGCGCCAAGGCCCAGCAGATGCAGCTCCACCGCGCGATGCGCGCGCACAGCGCGCCTTGCGGCAGCGGCACCGCGCGGGGTCAGGTGAATTTCCCGATCCGCCCGCGCCACCAGCCCGCGCAGCGCAAGCCATAGCGCAAGGCGCGACGCATAAGCTTCAGTCCAGCCGCGCGCCGCCGCCAAGGCTGCAATCGGCGTCCAGCGATCCCCTGCCGTGCCAGGGCCTGCGCCGGCCGCTTCCTGCGCTTCCCAGGCAGCGCGCAGGAAATGCGATTCCGTCGCGGCAATGCGCCGATGCGCGCGGCGCCAGGCTTCCGGCAGCAAGCCCCGTTCCGGCGCCAGAAGCAGCGCGAGCGTGAAGAACATCGCCCCCGCCAACACCACCGCCGCGCCTGTTGGCCATTCCGGTTCAAAGGCTGAAGCGGCTGCGCCCAAAGCCCCTGCCAGCGCACCCAGCAGCGCCGAGACCAGCAGCAGCACTGGCAGCCGATGCGTGAGCAAACGCGCCGTCGCCGCCGGCAGAATGAGCAACGCCACCACCAGCACCAGCCCCACCGCCTGCAAGCCCGCCACCGCGACAATCACAATCAGCCCGAGTAGCGCGAGATCCGTGCGCGCGACTGAAAGCCCCATGACGCGCGCATAGTCAGGGTCAAAACACGCGGCGCGCAGGCGTTGGAACAGCACCAGGCAAATCAGCACGCAGAACGCCGCAATGCCGCCGGCCCAAAGCGCATCTTCCGCGCGCATCGCAGCTGCCTGCCCCAGAATGAATTTGCCAAGCCCCGCCTGCGCTGCCTGCGGCATGGTCTGCACATGAGACAGCAGGGCGACGCCGAGAGCATAAAAGCTCGACAACACAATCGCGATGGCGGCGTCTTCGCGAATGCGTCCGCCGCGCGTCAGCGTTTGCACCGCAAGCACGCCCAGCACGCCCGCCACCAGCGCCCCCGCGAGCAAGGGCGGCAGTGCACGCGGATTGCCGCCCAGTGTGGCCACAATCATCGCCGCCAGCACCACGCCGGGCAAAGCGGCATGGCCAACTGCATCGGCCATCAGCGCGCGCCCGCGCAGCAGCGCGAAAGCGCCGACCGTGCCGCAGGCAAGCCCCAGTAAGGAACAACCCGCCAGCACTACCAGCGTGTTATAGCCAAGGATCACTGCAGCCCGCCTTCGGCGACGGCCTGTTCCAGCACATTCAACCGCCCGCCATAGGCGCGCGCAATCGCATCGGGCGTGAAGACGGATTTCACATTGCCTGCCGCAACAGCGCGGCCATTCAACAGCAGCACCTGATCGAAATAGGATGGCACGGTTGAAAGATCATGATGCACGGCAATCACGCTGCGGCCAGCTGCTACCACGCGGCGCAGCACGGCGATGATCGCCTGTTCCGTTGCCGCATCAACCGCGGCGAAGGGTTCATCCATCAGATAAAGATCAGCATCCTGCGCCAGCGCGCGCGCCAAAAACACACGCTGCTGCTGCCCGCCCGACAAACGTCCGATTTGCCGATCAGCAAGATCAGCCAGCCCCACCTGATCCAGCGCGCCGCGTGCTGCTTCACGTTCGGCCTTCGGCACGCGGCCCCACCAGCGCATGCGCGGATAGCGCGACATGCAAACGACATCGAGCGCGGTTGCCGGAAACTCCCAATCTACCGAAGCACGTTGTGGAAGGTAACCAACGCGGTTGCGCACTTCATCCAGCCCACGGCCAAAAAACCGCGCCTCACCAGCGATGCTCGGGATCAGGCCAAGGGCAGCGCGCAGCAGCGTGGATTTGCCCGCGCCATTGGGCCCAACAATCGCGGTCAGCCCCGGCGTGGCTTGCCAGGTAATGTCCCACAGCACGGTCTTGTCGCCATAAGCGACGGTCAGGTGCGTGATGGCGAGGGGTGCTGGCGTTGTCGTGTTCTGGCTCATGAAGTGCTGAGCCTGCCGAGCATGCCGCGTGCCGGCGCCTCGCCGCCAAGCGCCCGGGCGATGATGGTGAAGTTATGGTCCAGCATGCCGTGATAGGTGCCTTCATAAGTGCCAGGCTTGCCCATGGAATCGGAAAACAGCGTGCCGCCCAAAGCCACACGCTGGCCGCGCGCGCCGGCCCCTTCAATCAGCGCCCGCACCGCGCGATCGGGGACCGAACTTTCGGCGAAGACCGCCGGGATGCGCCTTTCAACCAGGCCGCGCACCAGCGCTTCAATGCGCGCCAGATTGGCTTCCGATTCGGTGGAAAGCCCCTGGATGCTGTCCACTTCCAGCCCATAACGCGCGGCGAAATAGCCGAAAGCGTCATGCGCCGTGACCAGCAGGCGCTGGCGGGGTGGAATGCTCGCCATCACCCGCGCGCCATATTCATGTAGGGCGGCAAGCCGGGTGCGAAGCGCGGCAAGGTTGGCAGCAAAGACGCTGGCCTGATCGGGGATCAGGCGGGAGAGGCCGGCGGCGATACTGCCCGCGGCCTCGGCCCACAAAACCGGGTCCATCCAGACATGCGGGTCGGCCGCGTCCGGATATTCCGGATTGGCGCGCAGTTTTGAGCGCGGCAGGCTTTCCGCCACCAGCACCACCGGCTTGCCATTGGCGGCAGCGCGCGCCAGCACATCGCCCATGCGGCCTTCCAGGCGATGACCATTCGCAAACAGGATATCGGCGCCGAGAAGCCGGGCGATATCAGCCCGCGTCGGGCGGAACAGATGCGGGTCCACCCCCTCATTGATCAGGGTTTCCGCCCGGATGCCGCCCCCGCCAATGTCGCGGACCAGATCGCCCACCATGCCAACAGTCGCCAGCGCGCGCGGCTGGGGGCGGGCCTGCCCGCGGGCCGGCAGCGGGGTCAGCGCAAAAAGCCCGAGGCCAAGAACCCGGCGTGTAATGGCTGAACACCTGTTCACTTCTGCATATATTCCTTTTTTTTCAGATACTTATTCTGTGGATTATCTTGGCCCTGCGGCCCCCGCCGTCAAGCCCTTTTATGGGTGTGGCCTTGCCTAACCCAAGGCCTCGGCGCCATGTTGCGCCTGGAACAGGGGCGATGATCCCATGCGCGGGCGCTTTCGGATTGGCGATGATATGGTGGTGGAATTGGCCGAAATCTTTCGGCTGATGAGCGATCCAACACGCCTCAAGATCATCCTCGCCTGCCGGGACGCGCCGGCGGCGGTGAATGAAATGGCGGAAAAGCTCGGTATTTCCGCCTCCCTCGTCTCGCATCATTTGCGGCTGTTGCGGGCGGCGCGATTGTTACAAGCGGATCGGCGCGGGCGGCAGGTGTTTTATGTGGTCGGCGATGAGCATATCCGGTCCATGCTGGCGGATATGGTTGATCACATCAGTGAGGAAGAAGCGGCCGAGGGCGAGGCCTGAGGCGGCGCGGCGCGGATTATCCCGCTTTTGTGCATTCCCGCCCTTGTGCGGTGCGGGAGCGCCGATTATGTTCCGCTGAAAGTTAGGCCATCGGGCTCGGGCCCTTGGTAATCTGAGGGTTAATGTCTTGAAACGGCGTGGTTTTCACGACCGATAAGGGATGGGTTGATGAAGGTTTTCATGGCAAAGTGCCGCGCAGTCGGCCTTGGTCGGCTTATGGCTGGCGTGGCTGCTTTGGCGATGGGTTTGGTACTGGCTGTACCTGCCTTGGCAGAGAGCATGGTTGGTGCGCCGGCGGCTTGGGGCATGGGCTTGCAGCCCTCGGGCGGGGTGGTGAAGGAACGTATTTCTTCCTTCAACAGCATGGTCTTCGCCATCATCGTCGGCATTACGATTTTCGTGCTGGTGCTGCTGGCCTATTGCGTGTGGCGCTTCCGCGAAGAACGCAACCCGGTCCCGTCCACGACCAGTCACCACACTGGCTTGGAAATCGCCTGGACCGTGATCCCGGTGCTGATCCTTTTGGTCATCGCCATCCCCGGCTTCCGCTTGCTGTATTTCCAGGACCGCGCGGTGGATGCGGATATGACGATCACCGTGCAGGGCCGTCAGTGGTATTGGAATTACACCTATTCGGATCACGGGAACTTCACCTTTGACAGCTACCCAATCCAGGAAGCCGATCTGAAGCCGGGCCAGATTTTCAAGCTTTCGGTTGATAACGAACTGGTGATCCCGGTTGGGGCCAGTATCCGCGTGCTGACCACGGGGCATGATGTGATCCATTCCTTCTTTGTGCCGGCGCTTGGTATCCAGAAATACACCATCCCGGGCCGTACGCTGGAAACCTGGATGCGCGCGGATCGCCCCGGTATTTTCTACGGGCAGTGCAATCAGATTTGCGGCACGAATCACTGGTTCATGCCGATTGCCGTGCGCGCCCTGCCGCGCGCCGAGTTCGACACCTGGGTTGCCGATGCGCAAAAGCGCTTTGCCCAGGCTGATGGTAGCGCGCCGGTGATTGCCGCCGCGCCCGCTTCTCAGGAACAACTTCAGATCGCGGAGGCCCGCCGGTAAGGCGCGGCTCAGGGAAGAAAAACATGGCAAACGCTTCGTACGCCCATCACGACGATCATCACGATCACAAGCCGGGCTTTGTGGCCCGCTGGTTCTTTTCAACGAACCACAAGGATATCGGCACGCTCTACATCATCTTCGCGCTGGTTGCGGCGGTGGTGGGGATTGGCATTTCGCTGCTGATGCGTATTGAGCTGATGTATCCCGGCATGCAGATTTTCTCTGATGGCCAGATGTGGAATGCCTATATTTCGGCCCATGGCCTGATCATGGTGTTCTTCGTGGTCATGCCCGCGCTGATTGGTGGTTTCGGCAATTGGTTCGTGCCGATCATGATCGGGGCGCCGGATATGGCCTTCCCACGCATGAACAACGTCTCCTTCTGGTTGCTGGTGCCGGCCTTCATGCTGCTGGCGGCAAGCCTTTTCGTGGGTGAAGGCCCGGGCGCGGGCTGGACGATCTATCCGCCACTGTCTGACAGCACCTTCCATTCCGGCCCGGCGATGGATTTAGCGCTGTTTTCGCTGCACCTGGCGGGCGCTTCTTCCATCATGGGCGCGGCCAACTTCATCACCACCATCTTCAACATGCGCGCCCCTGGCATGACGCTGCACAGGATGCCGCTGTTCGTTTGGTCCATGCTGGTCACGGCCTTCCTGCTGCTGCTGGCGGTGCCGGTGCTGGCGGGTGCGATCACCATGCTGATCACGGACCGCAATTTCGGCACGTCCTTCTTCCGCCCTGAAGGTGGTGGGGACCCGGTGCTGTTCCAGCATCTGTTCTGGTTCTTTGGCCATCCGGAAGTCTACATCATGATCTTGCCGGGCTTCGGCATTATCAGCCACATCATTTCGACCTTCAGCCGCAAGCCCGTGTTCGGTTACCTCGGCATGGCCTACGCGATGGTGGCGATTGGCTTTGTGGGCTTCCTGGTCTGGGCGCACCACATGTACACATCTGGCATGGATGTGGACACGCGCGCCTACTTCATGGCGGCTACCATGGTGATCGCGGTGCCGACCGGCGTGAAGATCTTCTCCTGGATCGCGACCATGTGGGGCGGTTCGATGCGACTTGATACGCCAATGCTATTTGCCATTGGCTTCATCTTCCTGTTCACCGTGGGTGGCGTCACTGGCGTGGTGCTGGCCAATGCGGGCATCGATCAGGTGCTGCACAATACCTATTACGTGGTGGCGCATTTCCATTACGTGTTGTCGCTGGGTGCGGTGTTTTCGATCTATGCCGGCTTCTATTACTGGATCGGCAAGATGTGCGGCCGGCAATATCCGGAAACGCTCGGCAAGATCCATTTTTGGATGACCTTCATCGGCGTGAACCTGACCTTCTTCCCGATGCATTTTTCGGGCAATCAGGGCATGCCGCGTCGCTACCCGGATTATCCAGAGGCCTTCTGGGGGTGGAACTTTGTCGCCTCCATCGGTTCCTTGATCTCGGTGGCGTCCTTCGTGTTCTTCTTCTACATCGTATGGGTGACCATGCGCTCGGGCGCCAAGGCTGCAGCCAATCCCTGGGGTGCAGGTGCGACGACTTTGGAATGGCAAGTTGCCTCGCCGCCGCCCTTCCACACTTTTGAGGAAATTCCTCGCATGCGCTAAGGCTGCGAGGCCTATGAGGTAACGATGAGCGATTCAGTCATCGAAGACGGCAAGGGGGGCGCGGCCCCCCTTCCTGTTTCCTACAATATCTCGGAAGTGAGCGATTGGGTCGCGCTGCTGAAGCCGCGCGTCATGTCGCTTGTGGTGTTCAGCGCCGTCGCGGGGCTGCTGGTCGCGCCGGGGTATTTGAATCCCGTGCTGGCCGTGATTGCCATTCTTTGCATTGCGGTGGCCGCGGGTGCCTCGGGCGCCATCAATATGTGGTATGATCGCGATATTG
>JBBAUC010000172.1:0-7268 GCA_040398485.1 Roseomonas sp. | reverse complement strand
GTGAATGGGCTCGGTAACTTCCTGAACGTGATTGACACAGCGACGTGGCGTTTGCTGGTGCGCTTTAGAATCATGAGTGCGATTGGCTCCCGAGCCTTTGGCTTTTCCGCGAGTGGGCGGGAATTAATCGCCTCAAAACGGGTTGATCCGGGAAGCAACGAAAACCCACCGGCCTTTTCGGCTTTTGAAATGGACACCGGAAGAATAGTTCGGAACTCACAGCTTTTGCCCATTTCGATTCCGGAACTGCAAGGCACGCCAAATGACTTCGCGCTTCAGCAGCGCCGGAATGACCAGGATTTGGCTGTGTCGCCGGATGGGCGATTTGTCTTCATCAGGTTTGGCGCCAGGGTTTCCGGGTCTCACCGAATCTTTGCTTATGTCTTTGATGGAGAGAGCGGGAAACTTCTTGGGTCAGGCGAAGGTGGATCATGGTCTCGGCCTACCCCGAGTTTTGATAACCGCCTTGCGGTCGCCATCTACTCACCCCGTGCAGTTATTTCGCCAGATGAATTAGCAATTTATAGCCTTCCTTCATTGAAAAAACTGCTGAGCTTTCCTGCGCATGTACCGGGCATTAGATCTTTGGCCTGGTCACCGACTGGCGATCGCTTGGCAAGTGGAGCCAACGGCCTCACTCACCCGCGAGAGGAGGAGTCCATTCGGGTTTGGGATGCGACATCTGGTGCGCGTTTAGCTGGATTTGTTGGCGAATTTGAACCCGTTGGTGATGTTGCATGGCATCCAAGCGGAAGGTTCTTTTTTTCAAAATCCGCCAAAGGTACGGGCGAACATGGTTCACTACTGCAGCTTTTGTCCGCGGATGGGGGCACGCCAATACTCCAACATTTTGCGCCCGATCGGGTTGTAATTACAGGACCGTGCTTTTGCCCGCGCACTGGCCATCTGGCCTGGCATGAGCGCGGGCGAATACTTGTTCACGAAATCCAGGGCCTCTGACGCGTCCGCCCCACACGCACCAAAAGGGTCAAGCGTCTCCGCCTGGCCCAACCTCACCCTACGCCTGCCGGTGTGTCCTAACCCAGCTTAGCCGCCATCCCGCGCATAAAGGTCTCACGGAAGCGGATCGGGTCGCGGTCCGTTTGCGTCTTGCCGGGTTCATTATCAATCCGCGCGCCGATCACATGCGGGCCATCGGTGGCAAGGGCGCGGTCAATCAGCGCATCGAATTCCGCCTCATCCGCCGCCCAATGAGCGGAAGCAACGCCAGAGGCGCGCGCAATCGCAATCAAATCCGTGCCGGCTTTCGCCGCCGGTGTGCCCTGGCCGCCGGTGATCTGATAAATCCCATTGTCCCAAATGATGACAATCAGATTCTTCGGCGCCTGTGCGGCAATGGTGGAAAGACAGCCCAACTGCATCAGCAGTGATCCATCGCCTTCCAAAGCAAAAACGCGCCGTTCCGGCTGTGCAATCGCAACCCCCATGGCAATCGGCGCAGCCAATCCCATGCTGCCCAGCATGTAGAAGTTCTCGGCACGATGGCCGGAACCCCAAAGATCCCAATTGGAATTGCCGATCCCGCCAATCACGGCTTCCTGCTTCGTCAGCTTGCCCACCACGCGCTTGGTCAGCGCCGCGCGGTTCATCACCTGCGTATTGCGACGTTCTTCCATCACTTGCGCCCCCCTGCGATCAATGGCGAGACAATAAGGCAAGCCGGCCAGCGCGTGGCGAAGGCCTGGCGCATGGTGCGATCCGCGATGAAAGCGGCTTCATCCAGGCGCGATAGCGTGTGGTGTTCAATGCCCATGCTGTCCAGAATCGGGCGCATGGTGCGGCAGACAATCGCCTGGCCGGGATTGAATTCACCCAGCGTGCCGCGTTCGCTCACCAGCATCAGCACCGGGATTTGGCTGGCAACAACGAGCGAGGCCAGCACATTCGGCAGGGTCGCGAAGCCCGATGTCTGCATCAGCACAATGCCGCGCATGCCCGCCATGGTGGCGCCAGCGACGATGCCAATGGCTTCTTCCTCGCGCGCGGCGGGGAAGGTGGTGAAGAAGGGATCGGCATGGCAGCCCTCAATCAGGGGGCGCAGCACATTATCCGGCACATAGGTGACCAGCCGGACATTATTGTCCTTCAGGGCCTGGCGGACGATGCCATGCCAGCTTGGCGCGCTTTCAGCGGCACTCGACATAATGGGGAAGTCTCCGTTGCAGTAAGAAGGGCTGAGTCTATTGCGAAGCTGCACGCCCGCCAAGCGTGAACCAGTTCACGGCACCGGCACGTCCAACAGCCAAGCCGTGGCGGGGAAGGCGATGGATGCGATGATGGTAGTGAACAGCACCGCAGCCGAGGCTTCGTCCGCCCCAACACCTTGGCGTTGCGCAAGCAAATAGGCGTTGGTCGCGGTGGGCATGGCGGCCAGCAGCACGCCGCAAATCACCCAGAAGGGATCAAGCGCCAACCAGCTTCCCAGCACAAACCACACCAGCGCGGGGTAGATGAATAGCTTCGCCGCCGTAATGCCAAAGGCCACCGCGAAAAGCTGCCCACCAATCTTCAACCGCGCCAGCGTTCCACCCAGCGCGAAAAGCGCCGTCGGCCCGGCAGCATTACCCAGGAAGGACAAGAAGCGTTCAATCGGCGCCGGGATGGGCAATTCCAACCCGGCAGACAAGGCGCCAAGGGCGATGGAAAGGATCACCGGATTGCGCATCAAGCCGCGCAGCCCGGCCATCACGGCCTTGAGACCCTCACCCTTCGCCGAGGGCGCCATCAGCATGGACCCAAGCGCGATAATCACCGCCACTTCAGCCACAATCGCCATGGCGACCGGCCCCGCAATGCGCGGCCCCAGCATGGGCAGCATGAGCGGTGGCGCCAGATAGCCGACATTGCCCATGGCAGCGGCAGCGCCAAAGGCGGAACCGATGCGGATATTGCCGCGCGCCACCCGCCCGATCAGCATCACCACGGCGAAGATGGCAAGGCAGGCGCCCAGATAGCCACTGAAATAAATGAGATCAAAGCTTTCGCGCAAAGGCTGCGCGGCCATCAGCTTGAACAGCATGGCCGGCAAGGCGACGTTGAAGCTGAAAAGCCCAATCGCTTCCATCGCCGTGGGCGGCATCCATTTGCGCTTCGCCGCGGCGAAACCAAAGGCCACCACCGCGAAAATCGGCAGGCAAAGGGCGAGGAAGGCAAGCACGGGACGGTTTTAAGCCTGAATGGGCCGGCCGTGAAAGCTCAAGCCCTTATAGCGCGTTGGCGCTGGCCTCGCTGCGCGTCGCCCCTACCCGAGAGGCCAAGGAAGCCGCGAGGAATTCATCCAATTCCCCATCCAGCACCGCGGCTGGATTGCCCTTTTCAACGCCGGTGCGCAGATCCTTCACCATCTGATAGGGCTGAAGCACATAGCTGCGGATTTGATGGCCCCAGCCGATATCGGTCTTGCCGGCTTCGGTGGCGGCCGTCACGGCTTCGCGCTTTTTCAATTCCAATTCATACAAACGCGCCTTCAGCATGCCCATGGCGATGACGCGGTTGCGATGCTGGCTGCGATCCTGGGTGGAAGCCGCCACAATCCCGGTCGGGATATGAGTGAAGCGCACGCCTGATTCGGTCTTGTTCACATGCTGCCCGCCGGCGCCGGAAGCGCGGAAGGTATCAGTCCTAAGATCGGCGGGGTTGATCTCGATCTCGATCTTATCATCCACCACCGGGAAGACATAAACCGACGCAAAGCTGGTATGGCGGCGCGCCGCGGAATCGAAGGGGCTGATGCGCACCAACCGATGCACGCCGCTTTCGGTCTTGAGCCAGCCATAGGCATTGGGGCCGGTGACTTGAATGGTTGCGGATTTCAGCCCGGCCTGTTCGCCCGGGCTTTCTTCCGTCAACACCACCTTGTAGCCATGCTGTTCTGCCCAGCGGGAATACATGCGCATCAGCATTTCCGCCCAATCCTGGGCTTCCGTGCCGCCGCTGCCGGAATTGACTTCCACAAAGGCGTCATTGCCATCGGCTTCACCGGAAAGCAGGCTTTCGATTTCCCGCTTTTTGGCTTCCTGCGCTAGGCGCTTCAAATCCGCGGCGGCGGCATTGGCGGTATCGGCATCGCCTTCAGCTTCGGCCAATTCAATCAGGCCAAGCGCATCTTCCACATCGCGTTCCAGGCGCTTGACGCCATCAATCTGGTCAGAAAGCCGGCCGCGTTCGCGCATGACGCGCCCCGCCTCATCGGCATTATTCCAAAGCGTGGAGTCTTCGACCCGCGCGTTCAGTTCTTCGAGACGACGGACAGAGGCATCCCAGTCAAAGATGCCTCCTCAGCAGGGCCACCGAAGCGGTGATCTGCTCGTGCAGGGAAAGGGCGTCAGCGCGCATGATGAGGCTAATAGAGCCCGCCGAGGTCTCTGTCGAGGCGGTTCGCGCCTGAACCACCGCGAGAGCTGGCGCCATCATCGCGATCACGATCACGGCCGAAGGAATCGCGCCAGCGTTGCGCGCTGTTTTCGGTCCCCGGGCGGAAGGGTTCCATGATGCTGCCATTGCCAGAGGCCACGCGCATCAACGTAATGCCTGCCGGGCGGCGGAAGGGCACGGGCGGGCTGCCGGCCAGGGCCGCGCCCACCACATCACGGAAAATCGGCGCCGCATTGCTGCCGCCGGTTTCGTCTTTGCCGAGGCTCCGCGGTTCATCAAAGCCGATCCAAACGGCGACAACGATATCCGGCGTGAAGCCGACGAACCAATTATCCTTGTAATCATCCGTGGTGCCGGTCTTGCCGGCAACCGGGCGGCCAAGGCGCGACCCTATGGCGCTGGCGCCGGTGCCGCGTTGCACAACACCTTCCAGGATGCTCACCATCTGATAGGCCGAAATCGGGTCTGTCGCACGCTGCCTTTCGCCCATTTCAAGCCGCGGCGGCCCCGCTTCCGGGCCTGAGGCACAAGCGGCGCAGGCGCGCTGATCGGCGCGCCAGATCACACGCCCGCGCCTGTCCTGCACCGAATCAATCAGGGTCGGCGTTACGCGAAAACCGCCATTGGCAAAGGCACCATATCCTGCGGCCATGCGCAGCACCGTGGTTTCGCCAGCGCCGAGCGACATGGCCAAATAGCGCGGCATATTGTCAATCACGCCAAAGCGACGCGCCGCTTCGGAAACCGAAGCCATGCCAACATGATCCGCAAGGCGCACCGTTACCAGATTGAGGCTGCGTTCCATGGCGCTACGCATCGTCACCCAGCCACCATAAGTGTTAGTGATGTAGTTCTGCGGCTTCCACAGCCCTTGCGGCGTCATTATTTCAATTGGCTCATCAGGGATTTCCTGATTGGGCGGAATGCCTTTTTCAAATGCGGCGACATAAACAAAGGGCTTGAAGGAAGACCCCGGCTGGCGCTGCGCTTGGGTTGCGCGATTGAACCAGGATTTTTCGAGCGACCAGCCCCCCACCATGGCGATCACGCGCCCGGTTTGCGGGTCAAGCGCTACCACCGCGCCTTCTATCAACGGAATTTGCCTGATCGTCAGCCGTTCCGGCCGCGCCGGGCGATTACGCTGCGCGGCTTCCGCCGGCAGGGTTTCCACCAGCACGACATCGCCGATATTCACAACATCCTGAATGCGGCGTGGTTCCGCGCCCAGGCGGCCATCGGGCAGAACGGGCCGCGCCCAGGAGCGCAATTCTTCCAGGTAAAGCGTGCCTTGTTGCGGATCCGCCGGGCGCCGAGGGTCACGCCGTTCCAGCCAGCCAAGCCGCGCTTCTTGCGGCCTGACTTCCAACACCACGGCCAGGCGCCATTCAGGCAAAGCACCAGCCGGGCGCGCCGTATTGGCCAGCGCCGGCATCCATTCCGTGGTACTGGCTGAAATGCGCGTCACCGCGCCACGCCAGCCGCCCCGCCTGCGATCATAATTCAGCAGCCCATCGCGCAAGGAGCGTTCGGCAGCGGCCTGGATGGTGGGGTCCAGGCTGGTGCGCGCCACCAAGCCACCCATGGTGGTTTGCTCCACGCCGAAGCGCTGGATCATTTCGCGCCGCACTTCTTCGGTGAAATGCTGCCCCACCTGCAATTGGTCCAGCCGGCGCGTGGGCCGCGCCATCAGCGGTTCCGCGCGGGCCGCGCGGGCTTCATCTGGCGTGATCGCGCGGTCGTCCAGCATGCGTTCAATCACCCAATCGCGCCGCGCCTTGGCCGCTTCTGCACGGCGGATCGGGTGGTAATTATTCGGCGCCTTGGGTAGCACTGCCAGATAGGCGGTCTCGGCTAGGTTCAATTCATCCAGGCTTTTGTTGAAATAGACCTGCGCGGCGGCGGCCACACCATAAGCCTGCTGGCCCAGGAAAATCTCGTTCAGATATAATTCAAGGATGCGATCCTTGCTGAGCGCCTTTTCGATACGGAGCGCCAGAATCGCCTCCCGCGCTTTGCGCGCGAAGGACCGATCCGCACCCACCAACATATTCTTTGCGACTTGCTGGGTGATGGTGGAAGCACCACTCATGCGCCGCCCGCTGCCATATTGTTCCGCAGCCTGCATCACCGCGCGCAAAATGCCCAAGGGATCAACGCCGGTATGCTCGCGAAAGCGCTGATCCTCGGCCGAAATGAAGGCTTGCTGGACACGCTGCGGAATGGCCTCAATCGGGACAAAGATGCGCCGTTCCTGCGCCAATTCGGCCATCAGCCGGCTATCGGCGGCGTAGATGCGGCTCATTTGCGGGGGTTCATATTCCGCGAGCCAGCCGTAATCCGGCAAATCCTGCGCGAAGTGATGATAGGCGCCATAGGCCGCAATGCCGCCAGCCAGCAGCGCCGCCACAACCAGGCTGAAGAACCAGCGCAACACGCTGAAGCGCCGGCTTTTTTGTTTTTTGGGTTTGGGCGGGGGTTCGGCACGCGATGGCTCAGCCCCGGGCGCGGCGCGCTGGGGGTCGAGAGGTTGATCGGCACGCAAATCAGGCGAAGTCATGATGGCGGGGGGATACACGGTTCCGCTGAAAAGCGCGATACGAGGGGCACAATCAGGCTACTAAAAAGTGCTCCTGGACATTGGCTGTTGGGGTTGGGAACAGGTTTTTAGCGGCGGCGGGCCCTTAATTTGCCCCTTATTGGTGGGTTTTTGGCAACACTTGCCCGCTTAGGACAGAATCTCGGCGTTACGCGGTGCCTCGGCGAGATCGGCCAGGGCAGGCTGGATCACCGATTTTCGCAACCCTAGGCCCCTGGGAAAACGCCCCCTTTGAGCCTTGCCTATGGACCCTTCCCCTGCGCGTCCTTGGCTTGTT
>JBBAUC010000171.1:0-7286 GCA_040398485.1 Roseomonas sp. | reverse complement strand
CTTCATCAATCGGACGCCTGATGTCACCTTGGAAGGCAGGCTTGCGCGCTATGGTAGCGACATCTGCTCTCGCCGTGGCTTCATGGAAGCGGGCAGCTGGCTTGATTGGGCACGCAAGCCAATCACGACCGGGCCCTATATGGTTGCGGAATTCCGCCCCGATGTTTCGCTTACGCTTGTGGCCCATGATCAATATTGGGGCGGGCGTCCGCCGCTGCGCCAGATCCGTTTTGTGGAAGTGCCAGAAGTTGCTTCCCGGCTAAATGGTTTGCTTTCCGGTGAATATCAATTCGCGTGTGATATGCCGCCCGATCAAATTAGCAGCATTGAACGCAACCGGGCCTTTGAAGTGCAGGGTGGCACTATCCTCAATCATCGCCTGACCGTGTTCGACAAGAACCACCCGCATTTGCGTGATCCGCGCATTCGTCGCGCCATGACCCATGCCATTGATCGTCAAGCGATTGTGGACAGCCTTTGGGCAGGCCGCACCGTGGTGCCGAAGGGCCTGCAGTGGGAATATTATGGTGAAATGTTCCATGCGGATTGGTCCGTACCCGCCTTCAACCTGAACGAGGCAAGGCGCCTGCTGCGGGAGGCGAATTACCGCGGTGATCCCATCCCCTATCGCCTGCTGAACAACTACTACACAAACCAGAACGCGACCGCGCAGGTACTGGTTGAAATGTGGCGGCAGGCTGGCCTGAATGTGCAGCTCGAAATGCGCGAGAATTGGGCGCAGATCTTCTCCCGCGAAACACCGCGTGCAGTGCGAGATTGGTCGAATAGCGCACCCTTCAATGACCCGGTTTCGTCTATCGTGAACCAGCATGGGCCAAGCGGCCAACAGCAACAGGTTGGCGAATGGACGAATGAGGAATTCAATCGCCTATCCGGTGAACTGGAAACGAGTACAGATCGCCAACGCCGTCGTGCCGCATTCCGTCGCATGCTTGAAATCGCAGAGCGTGAAGACCCCGCCTTCATGGTTCTACACCAGAATGCGACCTTTACCGCAAAGCGCCGCGATACAGTTTGGAAAGCAAGCCCGGCCTTCGCGATGGATTTCCGGCCCGGCAATTTCGGGAATTGATGTCATGATGCATCGTCGTATTTTACTGAAGGCGCCGGCAGCCCTTCTTGCTGCGCCGCTTTCCGCGCCAGCACTGGCGCAAGCAGATACGCGCCCGGTCATCAGCATTGCGGTACAGGAAATCACGACAAGCAATATGCTTGAGATGATGGCCGAACAATCCAATGTCGGGTCGCGCATCTTCCGCAATTTCGTCGAACCATTGATTGATACGGACTGGATCGGCGATATGTCGCTCCAGCCAGGTCTCGCCACCAGCTGGCGTCGTATCAGCGACAATGTCGTTGAATTCTCACTACGGCGGGACGTGCGGTTCCATAATGGCGATGCCTTTACGGCTGAGGATGTTGTGTTTTCCTTTGGGCCGGATCGCATGTGGGGCGGTGGTCCACTTGGCAAGGAACCACCCCCGGGTGCCACGCAGATTGCGCGTCGCAGCTTCCCCGGCTTTGAACGTATGGAGGTGGTGGATAGCCACACCGTTCGCTTCATCAATAAGACACCTGATCTGACGCTGGAAGGCCAGATGGCGCGGACGGCCAGTGTCATTGCCAATCCCCGCGCTTTCGCCGCGGCGCGCAGCTGGCAGGATTGGGCGCGTCGCCCTATTGGCACCGGGCCCTATATGGTCACGGAATTCAACCCAGATCGCATTCTGGTCCTGGATGCCTTTGATGGCCATTGGGCTGGCCGGCCCCCAATCCGCCGACTTCGTTTTGTGGAAATCCCCGAAGTCTCAAGCCGCATCAATGCGCTTCTTTCGGGCGAAGTTGATTTTGCCTGCGATATTCCGCCCGACCAGATCGCAACCATCGAACGGAATCCGCGTTTCGAAGTTGCCGGCGGTATCATCAACAATACGCGAATCACGGTATTCGATAAGACCCATGCGGTGCTTTCGAACCCGCTGATACGCCGGGCTCTCACGCATAGTATTGATCGGCAGGCCGTTATTGATGCGCTTTGGGGTGGCCGGGTGAACGTACCCCGTGGGCTCAATTGGGAATACTATGCCGATATGTTTATTGGCGAACATGAAGCGCCGCGCTTCGATCTTGCGGAAGCCCGGCGGTTGCTGCGGGAAGCCAATTATCGTGGCGAACCCATTCCCTACCGCGCACTGAATAACTACTACACCAATCAAACTGCCACGGCGCAGATCCTTGTGGAGGGGTGGCGCGCGGCTGGCTTGAATGTCCAGCTTCAGATGCAGGAGAATTGGGGACAGATCACGGCGCGTACGCCCACACGTGCCATTCGCGATTGGTCGCAGACGGCGTCCCTACCCGATCCGGTTGCGCAAATCGTTCCTAATTGGGGCCGTAACGGCGCCACCTGGAATAATGGCGAATGGCGCAATGATGAATTCGCCACACTTGGCGACTTCCTGCAATCCAGCGTTGATCGGGCAGCGCGCCGCCAAGCCTGGGCGCGCATGTTGCAGATCGTGGAACGGGAAGATCCTGGCTACACGGTCTTGCACCGCAATGGGAATTTTACCGCCAAACGCCGTGATATCCGCTGGAAAGCCGGGCCAAGCTTCGTGATGGATTTCCGTGCTTCAAATTGGGGAGCCTAACTTATGCTGATCTCTCGCCGTGCCGCCTTGCTGGCACCTGGCCTTCTTGCGGCACCCGCGCTTGCGCAGGCGGATAATCGCCCCGTCTTGACGATAGCGGTGCAGCGCTTATCCAATTCCAATACGTTTGAGCCGCCACGCGAACAATCCAATGTCGGCTTTCGTATTCATGGGCTTTACTCGGAACAATTGATTGGCACGGATTGGCTCAATAATGCCGCCCTGGTGCCTGGATTGGCCACATCTTGGAAGCGCGTTGATGCGCGCACGCTCGACCTTACCTTGCGGCAGAATGTCAAGTTCCACGATGGCAGTCTACTAACGGCCGAAGATGTGGTCTTTTCCTTCAACGAACGTCTTTTCGGCACGCAAGGCGCGACTGGCGCCGGGCGCAGCACCGTGCTGGCTGGGACCGCCACGAAGGAACCGCCCGCGGAAGTTGTTGCCGTTGGCCGGCGCACTTATCCAGGGCTTGAGCGGATCGAGATCCTGGATCAGCAGACCATTCGCTTTGTCAATCGGCTTCCCGATGTTACCTTGGAAGGACGCATCGCCCAGAGTGTGGGCGCAATCCTGTCACGCGTTGCCTTTGGACGTTCCGAAAGCTGGCTCTCCTGGGGCCGCACGCCAACTGGCACCGGCCCTTATCGTATCGCGGAATTCCGCCCGGATACGCTTCTGGTTCTTGAAGCGCATGATGAATATTGGGGCGGCCGCCCACCAGCACGGCGCCTGCGCTTCGTTGAAGTTCCTGAAGTTTCCGGGCGACTCAACGGGCTTTTTTCAGGTGAATATGATTTCGCCTGCGATGTGCCGCCCGATCAAATCACGGTGGTGGAACGCAATCCGCGTTTTGAGGTTTTGGGAAGCCCCATCAACAATATCCGCAAACTCGCTTTCGATAAGACGCATCCCGTGCTTGCTGATGCGCGCATCCGCCGCGCCATGACGCATGCCATAGACCGGCAAGTTCTGGTGGACGCGCTTTGGGCTGGCCGCACCAAAATCCCGCGCGGCATGCAAATGGAAAGCTATGGGGAGATGTATCTGGCGGATTGGGAGAACCCCCGCTTTGACCCTGCCGAGGCGCGCCGACTGCTGCGTGAAGCCAATTATCGCGGCCAGCCCATCCCCTATCGCTTGCTCAACAACTACTACACCAATCAGGTCGCCAATGCGCAGATCATGGTTGAGATGTGGCGCAGTGTCGGCATCAATGTTGTCATCGAAATGAAGGAAAATTTTGCTCAGGTGACGGAACGCACGCCTGGCCGCGGTGTGCGCGATTGGTCCAATACCTCCGTCTTCGGCGATCCGGTGGCGGGGCTTCTCCGCAGCTTTGGCCCCAATACCGAGGCTGAGCGCAATGGCGAATGGGCGAGTGCCGAATTCAATCAAGCCTCAACCGCGCTGGAGGCTGAAATCGACCTGAACCGCCGACGTGAACTGTTCCGCCGCGTACTAACTATCGTTGAACGTGAAGACCCCGGCTACATCACGCTTCACCATGCGGCGGCCTTCACCGCCAAGCGGCGCAATGTCGAATGGCGCGCCTCCTCTGGCTGGGCGATGATGTTTGGCCCTGGCAATTTGCGTGTTGGCGCGTGAAGCCGCTGGTCAGCCTCACCGGGCTTTCGGTTGCTTTTGACGGAGCGCCCGCCCTGCGGGGCATCGACCTTTCAATCGCGAAGGGTGAAGCGGTTGGGCTTGTCGGCGAAAGCGGCTGCGGCAAGTCCGTGACTTGGTTGGCCGCCCTTGGGCTATTGCCCGGCAAAGCGCGTATCAGTGGCAGCGTCGTGCTGGATGGCCAGGAATTGATCGGTGCGCCGCCTGCGGTGCTTGAGAAAGTGCGTGGCGGGCGCATCGCGATGATCTTCCAAGACCCGGCAAGTAGCCTCAATCCCGTGCACAAGATTGGCAAGCAGATCACGGAAGCACTCGCGTTGCACAGGAAGATGGTGGGGCAAGCTGCGCGCATCGAAGCCAAGCGGCTGCTTGATCTTGTAGGCATCCCAGATGCCTCGCGGCGCTTGGATGCCTATCCGCATGAATTGTCGGGCGGCCAGAATCAGCGTGTCATGATTGCCATCGCACTTGCTGGACAGCCTGAATTGCTGGTGGCGGATGAGCCGACCACGGCGCTTGATGTGACGATCCAGGCGCAAATTCTTGAGCTTTTGAAAGACCTGCGGCGCCATATGGGAATGACCCTAGTGCTGATCAGTCATGATCTGGGCGTTGTTGCTGACTCCTGCGAACGCGTGGCCGTAATGTATGCGGGGCGCATTGTGGAAGAAGCACCGATCAGCCGGCTATTCTCGGCTGCCGCCCATCCCTACACACAAGGATTGCTAGGCGCTTTGCCGCCAATGGATGGCCCGCGGCGGCGGCTTGCAGCAATACCCGGTGGCGTTCCGGAACCCTGGGCCATGCCGCCCGGCTGTGCCTTCGCTCCGCGCTGTGCGCACCGGGTGGGGGCGTGTGATGCGGCCGTGCCAGGATTGATACCCCTTGCCGCAAGTCACCGCGTTGGCTGCCTACAGGTGGCAGAAGTGGCAATGCCGCGTGAAAGCGTGCCAGCATGAAGCCCGGGGGCGCTTTACTGGAAGCGGAAGGCTTGGTTCGCCGCTATGCGATGCGGCGTGGGTTTTTTGGCCATGCGGTCGAGGTTCGGGCCGTGGATGGCGTTTCACTGAAATTGGAACGGGGACGCACCCTGGGTCTGGTGGGTGAATCCGGATGTGGGAAATCCACCACGGGTCGCCTGGTGCTCGGCATGGAAACGCCTGACGCGGGGCGTGTCAGCTTTGAAGGCGCCACCATGCCTCAACCAGGCAGCACAGCCTGGCGGAAGCTGCGCGCGCGCATGCAAATGGTGTTTCAGGACCCGCTGGGTGCCTTGGATCGCCGATTGCCGATTGCAACACAGATAGCGGAACCACTCGACATTCACGCCATCGGCGCTGCTTCTGAACGTGCGGCCAGGGTGGAAGCGCTGCTGCGCGCTGTGGGCCTTAGGCCAGATCAAGGCGCGCGTTACCCGCATGAGCTTTCGGGCGGTCAACGCCAGCGCGCGGTGCTTGCGCGTGCTCTGGCGACCGATCCTGCCGTGCTGGTCTGCGATGAACCGATCAGCGCGCTTGATGTCTCCATCCAGGCGCAGGTGATGAACCTGCTGCTGGATTTGCAGGAGCAGTTCGGTACGTCCATGCTTTTCGTGAGCCACGATCTGCGCGCCGTTCGGCAGGTGAGCCATCGCGTCGCTGTCATGTATTTGGGCCGCATCGTGGAAGAAGGGGAACCCGATGCGGTACTGCACGATCCGGCGCATCCATATACACGCGCCTTGGTATCCGCCATTCCGCATCCGGGACGCACGGGGCAGCGCATGGTGCTGCAGGGCGATCCACCCAACCCAGCAGACCGGCCATCCGGTTGCGCCTTTCATCCACGCTGCCCTGTAGCGAATAGCCTTTGTGCACGTGAAGCGCCGGTATTGAAGCCCCGTGCGGATGGGCGGCTTATCGCTTGCCATGTTGCTCATGGGGAAGTCACCGCGGGACACGGCTTCACGGGGCAGGAGGCCGCCTGAATGCTTCGCTTCATTGCATCACGCTTGGCGCGCGCTGCGCTCACCATTGCCATGGTGGTCACCTTCGCTTTCATTGTACTGCGCCTTTCCGGTGATCCTGCGCAGATCATCATGGGCGCTGACGCGCCACCTGAAGCGGTTGATGCCTTTCGTACCGCCTGGGGCTTGGATGAACCGATTTGGGTTCAGTATTTCTCCTATTTCTGGGCGATTCTTCAGGGCGATCTGGGCCGGTCCATGCGCGATGGGCGTGATGCCATTGTGCTGGTCACTGAACGCATTCCGGCCACCCTTGCGCTGACCCTGCCGGCACTGGCCATCAAGATTTGCCTCGGCATACCGGCGGGCATTTATGCGGCGCTGCATCGCAATTCACTTGCGGATCGCGTAGTCATGATCATCGCCGTGGCGGGCTTCACAGTGCCTTCCTTTGTGTTGGGCTTGCTGCTTGTTCTTGTCTTTGCCGTGCAACTTGGCTGGCTTCCATCAGGTGGGCAGGAAAGTTGGCGCCACGGAATTCTGCCGGTGATTACCCTTGGGCTTGGCGGTGCGGCCGTATTGGCGCGTTTCACGCGCAGCGCGATGCTGGAAGTCCTTGGGCAACCCTTTATCCGGACAGCGAGCGCCAAGGGCGTGCCCTGGCGCGCCGTTGTCACCGGCCATGCTTTGCCAAATGCCGCGATCCCGACTGTAACCATCATCGGCTTCATGGTTGGCACGCTGATAGCCGGTGCTGTGGTGGTGGAAAGCGTCTTTTCCTGGCCAGGTGTCGGAAGGCTTCTGGTGGTCGCCGTTGCCAACCGTGATCTTGCTGTTGTGCAATGTATTCTTTTGCTGGTGGCTATCACCATGGTCTGCGCAAATCTGATCGTTGATTTGCTTTATGGCCTGCTAGATCCGCGGCTGCGCGCTGCGCCAGGAAAGGCTGCCTGATATGCCAGAAGCGCCCCTTGTCGTGGCTGCATCAACGGCGCCTCCCAAGCGCCAACGTGCAGCGCTACCTGCCTTGGTCATTTTTGGCA
>JBBAUC010000170.1:0-7290 GCA_040398485.1 Roseomonas sp. | reverse complement strand
CGGCCTGCTCAAGGGCGAGAATTTCGGCAAGCTGGTGGTGAAAGTCGACTAAAAGTTTGGAGGCGCCGGCTAACCCCGGCGCCCCAATTTCAATAGCGGCGGAGCAAGCCCACCAGCTTGCCCTGCACGCGCACGCGATCCGGGCCGAAGATGCGGGTTTCATGCCGCGCATTGGCGGGCTCGAGCGCAATGGAATTGCCGCGCCGGCGCAGCCGCTTCAGCGTGACCTCATTCTCATCCACCAAAGCGACGACGATGGTTCCATTTTCGGCCGTGTCGGTGCGGCAGATGATGACGGTATCGCCATCCATAATCCCGGCTTCTTCCATGGAATCACCGGCGACTTCCAACGCGTAATGTTCGCCATTGCCGAGCAAAGCCAGCGGCACTTCGACACTTGCGCCATTGTCGCGCAGTGCTTCGATGGGTAGGCCAGCGGCGATGCGGCCATAAAGCGGCAGATGCACCGCAGCGGCTTCGGCGGCCACACGCGCCGCACTCGCGGGCAGGTTATTGGCGAAATTGCCGCGAATGACATTGGGCGCGAAGTTCGGCGCCTCTGGCTTCGGTGCCGTTTCCTTGACCTTGGGCGTCATGGCTTCGGGCAGGCGCATCACTTCCAGCGCGCGGGCGCGGTGCGCGCGGCGGCGCAAGAAACCACGATCTTCCAAGGCGGTGATCAGGCGATGGATGCCCGATTTGGACCGCAGATTGAGCGCTTCCTTCATTTCCTCAAAGGAAGGGGAAAAACCGGTCTCACGCAGGTGCTTGTCAATGAACATCAGCAATTCGTGCTGCTTGCGCGTTAGCATCTAACCCTCCCGGGCCGGGAACCCCCGCGAATCGGGGCGAACAAACCGGCAACTGAGCCGATGTTCTAGTTAAGTTCCAAAATCACAGTCAAATGTTTTTTGTGGTGGATAAGTGGTTTAGGCCAAAAATGTTGCATAAAGGCTGATTTATGCACATGGACACGACATGACTGATGTCTCGTTATGCTCGACAGGTTGGCGAAGCGGTCGGCATGTGAGAAAATTCACCTATGCAGCTGTCGTCAGTCTCTTCCGTCCTGTTTCCAGAGAAGCTGAGAGTTGGCGACAAGGTGCGGCTTATCTCTCCTGCCAGCACGCCTGATGAAGCCAGCGTCTTTCGCGTTCGCGATCGGCTGAGAGGCTGGGGGCTTGAGGTAGAGCTTGGTAGGCATGTGTTCGCAAGGCAGGGGTATCTTGCTGGCCCCGATACCGATCGCCTAACGGACTTGAATGATGCCTTGCGCGACACCTCGGTGAGAGCGGTGATCGCCACGCGGGGCGGGAAAGGGTCTTATCGGATAGCTGATCAAATTGATTTCGCGGCTGCGAGGGCCGACCCCAAGTTTCTCGTTGGCTTCAGCGACATCTCGGCGCTCCACCTCAGCCTCTGGGACAAATGCGGGTTGGTGGGCATCCACGGAGCGCCGTTTGATGCTGATGACGGTGCGTCCCTGAGGCGAACACTGATGACCGATGCGCCCATCGAGCTGACCAGCCGTGCCACCGAGCTGACAGCCAAGCTGACCACACAGGGAAAAGTCTCTGGGCCGCTCATTGGCGGCAACCTTGATATGGTGGCGACGGCGTCGGGCTGGTGCTTGCCCAAGCTCCACGGGGCCATCCTTCTCATCGAGGCTGTGAATCAAGCGATTGGTGCTATCGACCGCCAACTCTCGATGCTCCGAAAGGCAGGCCACCTCAACGGCTTGGCGGGCGTTGCAGTCGGCCAATTCACCGATGTGAGCGAAGACACCGTGAACATGGTTGGCGAACATATCGGGGCGCTCAATGTTCCCATTCTTGGGGGGCTCCCGCTCGGGCACGGTAGCAACCCAGAGTGCGTTTTCGTCGGTGCGCCCGCCGTGCTTGATGCCGATGTTCTGCGCCTTACCGTCTCCCGACGCGGTGCATAAATCTTCAAATACGGGGGGCCGCCGCCCGCGCCAGCCGGTCATTGATGGCCGCCCCAAGCCCGCTTTCCGGGATGGGCATGGTGGCGATGCGGGTCAGGCCCCGGCGCCCGCCTTCGGCATCCAAATGGCGCAGCCCGGCGAAAAGCCGCGCGGCGGCTTCGCGAAGATCGCCGGTTTCCGAGAGCTGCCAAACCAGCCCAGCCCCGGGCAAGGGCGGGCCAAAGGCCAAAAGCGCCTCATTAGCCGCCACAACCGCCGCGCCAAGCCGCACCGGCAGGTTGGGCGCGTAATGGGACAGCATCATGCCTGGGCTACGGAGCGTGCGGGTTTTCTCGGCGGCGCTGATGGGCAAAGGGCGGGAAACCGGGCCAATCACCGCCTCAATCGCTTCCACCGGCACGCCACCGGGGCGGAGCAAAGCGGCACCGCCCATGGCCACATCAAGCACGGTGCTTTCCACGCCAACATCGCAAGCCCCGCCATCCAGCACGGCGGCGATGCGCCCGGTTAGTCCTTCCAGCACATGTTCTGGCGTTGTGGGGCTGACCGCGCCGGAGCGATTGGCCGAAGGCCCCGCCACCGGGATCGCCGCCGTGCGCAGCAATTCCAAAGCGAGCGGATGCGCCGGCACCCGCACCGCGAGGGTATCCAGCCCCGCCCCCGCCAGCAGATCAATCCGACATTCCGGGCGGCGCGGCAGCACAAGGGTCAGCGGGCCGGGCCAGAAGGCAGCGGCTAAGGCGCGGGCGCGGTCATCGGCGATCACCTCGGCAAATGCGCTTTCGGCATCAGGGAAATGGCAGATCAGCGGGTTGAAATGCGGGCGGCCCTTGGCTTCGAACACCGCCGCCACGGCGCGGCCATTGCGCGCATCCGCGCCCAGGCCATAGACCGTCTCGGTCGGAAAGGCGACGAGTTCACCCGCGCGCAGCAACCGCGCCGCTTCAGCGACATCCTGCGGCCCAAGCCGGCGTGTCATCCCGGCAGGCCTTCGCAGACAAAGCCTGGGTTTTCAAAGCCAGGCTTGGCGTAGAGCAAGGGCGCGCGGCCTTCCAGCACCAGCACGCGCCCACCGGCGGCTTCCACCACGGCCTGCGGCGCGGCGGTATCCCATTCCATGGTGCGGCCAAAGCGCGGATAGAGATCGGCGGCCCCTTCCGCCACGCGGCAGAATTTCTCGGCCGACCCGATATTCACCACGCGCGCCACATGCCGGCCTTCCAGGAAGCGGCCCATGCGCGGGTCATCGGCGTAGTGATGGCTGCCCATCACGACCAGCCCATCGGCAGGGGGCGTGCGGGCGCGGATCTGGCGGGTGCCGGCGGCGTCGCGCTTCCAGGCACCAAGGCCAATACGGCCCCAGAAGATCTCGCCGGTCGCGGGCAGCGCCACGGCGCCCAGCATGGCGCGGCCCGCCACCACCAGGCCGATATTCACCGCGAAATTATCGCGCCCGGCGGCGAATTCCCGCGTGCCATCCAGCGGGTCCACCAGCCAGAAACGCTCGGCATGGGCGGGCGCGGTGCCGGCGGCGACTTCTTCCTCCGCAATCACGGGAATATCCGGGGTGGCGGCGCGCAGCCCCTCCACAATCAGCGCCTCGGCGATGCGATCGGCCTCCGTCACCGGGGAATGGTCGGATTTCCGCTCAACGGCGAAGCCCGCGGCCTTGATCGCCATAATGGCGGACGCCGCCTTGGCCACGAGATCACTGGCCAGGGCCAGCAGCGCATCATTATTCATGCACCCTGCTTTGGCCGCATGGGCGCCGCACCGCAAGCCCTGTTTTGGTCACGATGCCTCTGTTAAGGTGCCTCCACATTGTCTCGCCCCCAAGGAGCCACCATGCCCGATATCACCTTCGTGAAGCCCGCTTTGCCGCGCAGCGGCGCCTTGGTTTTGCTGCTTGCCGAAGGGGCCGCGCTTGCGGGCCTGGCCAAGGCGGCCGAGGAAGCGACAGGCGGCACCGTTTCGCGCGGCTTGGAAGCGGCGAAGTTCAAGGGCACCAAGGGCCAATCCTGCACGCTTTGGGCGCCAGGCGCGGGCTTGGCGAAAATTGTCGCCATCGGCCTTGGCAAGGCAGATGCGCTTGATGCGCAAGGTGCTGAAAATGCCGGCGGCAGCGCGCTGGTTGCCGTGCAGCAGGAACGCGAAGCGGTGATTGCGGCGGACGGGCTGACGCCGACGCTTGCTGCCAGTGTTGCCATGGGTGCGCGGCTGCGGAGCTATCGCTTTGATCGCTACCGCACCACGGAAAAGGAAGAAGACAAGCCGAAGCTGGAACGCATTGCTGTGGCCGCTGCGGAACCCACCAAGGCAAAGGCCGCCTTCGCGCCGATGCAGGCCATCGCGGATGGTGTTTTCCTGACGCGCGATCTGGTTTCCGAACCGCCGAATGTGCTGACGCCTACTGAGATGGCGGAACGCTGCAAAGCTTTGGAAAAGCTTGGCGTGGAAGTGGACATCATCGGCCCGCGCGAGATGAAGCGCCTTGGCTTTGGTGCGCTTTTGGGCGTGGCGCAGGGCAGCGCGCAGGAACCGCGCATGGTGACCATGAAATGGATGGGCGCGCCCAAGGGCAAGAAGCAAAAGCCGCTTGCTTTCATCGGCAAGGGTGTCACGTTTGATACCGGCGGCATTTCCATCAAGCCTGCGGGCGGGATGGAAGACATGAAATGGGATATGGCCGGTGCCGGCACGGTGATTGGGCTGATGGCCGCACTCGCGGGGCGCAAGGCCAAGGCGGATGTGATTGGCATGGTGGGCTTGGTGGAAAACATGCCCTCCGCCACCGCGCAGCGCCCGGGTGATGTGGTGAAATCCTATTCCGGCCAAACCGTGGAGGTAATCAATACCGATGCGGAAGGACGTTTGGTGCTGGCCGATGTGATGTGGTATTGCCAGGAGAAATATGATCCGCGCTTCATGGTCGATCTGGCGACACTCACGGGTTCTATCATCATCGCGCTTGGCCATGAACGCGCCGGGCTTTTCAGCAATGATGATGCGCTCGCGGCCCATGTGAAGGAAGCGGGCAGTGCAGTGAGTGAGAAAACCTGGCGCATGCCCTTGGGTGATGCTTACGACAAGCAAATCAAGTCCGACATTGCCGACATGAAGAATGTCGGTGGCAGGCCGGGCGGTTCCATCACGGCAGCGCAATTCATCCAACGCTTTGTCAATGGCAAGCCCTGGGTACATTTGGATATCGCGGGTACGGCTTGGTCTTCCAAGGATGCGCCGACCGTGCCGAAGGGGGCGACCGCTTATGGCGTGCGCATGCTGGATCGCATGGTGGCGGATAACTACGAAGGCTGAAACCGTGTCGCTTTTGCGCCCATGGTGAAATTGATCCTGAAACGAAGCGCTGAAGCGCTGCGCCGCCACAAGGCGCGCGGCGCCGAAAGTGCGCTGATCCTGCCAGTGTTTGAAGGTGACGCGCCGGATGATCCTGCGCTTGCGGCAGCGGCCAAGGCAGCGCGCTTTACCGGCAGGGCGGGTGAGGCCTTGTGCCTGCCCGGTGCTGAGGGCCTCACCATCTTGGCTGGCATTGGGGCCGGCAGAACGGTGCAGGATTGGGAAGCGGGTGGCGGTGCGGGCATGGCCGAAGCCGCGGGCCGCGCGCAGGCGGTCTTGCTGGCCGAAGGCGCAACGGCACGCCAGGCGGCGGGTTTCGCGGCAGGGGCGCTGCTGAATGCCTGGCGCTTCAATGCGCTGCGTAATGCCAGCAAGGATAAGGACAAACCGCCCGCGCGGGTGACGCTGGCCGTGGCTTCTCCTGCCAAAGTCGAACCGGCTTGGGTGCGTGCGGAAGCCATGCTGCGTGGCGTGCTTTTCGCGCGCGATCTGGTGGCGGAACCAGGCAATCGGCTGAACCCGGCAAGCTTTGCGGAAAGGCTGCGCGCATTGCGCGACTTTGGCCTGAAGGTTGAAGTGCTGGAAGGCAAGCGCCTGACCGCGCTTGGCATGGGCGCGTTATGCGCAGTTGGCGGCGGGGCAGAACATGGCCCCAGGCTTGTCGTGCTGCGCTGGCCGGGCAAGCTGAAGGCCGCACCGGTTGCTTTTGTCGGCAAGGGGGTTTGCTTTGATACGGGCGGCATTTCCATCAAGCCCGCCGCCGGCATGGAAGAAATGCGCGGCGATATGGCAGGGGCTGCCGCTGCGGCAGGCGCGATGCTGACGCTGGCGTTGCGGCAATCTCCGGCGCCGGCAGTGGCGGTGCTGGCGCTCGCGGAAAATGCCATTGGGGCGGCTTCCTACCGTCCCGGCGATATCCTGCGGAGTTACAGCGGCAAGACGATTGAGGTATTGGATACGGATGCGGAAGGCCGGCTGATCCTGGCTGATGCTTTGGCCTATACCGCGCGGCGCTTTCGCCCGCGCGCGATGCTTGATCTGGCGACGCTGACGGGTAGCATCATCACCGCGCTTGGCCATCATCGCGCTGGCGTCTTCGGCAATGATGAGGCGTTGACGGCCGCGCTGATGGCAGCCGGCGAAGGTGTTGCCGAACCGCTTTGGCCCATGCCGATTGATGATGAGCACAGGGAAGTCCTGAAAAGCGACATCGCCGATCTGCGCCAATGCGCGCTGGCGGGCAGCGGCGCCTGGGGCGGGCGCTTCCTGTCAGATGCCTGCCATGCGGCGGCCTTCCTGCGTGAATTCGTGGAAGACACAAGCTGGGCGCATCTGGATATCGCGGGGGTCGAGGCACGCGAAGAAGCAGCACCCTTGGGCCCGAAAGGGCCGAGTGGCTTTGGCGTGCGCTTGCTGGATCGCCTGATTGCCATGCGCTTTGAACGCGACGCATGACTGAGATCGGTTTCTATCATTTGACGCGCAGCAAATTGCAGGATGCGCTGCCGAAATTGCTGGGCCGCGTGCTGGATGCGGGCGGGCGCGGTTTTATCTTGTGTGGCGATGCGGAACGCGCGCGCGCTTTGGATGCGGCGCTATGGCTGCCCGCTGATCCGCCCTGGCTGCCGCATGGCCTGGCGGGTGGGGAGCATGATGCGGCGCAGCCCCTACTGATCGCCGATCAGGATGTGCCGCCAGCCAATGGCGCGCGTTTCTTGGTGCTGGTTGATGGCGCGGCAAGTGTACTGTTACAGAATTATGACCGCGTGCTTGATCTTTTCGATGGCGGCGATGAATCCGCGGTGGCGGCGGCGCGCGCGCGCTGGCTTGCCGCCAAGGACGCCGGGCATAGCCTGACCTATTGGCAGCAAACTGACCGCGGCTGGGAGAAAAAGGGAAGTCACCCGCCGACATCTTGACCCTTCCCGTCGCCGCCCGTTACACGACATCAAAACTCACAGGATCGCCCTCCATGACCGATACCGCCC
>JBBAUC010000169.1:0-7294 GCA_040398485.1 Roseomonas sp. | reverse complement strand
GTAGTTCAGAGGTAGAACGTCAGCTTCCCAAGCTGAATGTCGGGGGTTCGATTCCCCCCGCCCGCTCCAGCCCTACGTAAACAACTTCGCGTAAGCCCCAGCCCCCTCAAACAGCCTTCCGCCCCGCAATCAGCGCAACACCCTGCGGCCCAACCTTCTCAGCATGCGGGTAATTCGCCGGCACCGCGCAGGTATCACCCTGGCGAAAAATCTCGGCCTTGCCGTCGCGCGTGATGGTGATCTCGCCGCCAATCACCATCAGCCTGGCATCCCAATCATGGCCATGTTCGGGGTTTTCCTCATTGGCGCGGAAACCACCGTAAAACACGCCATAGCCATCGCGCTTCAGCTCGGCTTCAAATTCCTCACGGGTCATTTCGCTCTCCCTTACCTTCTGCCGTTCAGCTCAAGCCAAGTGCTGCAAACAACCGCGCCGCCGGCGGCCAGGCTTCCATCACCACATCGCGCTTGATGATGGCCGTAAGCCCGCCGCCGATCAGCAGCGCAATGGAAGCCGCCCAAGCCGCGCGCAACCTGCGTGATGAAGCCTCATTCGCGGCTTCGGGCAGGGTTTCGTCTGCTGGCTCAGGCTCGGGCAGCAATTCCTCAATCACCGGGGCGGGGGGTGGTTCCTCCACTACCCGTAGTGGCGGGGGCTCCGGGGCACGCCATGCCATAGGCTCCGGCTCAGGCGCGGGCAGCTCCGGCATCGGGAATACCGTCCGGCACTGGCTACAGCGCAGCGGGCGGGTGCGGTCGCGCAGCATGCGCTCCGGCACCTCAAAGCCCGCACCGCAAGAAGGGCATTCAATCTGCATGCCCCCATTTTCCGTTACTGGCGGCTTCTCGGCAAGCGAAAGATTGAGCCCGAAGCCCTTGCCATGCGAAACAAGCCTTATGGTGAGATTCGGGCGCGTCGCGCTGGCCTATCCAACTTCCCAGGGTCACCCGGGGCAGGCAGCCTTGCGCGATGTCTCCTTCGCGCTGGGGGAAGGTAGCTTTACCTGGCTGCTTGGGCCTTCCGGGGCGGGGAAAAGCTCGGTGCTCAGGCTCATGCAGGCCGCCATCAGGCCAACAAGCGGCGTGGTTTCGGTGCTGGGGACCGATATTGGGCAGGCGGAACGGGCGGCACTGCCAGCGCTCAGGCGCAAGATTGGCGTGGTGCATCAGGAATTCCGCCTGCTGCCGCATCTATCCGCCTGGGATAATGTGGCGCTGCCGCTGCGCCTCGCGGGCCGGGCAGAAGCCGCGATCAGGCAGGATGTCAATGAAATCCTGGATTGGCTGAGCCTTGCGGCGAAGGCGGGGCGTGGCCCGGCCGAGCTTTCCGGCGGCGAACAGCAGCGCATCGCCATCGCGCGCGCCATCATCACGCGCCCGGCCTTGCTGATCGCCGATGAGCCTACTTCGGAATTGGATGTGTTTGAAGCGCGCCGCCTGATTGCGCTGTTTGCTGAAATGAACCGGCTGGGCACGGCGATTGTGGTCGCGACCCATTCTGAGGATTTGCCTGCGCGCCACCCGGCGCGGGTTATTACCCTGTCAGAAGGCCGCATCATTGATGCGCCGTGAAGCCGGCGGCAGGGGGGACCCGATTGGCCTGCGCGGCGCGCTGGCGGATCGGCTGCTGGTGGCGTTGATCGCCGCCATGGCGCTATTCGCCGCTTGTGCGGTGGCCGGGCAGGCGGCGGTTAGCCAGCTCGCGCAGCGCTGGCAGCAAGGCGCCAATACGGCGATCACGGTGCAAATCCCGAACCCGTCCCCCGCGCGGATGGAAGCGGCCTTGGAAGCGCTGCGTGCCCTGCCCGCGGTGCGCGAAGCCCGAGAAGTGGACCCGGCCCGCATGGCGGAGCTGCTGCGCCCCTGGCTTGGTGATGTTGCGGGCTTGCCTCTGCCTGGCGTGATTGAATTGCGCTTGGCCGATCTGGCGGCGGACCCGGTGCTGATTGGCGATAAGGTCGCGGAAGCCGTGCCTGGCGCGGTGACGGAAGCGCATGGCGTATTTGTCGCGCGGCTGGCGGCGCTGGCGCGCGCCTTGTCCCTGGCGGCGCTTGGGGTGGTGCTGCTGGTGGCGGCGGTGGCGGCTTCCGTGGTGGTGATTGCGGTGCGCGCCGGCATCGCGGCGCGGCGCGATTCGGTGATGGTGCTGCATATGCTGGGCGCGGCAGATCGCGACATTGCGTGGCGCTTCGCGCGACGGACATCCTGGCTGGCATTGCTGGGCGCCATGCTTGGGGTGGCGCTGGCCATCGCGCTGCTTTGGGCGCTGGTGCAGCTTGCCGCACCCATCCTGCCAGAAATCAGCTGGCAGGACCTGCCCTGGGCTGGCCTTGCGACCATACCCATCAGCGCCGCATTGATCGCCTGGGCTGCGACAATCCTGAGCATCCTTCTGTGGCTGCGACGCTTGCCATGAAGGCAAGGCGGCTTTGGTTGCTGGCGCTGGCGCTGCTACTGCTGTGGCTGGGCGGCTTCGGCTGGTTCCTGCGCGCCGTGCAGGAAGACGCGGCGGATAACAGCGCCACCGATGCGATTGTGGTGCTGACCGGCGGGGCGGAACGCGTGGAGACCGGCTTTCGCCTGCTCGAAGAAGGCCTGGCGCCACGGCTTTTCATCTCCGGCGTGCATCCCGATGCGCGGCTTGCGGATCTGGCGCGCGGCGCTGGTACTGATCCGGCCCGGTTGGCAGGGCGCGTAGAGCTTGGCCATGCGGCTGCCTCCACACGCGGCAATGCAGTGGAAATCGCCGCCTGGGCCAAGCCAAGGGACATCACCACCATCCGCTTGGTGACGGCGGGCTATCACATGCCGCGCGCCCGCAGCGAATTGCGCCGTGCCATGCCCGCATTGCGCGTGATGCCGTACCCGGTTACGCCACCCCGACTGCGCGATGAAGGCGCCTTCTGGCGGCCACGGAATTGGGGCTTGCTGCTGAGCGAATACTGCAAATTTCTGGGCGCCGAGGCCGGGCTTTCAAGGTTTCTCGGCGGAAGGCGAACATGATCTGGCTCCGTTCCTGCATCTTCAACGCGCTTTTCATGACCGTCACGGCGTTCTGTGCCGTGATTGGCACAGCATTGTTGCCCTTCCATTCACGATACACCCGAAAATTCATTCGGTATTGGGCGCGCAGCATTATTTGGTTGCTGCGCATCATTTGCGGCATCCGCCTGCGGGTGACTGGCTTGGAACATGTGGCACCTGGTGCCGCCATCATCGCTTCCAAGCATCAATCCGCCTTTGACACTTTTGTCTGGCCAACCCTTCTTGAGCCAACGAGTTACGTCATGAAGCGCGAATTGCTTGATCTGCCCTTTTGGGGGCGCGTGGCGCGCCATACCGGCGCGGTGGCGGTGGATCGCGATGGTGGCGGCGCGGCGCTGCGCGGCATGGTGCGCGATGCCAAGCGCGTGCTGGATGAAGACCGACCCTTGGTGATTTTCCCGGAAGGTACGCGGTCCGCGCCTGGGGAACGCCTTCCCTATCAGCCAGGTGTTGCCGCGCTGGTCATCAGCAGCGGTGCGCCCTGCTATCCGGTTGCGACCAATAGCGGTCAGCATTGGGGCAGGCGCGCCTTTCACAAGATGCCCGGGGTGATTTCCATCTCAATCATGCCCGCCTTGCCTGCGGGTTTGGCGCGCAAGCCACTGATGGAAACCCTTGAAGCGCAGATTGAGGCAGAAACCGCGCGGCTGATGGCACAGGGATAGCCGAAACACCAAAAAGGGCGGTCAAAGCCGCCCCTTTTTCATGCCGAAAAGCGCCCGGCGTCAGACCAGGAAAATCGCCATCAGTACCAGCACCAGCACAGTGGCCCCGGTGCCCCAGGTGACGAAGCGCGTGAAGCCTTCCCAGCTACCACGGCGATCCGTGAGGATATCGGCGGAGGTCACTTCGACAAAATCATAATGTTCTTTCTCAGCCATGGCTTTCCCCAAATCTCGGCAGATGTCCTATTGTGTAGAAAGCAAAGCGGCGCGGGGCAAGGGGTTCAGCAGCGAATCCGGCGCATATTCCGCCCCAGTGATTACAGCCCGCCCCGCTTCCAGCCGCACACGCCCCGCCGCCAGCCAGGAGAGCGCTGCGGGATACAGCCGATGTTCTTCCGCCAGCACCCGCGCGGCCAGGCTTGCTTCCGTGTCATTGGGCAAGACCGGCACGGCAGCTTGGGCGATGATGGGGCCCTCATCCACGCCCGCGGTCACCAGATGCACCGTGCAGCCATGCAGACGGACACCTGCCGCCAAGGCGCGCGCATGGGTATCCAGCCCCGGAAAGGCCGGCAGCAGGGACGGGTGGATATTGATCAGCCGCCCTTCCCAGCGCCGCACGAAACCCTCGGTCAGCACGCGCATGAAGCCGGCCAAGGCAATGATTTCAACGCCGTGCTTAGCCAATTCCGCTTCCATCGCGGCCTCAAACCCCGCGCGATCCCCCTTGAAGGCGCGGCTTTCCACCGTGGCGGTGGGCACCCCCCGCGCCGCCGCAATCCCAAGCCCCGCCGCATCGGCGCGGTTGGAGAGCACGAGCACAGGTTCCGCCGGGTAATCCGGCCCGGCTGCTTGCAGAATCGCCGCCATATTGGACCCGCGCCCGGACATCAGCAGGGCGAGTCGCGCACGCTTCATGCGCGCGGCCAAGCCTGAGGCAGGTTCTGGATGCGAATTCCGGCCGGCCCGCTGGACGCCTCAAGATGGCCAATGCGGAAGGGCGCTTCCCCCGCTTCCGTCAGCATGCGCGTGGCGGCTTCCGCCCCAGTGGCGGGTACCGCCAGCACCATGCCAAGCCCGCAATTGAAGACGCGGAGCATTTCATCCGCGCTGACATTCCCGGCCTCGGCCAGAAAGGCGAAAACCGGCGGCACGGGCCAGCTTCCGGCTTCCAGCACCGCCGTCACGCCCGCCGGCAATACGCGCGGCAGATTGCCCGGCAAGCCGCCACCCGTGATATGCGCCGCCGCATGCAGCAAGCCCGCGCGATGCAGTGCGAGCAGCGGCTTCACATAAATGCGGGTTGGCGCCAGCAGGGCCTCGCCCAGCTTTTTCCCAGGCGCGAAGGGCGCGGCATCGGCAAGGGTCAGGTTGCGCGCGGCCAGAATCCGCCGCACCAGGGAAAACCCGTTGGAATGAACGCCAGACGACCCAAGCCCGATCAGGACATCCCCCGCTGTGACGGGGCGCGGCAAAAGCTGGCCACGTTCGGCGGCACCTACGGAAAACCCGGCCAGATCGTAATCATCCGCGGCATACATGCCGGGCATCTCAGCAGTTTCGCCCCCCACCAGGGCGCAGCCGGCCTGGCGGCAGCCTTCCGCAATGCCCGCAATCACCGCCCGCGCCTGATCAAGCCGGAGCTTCCCGGTTGCGAAATAATCCAGGAAAAACAGGGGTTCAGCGCCCTGCACCACCAGATCATTCACGCACATGGCCACCAAATCAATGCCAACCGTATCGTGAATGCCCGCGTCAATCGCCACACGCAGCTTGGTGCCGACACCATCGGTGGACGAAACCAGCACCGGGTCCTTGAACCCGGCCGCCTTCGGGTCAAACAGGGCGCCGAAGCCCCCAAGGCCCCCCATCACGCCAGACCGGTTCGTCGCACGCGCCAGGGGCTTGATGGCCTCAACCAGGGCGTCGCCGGCCTCAATATCCACGCCCGCATCGCGGTAGGTGAGGCTTTGGGAATTGGAACTGGTCAGGGCGACCTCCGATTTGATACAATGAGCGTCGTAATAGCGTCGCGAAGAGTAAAAGGAAGACTATGATGACAAAAAACCACGCTTGGCGGATGGTGGGAAAGAAACATGTGGTGGCGGCTTTCGCAAGCTTCTGGCTTGTCCTTGCCTCCCTGCCCGCAGCTGCGCAGATCAGCGACATGAGAGCGCTGACCCAGCGTGGCGTGCCGGCGCAAGCAACGGCGGAAAATGGCGTGGTGGCACAAGAACGTGCCTTCGCTGCCGGGCGCCGCGCCGCCTGGGATCGCATTCAGAGCATGGTCAATGCCCCGCGCCGCCCAACCGATGCGGAACTTGATCGCATGGTGCGGTCCATTGTGATCGAACAGGAAACCACCGGCCCGCAGCGTTATGCTGGTCGGCTGACCATCCAATTCGATGCCGAGGCAGTGCAAAGCTTCGCCGAAAGTGGCGAAGTGCGCACTGCGACCCGGCCATCCAGAACGGCTTCAGAAGCGCCAGGCAATGTCACGCCACCCACACCGGTATTGGCGTCTTTGGAAGCTGTGGCGCGTTATGGGTCACTCAATGAATGGCTGGAAATCCGCCGGCGTCTGATTGCTGCGGGTGCCAAGCTTGATGTCACGGCCATCACCACGGATCGCGCGCATCTGAACCTTGGGTTGCGTGTGCCGGTTGGCTTGGCGCCAGAAACCTTCGGTCAACACGGCTTGCAGCTTGCACCAGGCACCGGTACGCGGAATGATCAATGGCGGCTTGGCCTTGCCGGACGGTCCTGACCTTCGACGCTTGCCGCAAACCCCGCCCAATCTGGCGGAGGCAGGGCTATTCACCCTGCCCAATCTGATCACGCTCGCGCGGCTTTGTGCCGTGCCAGCGGCAATTTGGCTGATGTTGCAGCACCGGCTTGATCTTGCCTTTCTGGTTTTCATCGGCGCGGGCATTTCCGATGCGCTGGATGGCTGGATTGCACGGGCCTGGAATGCGCGGTCCCAACTTGGTGCCGTGCTTGATCCCATCGCGGATAAGGCTTTGCTGGTTTCGGTTTATGTGACGCTGGCGGCGATTGGCGTGCTGCCCGATTGGCTTGCGATTTTGGTGGTGTTTCGCGATTTGCTGATTGTGGGCGGTGTCTTGGTGCTTTGGGCGGTTGGCCTGCCGCCGCGCATCAAGCCGATTTTCATTTCCAAGGCGAATACGGCAGCGCAAATCCTGCTGGCAGCGCTGGTGCTGCTGCTTGCGGGTTTCGGCTTCAGCGCGCCCATATTGCTGGAGGTGATGATCTGGCTCGTGGCAGCAACAACCTTGGCCTCAGGTGCCGCTTATGTCGCTCAGGCAGCGCGGCGCACCACCAGCTGGACCGCATGACAGATGAGCGCTCACCCGTGGCTGCAAGGCCAGTCAGCACGCCGCCGTCGGCGCCGCGCACTGCCACGCGTGGGCAACGTTGGGGGCTGTTTCTTGGTTTTGGTATCGCGCTGCTTTTCTGTCTTTGGATGTTCCAGGGTATCCTGACGCCCTTCGTGCTGGCCGCGACCATTGCGTATTTTCTGGACCCCTTGGCCACACGCTTGGCGCGGCTTGGCCTGCCGCGTG
>JBBAUC010000168.1:0-7406 GCA_040398485.1 Roseomonas sp. | reverse complement strand
TTACCAATCCGTGGGGTCGGGCGCGGGCATCAACCAGATCCGCAACCGCACCGTGGATTTCGGCGCGACCGATGCGCCGCTGAACGCCCAGCAATTGACCGAAGGCAATCTGCTGCAATTCCCGACCGTGATGGGTTCACTGGTGGCCATTGTGAACATCCCGGGCATTGAGGATAATCAGTTGCGCCTGACCGGCCCGATCCTGGCCGATATCTACCTGGGCAAGATCACGCGCTGGAATGATGCGGCGATTGTTGCGATCAACCCAGGGCTTCCACTGCCGAACCTGGCCATTGCGCCGGCCTATCGCGCGGATGGCTCCGGCACGACCTTTGTGTGGGTTTCCTACCTGGCGGCGGTATCGCCGGAATGGAAGGAGAAAGTGGGCGTTGGCACTTCAGTGCGCTTCCCCGCCGGCACCGGCGCGCGTGGCAATGAAGGCGTGGCCGGCACGGTTCGCAATGTGCGTGGTGCGATCGGCTATGTGGAAAACGCCTATGCCACCACGAATAAGCTGGTTTCCACCCAATTGCGGAATAATGCCGGCAATTTCGTGAAGCCAGATCACAAGGCTTTCATGGCCGCCGCTTCCGCTGCCGATTGGTCTGTGCCGGGCTTTGCCGCCAATGTGATTGACCAGGTTGGCCCGGAATCCTGGCCGATTGTGGCGCCGACCTTCATTCTGATCCCGACCAACCCGACAGACGCCGCGCGCAGCGCCAGTGTGCGCCGCTTCTTCGATTGGGCCTTTACCAATGGCAGCAAGCTGGCCGAAGACTTGGAATACATCCCGCTGCCAGAATCAGTGCATAACGCGGTCAGGGCGTCCTGGCGGCAAAGCTTCCCTGGCTAAGTCGTTTTCTCTACACCCGCAGGTTAGGCTTGCCTGCGGGTCGTCTTTCACAGCGTAACCCCGGGGGTGTTCCTTGGCGTCCGAAAGCGTAATGCCCATGAGGGCAACACGGCGTCCCAGTGGCCTGGGCGATAAAATCTTCGCCCTGCTCTGCCAGTCTGCCGGTATTCTAGTGCTGATCCTGCTTGGCGCGCTGATCATTGAGCTCTTCATCGCGGGCCTGCCAGCCTTTCGCGCCTTTGGTCTTGCCTTCGTGACCTCCACAGATTGGGACCCGGTGCAGGAATTGTTCGGCGCCGGTGTTTCCATCTACGGCACCATTGTCACCGCGGTGCTCGCTATCATCCTGGCCGTGCCCTTGGCATTTGGCGTGGCCTTCTTCCTGACGGAATTGGCGCCGCCATGGATGCGGCGTCCGGTTGGCACGGCGGTGGAGCTTTTGGCCGCGGTACCATCCATCATTTATGGCATGTGGGGCTTCTTTGTTATCGCGCCGGCTTTCGCGCGGAATGTTCAGCCCTGGATCATTGAAAACATCGGCGAATGGCCGCTCATCGGCTTCCTGTTTCAAGGAGCGCCCTTCGGCACTGGGCTGTTCACCGCGGCCTTCATCCTGGCCATCATGGTGCTGCCCTTCATTGCCGCCACCATGCGCGATGTCTTTGAACAAGTGCCTCCTGTTTTCAAGGAAAGTGCCTATGGGCTTGGGGCCACCCGCTGGGAAGTGATGAAGGGTGTCGTCATTCCCTATACGCGGATTTCCGTGGTGGGCGGCATTATGCTCGGCCTTGGGCGGGCTTTGGGTGAGACCATGGCGGTAACCTTCGTGATCGGCAATGCGAACCGCATTTCAACCTCGCTATTTGGTCCGGGGAATACGATTGCATCGCTGGTGGCGCTTGAATTCGGTGAAAGTGAGATCGGTAGCCTTAAGCTGTCATCGCTGCTGGCGCTTGGCTTCATCCTGTTCTTGCTGTCTTTCGTGGTGCTGGCAACATCCCGCTATCTGCTGCGTTCGCGGCTGAAGGTCTGAACCATGTCGCTTTCGCTTTCTTCCCTGCCCCATCCCGGCCCGCGCAAGGACGCCGCCATGGCGGCACGGCTTGGTGCCTCCCGCAAGCGGGCAGACATCATCATTCGCACGCTTTGCATCGCGGCCACGGTGATTGGCCTTGTGTTGCTGGCGTCCATTCTGATCACACTTTTCTATCGCGGATTTGAAGCCCTGTCGCTGCGAGTCTTCACCCATAACACGGCCCCACCGGGTTCTGAGGGTGGCTTGCTTAACGCCATTGTAGGCAGCCTTATCCAATCCCTGATTGGCACCGCGATTGGCACGCCGATCGGTATGCTGGTTGGAACTTACTTGGCCGAATACGCCAAGGATTCCTGGCTGGGTAACGCCGTGCGGTTTGTCTCAGACATTCTGCTTTCCGCACCCTCCATCCTGATTGGGCTTTTTGTCTATCAGATCCTGGTGCTACCTTTCGGTGGATTTTCTGGCTGGGCCGGTGTTGCTGCGCTTGCCATCATCGTCATTCCCATCGTGGTGCGCACCACGGAAGACATGCTTCAATTGATCCCGAATACGCTGCGTGAAGCAGTGATGGGGCTTGGTGCGCCGAAGTGGAAAATGATTGTGCTGGTCTGCTGGCGTTCCGCCATCGCCGGCATCCTGACCGGCATTCTGCTGGCCGTGGCGCGTGTGGCAGGCGAAACCGCGCCGCTGCTGTTCACCTCACTCGGCAATAATGCGTGGTCCACGGACCTCTCAAAGCCGATGGCGAGCCTGCCGGTGACGATCTATTCCTTCGCCGGTTCACCCTTTGAAGATTGGATTTCGCTGGCCTGGGCTGGCGCGCTTCTGATCACACTTAGCGTTCTTTGCCTCAACATCCTTGCGCGCACATTGTTGCGCAGCCGCACATGACCGGAAGGACGGAACCATGAGCCTTTCAACAGAAACACAAAACCAGCCTACCGGCTCGGCAAGCTTCGGCGGGTTGCAGGCGCGTTCTGAAGCCGCGCTGAATGATGCGCGTGTGGCCATTCGCAACCTGGATTTCTTCTATGGCGATAACCGCGCGCTGAAGGGCATTAATCTTGATCTGCCGGACCGTCAGGTTACCGGCATGATTGGGCCTTCAGGCTGCGGCAAATCCACCTTGCTGCGCATTTTGAACCGGATGTTCAGCCTTTACCCCGGTCAGCGCGCGACTGGTGAGGTGCTGATGGATGGACAGAACATCATCTCGGACGCGGTGGCTTTGAATGATCTCCGCGCCAAGGTCGGCATGGTCTTTCAAAAACCCACGCCCTTTCCGATGACGATTTACGATAACATTGCCTTCGGTATCAAACTTCATGAAAAGCTCTCCAAATCCGAAATGGGTGAGCGGATTGAATGGGCGCTGACCCGTGCCGCGCTTTGGAATGAAGTGAAGGACCGGCTGGATAAATCCGCCCTTGGCCTTTCTGGTGGGCAGCAGCAGCGGCTTTGCATCGCGCGCACCATCGCCGTACGGCCTGAGGTGATCCTGTTCGATGAACCAACCTCCGCCCTTGACCCCATCAGCACCTTGAAGATCGAGGAGCTGATTGACGAATTGAAGCGCGACTTCACCATTGCAATCGTTACGCACAACATGCAGCAAGCAGCGCGTTGCGCAGATCAGGTGGCTTTTTTCTACCTGGGTGAGTTGATTGAAGTGGCGCCGGCGGCGCAGTTGTTCACCGCGCCCAAGCACCCGAAGACGCAAGAATACATCACCGGCCGGTTTGGCTAAGCCAGGCATAGGCAGGAGCAAGACACATGCCAACAGACCATATCGTCCGCAGCTATGATGAGGATCTTCGCAAGCTGCGCGACATGATCGCGCGCATGGGCGGGCTGGTGGAACGCCAGGTGGCAGATGCCACCCGCGCCCTGGTGCGCCGGGACAGTTATCTGGCCGGCGAAGTGGTGCAGCGCGATCTCCAGATTGACCAGCTTGAACGCGAAATCGACGGCTTTTGCGTCGCGCTGCTCGCGCTGCGTCAGCCCATGGCCGCGGATTTGCGTCTGATCATCGCCTGCATGAAGGTTTCCAATGATCTGGAACGTATCGGCGATTACTCGGCCAATGCGGCCAAGCGTTCCATCGTTCTTGCCTCCCTGCCTGGGCTTGGCAGCATGAATGGCTTTATACGGATGGCGCAGCTTGTGCAGGAAAACCTGAAGGCCGCCATGGATGCGCTGGTGCATAGCGATGCCGATGCTGCCGAACGCGTCTGGGGCGCGGATGAACCGGTGGATGAAATCTATAACGGCATTTTCCGCGAAATGCTGACGCATATGATGGAAGACCCGCGCAATATCACCGCCGCGACGCATTTATTGTTCATCGCCAAAAATCTGGAACGCATCGGCGATCACACCACGAATATCGCTGAACGCATCCACTTCGCCGTACGCGGCGAAACCCTGCCGGATGATCGACCCAAGGGTGATAACTCTGCCTTCGCCGTCGTCCGCGCACCAGGAGATTAGGCATGAACATGATGGCAGAAAACTACAGCAACCTCGCCAAGCCCACGGTGCTGATCGTGGAAGATGAGGCGCCGCTGCTGACCCTGCTGCGCTACAATCTGGAAAAGCAGGGCTTCCGCGTGGATGAAGCCGCTGATGGCCAGGAAGCGCTGCTGCGTGTGGCCGAAGCGCGACCGGATGTCCTGTTGCTGGATTGGATGCTGCCTTCGCTTTCGGGCATCGAGGTTTGCCGTCAGCTCCGCCGCCGCGCGGAAACACGCGATTTGCCCATCATCATGGTGACCGCGCGCACGGAAGACCAGGATGCGGTGCGCGCCTTGGATATCGGCGCGGATGATTACATCGCCAAGCCTTTCGCAATGGAGCATGTGATTGCGCGCATCCGTGCTTTGCTGCGCCGGTCTGGTCGCGTGGCTTCCAAGGGCACGCTCACCTACGCTGAAATTGCCATGGATCAGGATGCGCATCGCGTAACGCGCGACGGCCGGCCATTACATTTGGGCCCGACAGAATACCGGCTGCTTGAATTCTTCCTTCAGCATCCGGGCCGCGTTTTTGCGCGCGAACAATTGCTGGATGCCGTTTGGGGCCGCGATATCCATGTGGAACCGCGCACCGTGGATGTGCATATCCGCCGACTGCGCAAGGCCATCAATCAGGATCATGAGGTTGATCTGATCCGCACCGTGCGTTCCGCCGGCTACGCGCTGGATTCGGACCCGAACCGCCTCGGCTGAAACCCACCTTGGCGCCACGCAACGCAAGGCGTAATCACCGCTTTGCAAACTGATCGGCGAGGGGTGCAATGCGCGTTCTGGTGGTGGGTGGCGGTGGCCGCGAACACGCGCTCTGCTGGGCATTGGCGGCATCGCCGCTGCTGACAAAGCTGTTCTGCGCGCCAGGCAATGCCGGCATTGCCGAAGTGGCGGAATGCATCGCGATTAGTGCCGAGGATATCTCTGCCCTTGTCGCCTTCGCCAAGGACAAATCCATTGATTTGGTGGTGGTGGGGCCGGAAGCGCCACTCACGCTCGGCATGTCCGATGCCTGCGCTGCCGCGGGCCTGAAATGCTTTGGCCCTTCTGCCGCCGCCGCGCGGCTGGAAGGCAGCAAGACCTTCACTAAGGAAGTGGCAGATGCCGCCGGCGCGCCCACGGCCGCCTGGGCGCGCTTCACCGATGCCGCCGCCACGCGCGCCTATATTCGCGAAAAGGGCGCACCGATTGTGGTGAAGGCCGATGGGCTTGCCGCCGGCAAGGGGGTGGTGGTGGCCGCGACTCTTGCCGAAGCCGAAGCCGCCATTGCCGATATCATGGAAGACCGCATCCATGGCGCGGCGGGGGCTTCCGTGGTGATTGAAGAATGCCTGTTGGGTGAGGAAATCAGCTTCTTCGCGCTGTGTGATGGCACCACCGCTTTGCCGCTGGGCGCCGCGCAGGACCATAAGCGCGTGGGGGATGGCGATACCGGCCCCAATACTGGCGGCATGGGCGCTTACTCGCCGCCGCCGATTTTCACTGAGGCACTTCAGCAAGATGTCATGGCGCGCATCATCCGCCCGGTGCTGGCCGAAATGGCGCGGCGCGGTGCGCCCTTCAAAGGCGTGCTTTTCGCGGGGCTGATGATCACGGCGGAAGGCCCAAAGCTGATTGAATTCAACGTACGCTTTGGGGATCCGGAATGTCAGGTGCTGATGCTGCGCTTGAAATCCGATTTGCTGCCGGCCTTGCTCGCCGCCTGCGATGGCGAATTGGCGCGCTTTGATCTGCGTTGGGAAGCGCTGCATGCGATACTGGTGGTGATGGCGGCGCGGGGTTATCCGGGCAGCTACGCGAAAGGCAGTGAAATCCGCGGCCTGGAAGCCGCCGGACAGGTGCCCGGTGTGCAGGTGTTCCATGCCGGCACGGCGCGGCGCGAAGATGGTGCCTTGATTGCTACCGGCGGCCGCGTGCTGGGTATCTCGGCCACCGGCAAGACTTTGCGCGAAGCACGCGATGCGGCTTATGCCGCCGTGGACCTGCTCGATTGGCCGGGCGGGTTTTGTCGGCGGGATATTGGTTGGCGCGCTTTGACCTAAGGCACTTGCCGACTCGGGACGCTTCCGGCCATTGAAGCCCTGTGTTGAACCTCATCAAACTCTCGGTCGGTCCCAAGGATGTCGCGGCGCTGGCGGCCTTGCAGGCGCTCCGCCTGAAGGAAGACCCGCCCTTACGCGCCTGGACGCGCATGTTCCCCAAGCGCGTGGAGGAACTCTGCAATGGTGGTTCCATCTATTGGGTGATTGGCGGCTTCATCCGCGTACGCCAGCGCATTCTGGAAATCCGCGAGGAAGAATGGGACGACAAAACCCCCTGCGCGGCCCTGTTGCTGGACCCCACGCTGGTGCCAGTGGAAGCGCGCCAGATGAAGCCCTTCCAGGGCTGGCGCTATCTGAAGCCGGAAGAAGCGCCGGCGGATGTGAACCAGGCCCGCCCGCCCACCCGTGGCCTGGAAGCCCTACCGCCCAAGCTGCGGCGCGATTTGGCTGAGCTTTGCCTGATCTAGATCTGGCTCGGGTAATCTGAACAACTGGGATAAGTGGATTTTCTGCCTGCCTGCGGCATGATGCCGGGACCAGGAGATACCGTCGCTAAACGACCCCGCCGGAACCACAGCGCGGCCTTCAAGGCGAAGGCGGCGCTTGCGGCTGTGAAGGGCAGGAAGACGCTGGCCGAACTGGCCGCGCAATTCGATGTCCACGCGAATGTCATCAAGACTTGGCGGGATCAGCTCCTTGCAGGGGCTGCTGGGATTTTCGTCGAAGGCAGGCCGGAAGCGCCACCACCGGTTGATGTGAAAGAACTCCATGCGAAGATAGGGGAGTTGACGCTCACGAATAATTTTTTAGCGGGCGCGCTCACCAAGGCGGGATTGCTGAGCGCAAGACGATGATTGACCGTCAGCGCGCCCTGCCTCTGGCGAAACAGGCTAAGGCGCTGGGCATCAGCCGGGGGACGCTCTACTACGCCGCCCGCCCGGTTCCGG
>JBBAUC010000167.1:0-7431 GCA_040398485.1 Roseomonas sp. | reverse complement strand
CATGATCCACCACCAGCAGATGATCCGCGACGGGGTCGAAATCATCACGGTCACGATGGCTGGTGACGGAGGCGGCATCGGGCCGGGCGCCCATTTCCTGATAAAAAACGCGGTAACGGAGCGCCTGCACCGCATCCAATTCATCGGCGCTGGTGGCAAGGCGCACACCCAAATTGCCGGCGCGCAATTCTTCAAAGCCCGCTTCGGGCGGCGCAGCTTCGTCTTGAATGATCGGCATCAGCAATCCCGTCCCAGGGCGGCACAATTCCGGGAGAGCCCCAGGGTTACAAACCGCATGAGGGTTTATAGAAGAGTTTGACTGATCGCCAAATCAGGTCGCTTAGGCGGTTGCGCCATTGCCTTTCCGTGGCTTGGTGCCAAGGCCGATCTTTTTGGCCAAGGAAGAACGTTGTTTGGCGTAGCGTGGCGCCACCATGGGGTAATCCGCAGGCAGGTTCCAGCGTTCGCGATATTGATCCGGCGTCATGTTGAAGGCAGTCTTCAAATGGCGCTTCAACATCTTCATTTTCTTGCCGTCTTCAAGGCAGATGATAAATTCCGGGGTTATGGATTTTGCGATTGGTACAGCAGGCTCGGGGCGTTGCGCGGCTGGTGCCGGGGGGGATTCGATGGACGATAGTGCCCGGTGCACTTCCTGAATCAGTGTGGGTAAGGCTGTGGCCGCAACGGTATTGTGTGACACATGCGCCGATATGATTTGGGCGGTTAGGGCTAAAAGACTGGAGGCTGTTTTTTCGTCAGACATGAATATTTGCTCCCTGTTAAATTTGCTCCCTGTTAAATGAGAGTCGTTCCACTTCGGATGATGAAATGCAAGGATTGTTTTGTGCGGCGGGTTCGGGTTTAGTGGATTTGGCAGAATATCCGGCCAAAACACCTTCCTGTAGAGCTTTGAATATTGATATGTGCCCAGCTACCATGACCCCAGACCATCATATTGATATCTCGTCCGAAACATGCCCGATGACGTTTGTGCTTGTGCGTCTTGCGCTGGACCAAATGAAACCCGGACAGATTTTGGAAATCAAGCTGCGTGGAGCCGAACCGCGCCGTAATGTCCCACTCACCGCGCAGGAACAGGGTCATGAGATTGTCGGCATAATGGATGAAGAAAACGGACAATCCATTATCCTGCTGCGCCGGGGGTGAAATCCCCAAAAAATTGAACCTAGCGACTTTCAGATTTTCATCGATCCGGCCAAGTCAATCCGAAGTACCAAGGCGTCTGCGCCATCGGCGTAATAGCGCGGCCTTCGCCCAACCTCCCGCGCGCCGGCGCCAGCGTAAAGCGCGCGCGCAGCGGCGTTGGGTTCTGCAACCTCCAGGAATATCTCTACCGCGCCGCGCCGCACCGCTTCTGCCATGACGCTGGCCAGCAAAAGGCGCCCAAATCCCTGGCCGCGCGCCCCGGGCCGCACTGCAATCGTCACTATTTCGGCTTCCGGCCCCTGTGCCCGCGCCAAGGCAAAGCCGAGCGGCTGATCCTGGCTGATAGCAACCAGGCCAAAATGCCCCGGCAGCGCCAACATGGGCGCGAGGGCCGCCGCCCCCCAAGCCTGATTGGCCGGGAAGGCCTCGGCATGGATTTCCGCGAGTAGCGCTGCTGCCTCCGGCCCCACAGCTTCGATATGCGCTGCCATGGGAACTATTCTGGCCGCGTGGTGGCCGGGGGTTCGGCATAAAGCGGCGCAGCGCTGCGCGGGGGCAGGGTGCCGATAAGCCGCTGATGCGCAACTTGCCCCACCGCCTCCGCCGAGGGGAGGGCGGGTGGTTCGGCGCTGGCCTGAAAGCCGCGGGCGCTAAGCGCCGCCGCCACTGCCGCCGCCGCATCACCGATCAGCAAAACAGGTCCTTCGGGATCAGGCAGGGCTGCCATTGGTAGGATCACGGGCGCTTCAGGCAGCGCGGACCCCGGGCGGAAGATTTCCAGCACCACGCGGCCCTGGCGCTGATCCAGCACGGACCAGACCGCCTGGTCTGCCCGCAAGGCTTGCGGCACTTCCGCGGCCAAAGCCTCCCCCGTCGTCACCCCAATCAAGGGCTTACCAAGCGCTTGCGCCAAGCCCTCCGCCAGCGCAATGGCGGTGCGCAGCCCGGTAAATCCGCCAGGCCCGACGCCAACCGCGATCGCGTCCAGCGCCGCACGCGCAACCCCCGCCTCCGCCAAGACCTGCTCCGCCATGGGCGGCAGGGCCGCGGGCTGGCCCCGTGGTGCGTCATGCAGGGCCGAGGCCAGCACTGTGCCATCACGCAGCAGCGCCGCGGAACATTGCGCGAGCGCGCCTTCAAGGGCGAGAATCAGCATGGTTCAAACCTGCGCGCGCGGCATTTCATGCGCGCGTCATGGCAGGATGTGCCGCTGATTTCCAGATCAAGACCTATGGCCCGAAGCTGATCCGGGGCAGCCACAGCGCCATTTCCGGGAAAGCAATCAGCAGCGCCGTCATCACCACCATGGCGATGAAGAACGGCACGGTGCCTTGGAAGACCTCGGCAATTGTGCCTTCCCGACGCACAGCCTGAATGACGTAAAGTGTCATGCCGACGGGTGGTGAGATCAATGAAATCTCGCACATCAGCACGATGAAAACACCGAACCAGACAGGATCAATGCCGGCGGCGACAATCACCGGGAATACGATGGGCACCGTGCCCACCAGCATGGGTAGGGTTTCAAAGAAAATGCCCAGCAGCAAATAGAAGATCGTGAGCGCGATAATCAACTCCAGCGGGCTTGCGCCAATACTGGTGGCAAAGGCGCCAAGCGCGGGTGTCACGCCAAGCAACCCCATGACGAAGTTCAGATAGAAGGCAACGGCCAGGATCAGCATGCTCATCGCCGTCAGATTGGCGGTGGCGATGAAGCAATCATGCAGCATGCGAATGGAAAGCCGACCATAGAACGCGGCAATGGGCAAAGCCACCACCACGGCGAGTGCGGCGCTTTCCGTCACCGTTGCCCAGCCTGTGTAGATGGACCCCATGATGATGCCGAAAATCACGAAGGGTGGCAGCAAATCCACGAGCCGCTTCAGCCTTTCCCGCAGCGGATCGACCATTTCCTTCTGCCGCACCAGATCCGGCCTGACCAAGGCGATCAGGATAATGGTGCCCATGAACAGCACCGTCATCACAATCCCCGGCACCACGGCGGCGGCGTAAAGCTGCCCGACCGAGGTATTGGTCATGGCGCCATAGACAATCAGCGCAATCCCAGGCGGGATCAGATTGCCAAGCGATGCGCCAGCGGCGATGGAACCCAAAACCAAGCGCGTATCATAGCGGCGCTTGCGGAAGGAAGGCAGCGCGACGGTTGAAATCGTCGCAGCCGTGGCAACAGAAGAACCGGACACGGCGGAAAATACTGCGGATGCGCCGATATTCGTGTGCAGCAAGCCACCAGGCAAAAAATTCAGCCAATCCGCAAGTGAACGATAAAGCCGGTCCGTTGAACCTGACCGCACCAGAATTTCGCCCAGCAGAATGTAAAGCGGAATGGAAAGCAGCACATAATCTTCCATGGCACCCCAAAGCTGCGTGCCAAAGGCGGCGACCAAGGGCGGGCCCAGATAAAGCGCGGCACCCAGCAGCGCGACCAGGAACATCGCCACCGCCACATGCAGGCCCAAAAACAGGAAGCCGATCAGCAGCAAAAAGCCGATGCTGGCTTCGGTGATGCCAATCATGGCTGCTTGCCTTCGCGTTCCAGGATGGTACCCATTTCGGCCTCGATCTCCTCATCCAGCGTCAGCGGCCCGTAGAATAGATTGAGCCGCGCCCGGTCTGACAGCAGCAACCAAAAGGCATGCGCCGCCATGGCGCCGGCGGAAAGCGCGAACAGCACAAGCCCAATCATCCAGGCGCCCTGCGGCAACCAAAGCGGTGTTTGCAGCGGAGAATTGGCGTGCGCCTGGAATTCGATGCTTTCTGCAAGCACTGACCAACCGCGCCAGGCGCCATAAATCGCCATGCCGGCCAGCAAGCCATAAGCCAGCGTATTCAACACGGCCCGCAGCAGGGCCGGCATGCGCCCCAGCAGGAAATCCACCCGCGTATGCGCCTTGATCATGAGCGCTGAGGCAAAACCAAAAGCCGAGACAATAGCTGTAGTATAGCCGCCGATTTCATCCACCCCTTGCAGTGAGATGGAAAAGAATTTGCGCAGCAGGATTTCGGCCACCGTCAGGAAGGACAGCGCAATCAGCCACCAGCCGGACAGAATGGCGAGAAATCGGGCAGGTGGCGTGAAAAAGCGGCTGACCGGGTTGGGGTCTATCGGGGGCATGGGCGGCGTGGCCTTATTCAAAACGCTTCGGCCCGCCTTGGCGCGCCGGTTGCTTGGCAAATCGAACGCCGTGTTGCACAGAGACCGCAACCTGGCAAAACTCATCACTCATGGCGGCAAGGTTCGTGCCGACCTTTTCGGGAGAAGATTTGATGCGCACCCCCCTTTCCCTGCTTGGCGCGGCCTTTGGCGCCTTGCTCGCCGCTGCCCCGGCCCTGGCGCAAAGCCCCATCCAACTGCGTGTGGCGGGGCATTTCACCTCCAATTCTCGCCATACTGAGGGTATTGAACGGCCCTTCTTCACCGGGCTGGGGCAGGCGACCGGCATCAATTTGGCCGTCACCTTCAACCCGATGGATCAGGTGGGTGCCGCCGCGCCGGATGCGCTGCGCCATCTGCGCAATGGCACTTTCGATGTGATGAGCGTCTTGATCGGCCAGACCGCGCGCGATGAGCCCTTTATTGATTCGCTTGATTTGATCGGCGTTTCCACGACTTTGGAAGAAACGCAACAAGCCATCGCCGGTGGGCGTGAAGCGCTGGATCGGCGCTTACAAGAACGCTTCAACGCCAAGGTCATGACGCTGTGGCCCTTTGGCGCGCAGATGTTCTTCTGCAATCGCCCGGTTGCTTCGATGGGCGATCTGCGTGGGTTGAAGGTGCGTTCCTACACGCCCACCATGTCGGCGCTGCTGCAATCGCTTGGCGCGACGCCGGTGACCTTGCAGCTTTCCGAAACCTATCAGGCTTTGCAGCGCGGCACGGTGGAATGCGGCATTACCTCTGCCACTTCGGCCTATACCGCGAATTGGGGTGAGGTTATCCGCACCATCCTGCCGGTATCGCTTGCTTCAGGCGTCCAGGGGCATTTCATGTCGCTGGCGGCGTGGCGGCGCTTCAGCCCGGAACAGCAGGCCGCACTCACGCGCTCTTTTGCTGATTTGGAAAAGCAGATGTGGGATTTGGCGCGCACCGCGAGCAATGAGGCCTTCGCCTGCTTCCAGGGCCAGGATGCCTGCACCACGCGCAAATTCAATGTGCAGGTGGTGACACCCCCGGCGGAAGATGAACGCCGCGTGCGCGAAGCGGTGACCGCCGTTGTGCTGCCCAGCTTCCGCGATAGCTGCAACCGCGTTTGGGCGGATTGTGCGCGGGTTTGGAATGACAGCGTCGGCAAGGCGCGCGGTTATACCATTCCCTGATATGGCAGCCGGCTTCGCCATGCCGCGCCTTGGGCAAGGCACCTGGGGCATGGGGGAAGATCGCTCGCGGCGCACGGCGGAAGCCGATGCGCTGCGCGCGGGGCTCGATCTTGGCGTGTCCCTGATTGACACTGCCGAGATGTATGGCGAAGGCGGGGCCGAGGAAGTGGTGGGCGATGCCATTGCGGGGCGGCGCGATGGGGTGTTCATCGTCTCCAAAGTCTATCCGCACAATGCGTCGCGGCGCGGTGTGGTGGCGGCGTGTGAACGCAGCCTGAAGCGGCTATGCATTGAAACCATTGATCTCTATCTGCTGCATTGGCGCGGTTCCGTGCCAATGGCGGAAACCGTCGCGGGGTTTGAAGTGCTGCGCCAGGCCGGCAAAATCCGGCGCTGGGGCGTTTCAAATCTTGATCTGGATGATCTGGAAGAATTGGGCGCCGCACTTGCCGATTGCGCGACGGATCAGGTGCTTTACAGCCTTGAACATCGCGGCGCCGAGTTTGATCTGCTGCCCTTTTGCGCCGAACGCGCCATGCAGGTGATGGCCTATTCCCCCGTGGGGCAGGGCGGGCGGATGCTGCGCAATCCAGCGCTTGCGGCGCTGGCGGCGCGGCATGGCAAAAGCCCAGCGCAAATCGCGATTGCCTGGACCTTGCGCCAGCCTGGCGTCGTGAGCATCCCCAAAGCCGCCAAGCTTGCCCATGTGCGGGAAAACGCCGCAGCGCGGGAGATTGTGTTGAGCGCTGATGATATCGCGGCGTTGGATGAGGCCTTCCCGCCACCGCGGCGCAAGCGACCTTTGGCGATGCTGTAACGGCGTGACCCGTTTTGCCGGGCCACACCATCAAAATGTGATTGGACGACGCGATCTATTGCTCAGGCAATTGCGCCTCAGCGGCAGGAGCAGGCGCTTCCTTGGAAGCTGAGTCGCGCGACCCGGCCGCGCCGGAACGCAAAACCACCATCAGCTTTTCAATCGCGGTTGCCTTGTCGCAGCGGTCAATCGCCGCGGCTTCGGCGGCCAGCCGGTCAAGCGCCAATTCATAGATCTGGCGTTCGCTGAAGGACTGGTCGGGCTGGCCGGCAGTGCGGAACAGGTCGCGCACCACTTCGGCGATTTGCACCGGATCGCCAGAATTGATCTTCGCCTCATATTCCTGCGCACGGCGGGACCACATGGTGCGCTTGATGCGCGCGCGGCCCTTGAGCGTATCCATGGCCGGCTGGAAGCTTTCCGTGGTGCAAAGCTTGCGCAGGCCCGAGGATGACGCCTTGTTCACCGGCACGCTTAGCTTCATGCGGTTTTCCTCAAAGGTCACTTCAATGACCTGCAAGGAATAGCCCGCCGCCTCTACCGTGCGGATGCCCTGCACCGTGCCCACGCCATGGGTTGGGTACACAACGTAATCGCCTGTCTTGAATTCCTGTTTCGGGGCAGGGGGCGGTTTAGGCGAAGAAGATGACATTGGCATTCCAGGACGAGGCGGGCCTCCGCCAGGCGGGCGCATTCCCATCTGGACATTCGGGCGCATGGTGGGCGGTGGCGGAGAAAGCGGCGAAATACTGGGCGGCGGCGCCGGGCGTGGCGCCGGCGCCGGGGCAGGAAGGGTCACCATGGCAATGCCTGGGACTTGCACAAGCGCAGGCCGGCTTGGCGCTTCCGGCGCAGGGCTCGGCGCTTCCTGAAGGCCAGTCTTGGCAGGCACAGCTTCTGCCTCGGCCGCGGGTGCGGCCTTTGTCTTGGGTTTGGCGGCAGGCTTGGCGGCTGCGGGCGCGACAGTCTGGGCAGGCGCCTCAGTCACCTCAGCCACCGGTGCCGCGGGCTTCGGTGGCGCGGTTGGCTTGGCGACTGCCTCGGTCACTGGCGCCGCAGGCTTCGCGGCAGGCGTTTCTGCCTTGGCGGGCACAGCGGGCTTGGCG
>JBBAUC010000166.1:0-7594 GCA_040398485.1 Roseomonas sp. | reverse complement strand
AGAATGACATGAAGGGTGCCGCCTGGATCAAGGCCTATGAGGATTGGAATGTGGACACGGGCCTGGCCTGCGGGCTGCGCGGGCGCGCGCAGATCGGCAAGGGCATGTGGGCCATGCCGGATGCCATGGCGGCGATGCTCGATCAAAAGGTGGGCCACCCCAAGGCTGGCGCTTCCACCGCCTGGGTGCCATCGCCCACAGCCGCCACTTTGCATGCGCTGCATTATCACCAGATCAGCGTTGCCGATCGGCAGGATGAAATCACCAAGGGCGGCCCGCGCGCGAAGCTGGATGATATTCTGACCGTTCCCTTGGCGCGTGATACCAATTGGTCTCCGGCTGATGTGCAGGCGGAATTGGACAATAACGCGCAGGGCATTCTGGGCTATGTGGTGCGCTGGGTGGATCAGGGCGTTGGTTGTTCCAAGGTGCCGGACATTAATGATGTCGGGTTGATGGAAGACCGCGCGACTTTGCGCATCAGCAGCCAGCATATCGCCAATTGGCTCCGCCATGGCGTGGTGAGCGAAGCGCAGGTGATGGAAACCATGAAGCGCATGGCGGGCGTGGTGGATCGGCAAAATGCCGGCGATGCGGCCTATCGGCCTATGGCGCCTGGCTTCGATGGGCCGGCCTTCAAGGGCGCTTGCGATCTGGTGCTGAAGGGCCGCGCGCAGCCCAATGGCTATACTGAATTTGTGCTGACAGCGCGGCGGCGGGAAGCCAAAGCGGCGGGGTAGCTTCAGGGCGCCGCTTGTCTTTCCGGGCAAGCGGCGCAAGCATGATGCGAAGCGGGCTTAGGTGAAGGCCCGGGCAGGAGGAACGCATCATGGATTTTTCAGGCAAGGTTGGCATTGTGACGGGCGGCGCCAATGGCATTGGCGCGGCAGTGGCGCGCGGTTTTGTCGCGCGTGGCGGCAAGGTGGTGATCGTTGACCGCGACGCTGCCGCCGGGGAGGCTCTGGCAGCCTCACTCGGCGCATCAGCGCTGTTCCGCACCGCTGATGTCACGAAATCCGCCGATGTCGCGGCTTATGTGAAGGCAGCGCTGGATCGCTTCGGCGCGATTGATTGCTTCCACAACAATGCCGGCATTGAAGGCCGCGTCGCTCGGCTCGCGGAATATGAGGAAGCCGTTTTTGATCAGATCATGGCCGTGAATGTGAAGGGCGTGTTTCTTGGCCTGCGCCATGTGCTGCCGGTGATGATCGCGGCCGGCCGCGGCGCGGTGGTGAATACCGCTTCTATTGCGGGGCTGGTGGGTTCACCTGGCATGGCGGTCTATTCCGCTTCCAAACATGCGGTGAATGGGCTGACAAAAAGTGTAGCCGGAGAGGTCGGGCCGAATGGCATTCGCGTGAATGCCGTCTGCCCCGGCCCGATTGCGACACGAATGATCGAGGAAGTCTCCCGCCAGGTTTCGCCCAATAATCCGAAAGGCGTTGAGGAGCGCTATGCGGCGGGGATACCGCTGCGCCGTTACGGCACGGCGGAAGAAGTGGCTAATTTGGTGCTGTTCCTGCTGTCCGACCTCGCCAGCAATATGACGGGCGGTGAGTACACCGTGGATGGCGGGCGCACCGCCGCACCCGCCGGGGTTTCGGGGGGTACGACGCAGTAGGGGGCGTTGTAGCGCCCTTTCCGAACAGCCAAGCGATTCTACTTGGCTTGAACGGAAGCTAATCCGCCGTGGCGCCGGCATCCTTCACGATTTGCGCCCAGATCGGGATTTCCGCCTGCACGAAACGGCCAAATTCTTCCGGGCTTTCACTCGGCAGGGCTTGCAGCCCTTCCTGTGCCAAGCGCGCCTGTACGGCTTGCTGCGCCAGCACCGCACGGAAGGCGGTAAACAGCCGATCGCGAACGGGGTTGGGCAGGCGCGCCGCCGTCCAAACACCCCACCAGCCGGTGATATCCAAAGCGGGCAGGCCGGCGGCTTCACTGCCCAGCACATCGGGAATGGCGGGGGAGGGGAGGCGCGTGCTGAGCGACAGCGCCTTCAGCGTGCCAGCGCGGATTTGCGGCAGGGCCACGGGCGGCGTGCCGACCAGGATTTGCACATCGCCCGCCAGCACCGCTTGCAGGGAAGGGGCGCCGCCACGGAAGGGCACATGGGTGATATCCTCACCCGTTACTTTAGCAAGCTTGGCGCCGACCAAATGGCTTGGCGTGCCAATGCCAGGTGTCGCGTAATTCCAGCGCCCCGGTTGCGCGCGCATCCGCGCGGCAAGCTCCGCCAGATTATTGATCCCGGCATCGGCGCGCACAGCGATGATTAGCGGCAAATCGCTGATCCGCGTGATGGGCGTAAAATCATTGATGGGATCAAAGGGCAGGCGGCGATAAAGGGCCGGGTTCACGGAATGCGTGAAATTGCCGCCAAGCAGAATGGTGTAGCCATCGGGCTCGCTCCGCGCGACATGTTCGGCGGCAATATTGGAACCAGCCCCTGGGCGGTTATCCACGAGGATGGTCGCACCGCCCAATTCGCGGGCGAGGGGTTCGCTGAGGGTACGCGCCAGAAAATCGCCTGAGCCACCGGGCGGGAAGCCAACCACGAGCCGAATGGGCCGCCCGGTGGGCCAAGCAGCGCCGGACTGCGCGGCGGCCTGTTGCGATGCGGCGCCTAGCGCGAGGGGCGCGGCCATAAGGTTTCTTCTGCGGATCACGATCATGCCTCCCCAAACTGCCATCAGTTCCGGCAGCGGTATTGCTTTCTGCCACTCTGGCAGCACGCCCGACGGAGAACAATCCTGCGTGGCGCGCCCTTACCATGCATGCTGCCCTAAAAATAAATTTAATGATTAAAATCATGGATTTCTGCAAAAAAAGATCGTATTTTTTCTTAAGATGTACAGATTCAGGACCTCATCATGCATTTTCTAAGACGTCTTTTTGGACGAGGCATCCTTTTGGTGTGCGTTTTTGCCTCTCTACTGATTGGATGCTCAAACGCGAAAATGCAACAGATTTACGCTCCTGATGGCCGTGTCGCGTACGCGGTATCGTGTGTGGGGGACGGATGGCACACATGGACCCCGTGCTTCGAGCTGGCTGGTGAGGTTTGTAAACAGGCAGGTTATCAAATCCTTGATCGGCGCGAGGGCATGCGGCGAACTATGGTCATTGTGTGCAGGCCCCTCCCAGACGCCGTCCCAACATCTTAGTAGATTAGAACAATAAAATTTTATTGGCCGTTCTTATAAGAGAATTAGACCGGCGTCATATCGGTAGAGGAGTGCGATCCGGTCTGGCCAAGGCGCTCGCTCGATCGCTAATCAACGTTCTTGGTGCGGGTCATTCCGTGGGCGTTTCGCTGCTCAGTAACGTTCAAGATACGCTACTTCGCCTGTTCAGCCGCATGCAGGATTTTGGCTAAGCGAGGTGCCCTCATCGATGCGAGGCTGGCCGATACCTGCTCCGATTACGCCAAACGAAAGAAAACGGCTCAGAGCGCTTGCGGCGGCTCATCCGATGCGATTTGCTTACAGCGTTTGCGTGAATTGCGGCTTGAGTAAGCGGAAGCTGTGCACCTTATCGAAGAAAGACGTCGTACCATACCGGTCGGCGCTGGACGCAGGGCGAGATTGGTAGGCGCACTGCGCTACCCCACCCCCAACCGCTTCCAAACCCCATCAGCATGGGCAATCAGCCGATCACCCGCCGTCAGCCGCCCGCGCACGAATACGATGGAGCGCGTCACGCGCATCACCTCGCCCTCCGCCACCAGAAAATCCCCCTGTTTGGCGCCGGAGATGAAATGCACATTCAACTGAATAGTGACATTCGGCCCGCGATCAGAGGCTTCCCAGACGGTATGCCCAAGCGTTTGGTCCAAAAAGGTGGAGATCATGCCACCATGGACAATGCCATGGATATTGCTGTGCTTTTCTTCCACCAGCAGCCCATGTAGGCGCCTGCCATCCACGGTTTTGTGCCAGAAGGGGCCAACCAAGGCGGGGAAGCCATCCTCATGCCAGACGAAATCCGTCCAGCCATCGGCGGCGGGGTCATATTGGGTCTTCGCTTTCATGGGCGGGGGTGTAACCCAAAGCGGCCAGGGGTGAAATGCCGGGCCTCGTCAGGCGCGGTGTCACGGTTTAGCTTTGGATAATGCAGTCTCTTGTCTCAACGGCTTCTTCCGTGTCCGCGCCGCCAGGCTGCGGCCCATAAGCGCCCTGTGACATGACGCAGAAGCTATGGATACCACCAGCCTTGCGGCAAGGCTTTCCGCATCTGCCGGCCTTCTTTCCCGATTTCACCGTGCTGCCCGAAGGCACGCCCTGCCCGGATAGCGCCCTGATCGCCGGCGAGGGTGCTGCTGCCTTCCATGAAGGGCCTTGGTCAGCGCCGCGCTTTCATGATGTGAAGCGCGCCGTGGGGCTTGTGGTGCCGGGCCTGCCAGCGCCGCCGCACACCCCTGATGAACGGTTGGACACCGCCCAGCGCGCCGCCCTGCCATTTTCCCGCTTCGCGGACCCGTTCCGCGCGAAACCAACAAACCTGACAGGTGCCTTCGATATCCTGTCCATGTGGCGTGTGATCGAGGCTGAGAACCGCCGCATCGGTGCCTTTCTGCATATGCAAGCCTGGAAGCGGGACGCCATCGCGCGCATCTTCGGTCATGATGATGGCCATGCCCCCTTCGCTGAAACGCCTGCCGCTGCTCTGGCGCTGAGGCAAGGCGTTGTGCTGGCCTGGGCCGCGCGACTGACAGCGGAAACTGAAAGTCAAGCGCAGGTGCCGATTTGGCGCTTGGAAGATGGTTTCATTCGTTCGATCGGGCTTGGCGTGAATTTCGCGCCGGCCGCATCACTCGCGATTGATCCGATCGGCATGCATTACGATGCGACGCGCCCTTCTCGGCTTGAAGGCATATTGGCCGAGACAGTGTTTGCGCCCGAATTGCTCGCGCGCGCCGCTGCTTTGCGCGCAGAAATCCTGCGCCACAACATCACAAAATATAATGTCACTGGTGCTGTCACGCCCTTGCCACCCAGCCCTGGCCGCCAGCGCATTCTGGTGGTGGGCCAAGTTGAAGATGATGCGTCGATCCTATTCGGGGCGGGGCGGGTGCGCAGCAATCTCGGCCTGCTGCGCGCGGTGCGGGAAGCCGCGCCGGATGCCTTCATCATCTGGAAGCCGCATCCGGATGTGCAAACCGGCTACCGGCGCGGCTACCTGCCCGCGCGCAAGGCAGCGCAATTCGCCGATGTGGTCCTGACGCAAGGCGATATCCGGCCAATATTTGCTGAGGCTGATGCGCTGCATACCATGACCAGCCTTGCGGGGTTTGAAGCACTGTTACGAGGCCTGGAAGTCACCTGCTGGGGCAGGCCCTTTTATGCCGGCTGGGGCCTGACCACTGATATGGAAAGCTTTGAACGGCGACAGCGTAGGCTGACGCTGGATGAATTGGTGGCGGGCAGCCTGATCCTTTATCCGCGCTATCAGGATCCCGTGACAGGGCTGCCCTGTGCGCCGGAAGTGCTGCTGGAACGGCTGGCCCATCCTGGCGCCTGGGCCGCCATACCGCCCCGCAGCCCCGCGTATCTGGCGTGGTGGAGGCTTCAAGGGCTGATGCTGCGCAGCTTGCGCCATATTGGGCTAGCGCCGCGATAAAGGTCCTGATCTTGGGGTGAAATTCCGGGCCTCGCCAGATGGGGCTTGAAGCGTTAGCCTTTGCCTCATGCAGCTATTTCATTCCGCCGGCTCCCCCTATGCCCGTATCGCCCGCATGGCGGTGCTGGAACTTGGTCTTGAAGGGCGCGTTGCCTTCACGGAAACGACGCTGCGCGACCCGGCCTCCACATTGCTGGCGCATAACCCGGTCGGGCGTGTGCCTTCACTGGTCTTGGCGGATGGCACCACGGTCACGGAAACCACGCCCATTCTGATGGTGCTGGATAGCCTTGTGGCGCCGGAAAAACGCCTGTTGGGCCATGGCGCCGATGGCTGGAAGCGGCTTGCCGCTTATGGCCGCGTGCTGGGCATGCTGGATGGCATCGCGGTCTGGAACCGGGAATTGCGCCGGCCCGTGCATGAAAGATCACCGGGTGTGATTGCTTTGGAAGAAACCCGTGCCGCGCGCATTGCCGCCGCGCTGCAAGATGATGTCGCGCGCGGTGTTTATGCCACGCCTGATGCCGGCTTCCTCGCGCTAATCGCCGTGCTTGGCTATTGCGAAAGGCGCCACCGCGTTTGGGCTTGGCGTGATGCCTTGCCGGGCCTGGCCACTTGGTTTGACCGCGCGTCAGACCGCCCTTCCTTCGCTGCCACCATGCCGCCGGTAAGTGGCATCTGAAATGCTCCTACCAGCCCCCCGCCATAATGGCGGCCCACCGCTGGATGAGGAAGAAGATGTCAACGCATCCTGGCGCGCCTGGAATTGGCGCCGTGCCCATAAGCGCGCCTGGAAGACCCCGCCGCGCGAGATTGCGTTAAGGCGCCTGGCACGCGCCGAGGAACTTGGCATCACCTATAAGGAATACACGCTCGAGATTTTGGAGCGCGGAAAGTATCTTTAGTCGGGAGCGAGCACCGCCTCCAGCGTCATCAGCACGGGATTATCGCCAGGGGTTAGAACGCCCGTGCTCAAATGTCCGGTCAAATCCACCATCGCCACATCAAGTCGCGTGGCACCCGGGCGGATCACGCCATCGCGGATCAGCATTTCGGTCGCGAAATTATCCACCGGCGGGGCATTGGCATAGCGTGCGCCGATGATGCTGCCGACGCCGCCATGCAGCCGCGCCGCGCCGAAGCCAGCACCCATCACCGCCGCTTCAAGTGCTGCGGTGATGTCCTGATTGGGACAAAGCCGGATCGCGATGCCATTGGCGCTGGCTGCACTTGGCGGCCTGGTGGCGACCGGGGTGAAAAGCTTGAAGCCCGTCTCCGCATCCTGGTGGGCTTCAAACCGCGCGCCGGAAATCAGCACGCCCTTGGCACGGATCGGGGCAGCGATAATTGTCTCATCAGGCAGCATATGGCCACCGCCTGGCCGGCTATCGGCTTCGGTCCAGAAGCCATGGCAGTGGAAGAAGGGCGCGCCATCGCGAAAGCCGACCGTGATGGATGCGCTATCCAGCCGCGTCGCACCTGCGGGGCGGAAGGTGTCGCTGTAATAAGCCGCATGGGATGGGTCAGGCGCCAGCGCCGGGATAACATAAGCAAAAGGCCCAAGCGCGCCACCTGAAAGCGAGAGGCACCCGCCCTCCGCCCCATGCGCCCGCGCCAGATTGTGCAGTGCCGTCAGCAGGCTGGCCCCGCGCGGCAGTTCCTCATCAATTGCCTGCGCGCGCACCGGATGGGCGATGATACGCGTGGGCCCTGGCGGCCCCGGTTGCTGGATATGGCGCATGGTGTGGCCCTTCGCGGCGCAGTCTGACGAGCAGCATGCCGGGGTAGAGGGTCGCATGTCGAGCGCTTGTGCATGACTCGTTACCGGGGATCACGCCATACCTTGGGCCGCTCTTGCTGCCTCAAACGGAAAGGGCGCGCGCTGCCAATAGAGATCAAGCTTATTGTCCTTTATAAAGATGGCTTCCAGTTGATGCAGATAGGCGGCAATGGCAGTTGGGTTGCGTGTTTT
>JBBAUC010000165.1:0-7636 GCA_040398485.1 Roseomonas sp. | reverse complement strand
TGGTGGCGGCGGTGGCCTTGATTGACCCGGAAAACCGCGTGCTGCTGGCGCGGCGGCCGGAAGGCAAACCACTCGCCGGCTTGTGGGAATTTCCAGGCGGCAAGGTGGTGCCGGGCGAAACACCGGAAGAAGCGCTGATCCGCGAATTGCACGAAGAATTGGGCATTGATGTCAGCGCTGCATGCCTTGGCCCCTTCACCTTTGCGTCCCACACTTACGAAAAATTCCATCTGCTGATGCCGCTTTATTTGTGCAGGCGTTGGCAGGGCCAGGTGACGGCGATGGAAGGCCAGGCGCTCGCCTGGGTGCGCCCGGCGCGGCTTGGCGACTACGCCATGCCGCCCGCCGATATCCCCCTGGTTGCCATGCTGCGCGATTTCCTTTGAGTTTACCTCGCATACCCAGGAGAGACCCATGCCGAACCCGACCGCCTGCCTGCTGATCATCGGCAATGAGGTGCTTTCCGGCCGCACCCGGGATGCCAATCTGCAATTCCTGGCGACACGGCTTGGTGAGATCGGCATTCCCATGAAGGAAGTGCGCGTGATCCCCGATGTGCCGGAAGTGATCATCACTACGGTGAATGAAGTACGCGCTAAGTTCGACCATGTCTTCACCACCGGCGGCATTGGCCCCACCCATGATGACATCACCAGCGAATGCATCGCGCGCGCCTTTGGCGTGCCGTGGGAACCGCAGCCGGAAGCCTGGCATGCGCTGGAATCCTATTACGCGCGCCAGACCCCGCCCGGTGATTTCAACGCGGCGCGGCAACGCATGGCAACCATGCCGCGCGGCGCGATTTTGATCGAGAATTCGGTTTCCATCGCGCCAGGCTACACCATCGGCAATGTGCATGTGATGGCGGGTGTGCCGCGCATCATGCAATCCATGTTCGAAGCCCTCGCGCCCCGGCTGCAAGGTGGCCCGCCCATTCTGTCGCGCAGCGTGCATGCGCATGGCGTGGTGGAAGGCGCCATCGCGGAAGGGCTTTCCGCCATTCAGCAACGCTATGCTGATTTGGACCTTGGTTCCTACCCCTATTACCGCCAGGGCGGCGGTGGCGGTGTGGCCGTGGTGGCGAAGGGGACCGATCTGGCGGCGATTGAAGCCGCCGTGCAGGAAGTTTTCGCGCTCATGCAAAAATGCGGCGGCACGCCCGCGATGGGGGAGCCGGGGTAGGCAGGCTTCACACCGCTTCCGCCATCGCCCTCGCTTCACCTGGACTCAGCCCCTTCTCCCGCAACGCCCGCAGGCTTTCCGCGCCATCGCGTTTTGCCAATCGCCGCCCTGTCGCGTCACGCGTCAGCGTATGATGTGCATAGCGCGGCGCGGGCCAGCCCATCAGCGCCTGGATCAGCCGATGCAAATCAGTCGCCGGCTTCAGATCATCACCACGCGTCACCAGCGTGACACCTTGCAGCGCATCATCATGCGTGACGCAAAGGTGATAGGATGCCGGCACATCCTTCCGCCCCAGCACCACATCGCCGAAAACTTCCGGATGGCATCTATGCCAACCCTCATTTTCCTCATGCGCCTGCAATGGCCCCGGCACGGCCTCACAAGCGCGCGCCATATGCAGGCGCAGCGCATAGGGCTGCCCCACAGCAATGCGGCGCGCGGCCTCAGCCTCGGGTAGGTTTCGGCAAATCCCCGGGTAAAGCGGTCCATCCGGGCCTTGCGGCGCGGCACCAGCGGCGGCCACTTCGCGCGCAATATCGGCGCGGGTGCAAAAACAGGGATAGGTCATGCCGCGCGATGCCAGCCCATCCAGCGCGGCGCGATATTCGGCGAAATGCGCGGATTGTCGGCGCGGGGCTTCATCCCAATCCAGTCCCAACCAACGCAAATCTTCCAAAAGTGCTGCTTCATATTCCGGGCGGCAGCGCGTGGTATCAATATCCTCGATCCGCAGTAAAAACCGCCCACCGGTTGCGCGTGCGCGGCGCCAGGCGAAAAGCGCGGCGCGCGCATGGCCCAGATGCAGGAAGCCCGTCGGGCTTGGCGCGAAGCGGGTGATTTCGGGCGTTGCATCCATGGCTTCCGCCGGGTAGCGGGCAGTACACACCTCAGGCAAGGGGAGATTCCCAGATGGCAGCATTGGAAGGCCCGCAATATGGCCCCGCTTCGGGCGGCAAGCCTGATTCGCTCGTGCTGCTGCTGCATGGCGTGGGCGCGGATGGCTTTGACCTGATTGATCTGGCCCCGGTCTGGGCGGAAGCCCTGCCCCGCACCCTGTTCCTCGCCCCCCATGCGCCCTTTTCCTTCCAGGGTGCCCCTTATGGCCGGCAATGGTTCGACATCATGGACCGCACACCGGCGCGGATGGAGGCTGGGCTCCGCCACGCCGCCGGCATCCTTGGCGACTTTACCCAGGCGAAGCTGGCAGAACTCGGCCTGGGCGGAGACCGCTTGGCGCTAATGGGCTTCAGCCAGGGGGCCATGGTGGCGCTTTTCGCGGGGCTGCGCGGCGCGGTGCCGGCCCCCGCCTGCATCCTGGCCTATTCCGGCGCGCTTTTGAGGCCGGAAACCCTCGCCGCCGAACTCACCGCCCGCCCGCCGGTGCTGCTGGTGCATGGCGAAGCGGATGAGGTGGTGCCCGCCATGGCCAGCCGCCAGGCCGCCCGGGCTTTGCAAGCCGAAAGCGTGCCGCATGAACTGCTGTTGCGGCCTGATCTGGTCCATGGGCTGGATGATGCCGGGTTGGCCGCCGGCACCGCGCTTCTGGCGCGCAGCCTTGGAACTATGACAGCAGGGTGAAACCTTCCCTGGGTAGCTTGCGGCGCGGCACGGCGCATGTCATGACTTCGCCATTACGCGGCGGCGCCACTATATCTGGGGCCCTTCCGCCGGGCAGAGCCCCTGAATGATGTGGCGCCTCGCTGGAAGGAGCGAGGCTTGCCAGACGGCGGTCACTTCGCGGGGGCGCATGCCTATCCCGCGCTGGTTTTGAATGCGGATTTCCGTCCGCTTTCCTATTTTCCTCTGTCCATTTGGTCATGGCAGGACGCTATCAAGGCTGTCTTTCTGGACCGTGTTTCCGTGCTGAATGAATATGATGTAGAAGTGCATTCGCCATCGGTGGCGCTGCGCTTGCCCAGTGTTATTGCGCTCAGGGAATTTATCCCCGCTGCGCGGCGCCCTGCCTTTACCCGCTTCAATGTGTTTCTGCGCGATCACTTCGCCTGCCAATATTGCGGTGACCCCTATCCCACGCCGGATTTGACCTTTGACCATGTGATCCCGCGTTCGCGTGGCGGGCGCACTTCCTGGGATAATGTGGTCACAGCCTGCGGGCCATGCAATTTGCGCAAGGGCAGTCGCCTGCCGCGCGAATGCCAGATGATCCCACACCAGGCGCCGCGCCAGCCGACAAGCTGGGAATTGCAGGAAAACGGCCGGTCCTTCCCGCCCAATTATTTGCATGAAAGCTGGCGGGATTATTTGTACTGGGACAGCGAATTGGAAAGCTAACTTACAGTTTTCCGCTTTCTTTCGCTTTCCGTCTTCAATTGCCCACAGGCCGCCAGAATATCACGCCCACGCGGGCGGCGAATGGGGCTGGCATAGCCCGCATCATTCAGAATATCGGCAAAGCGATGAATGGCTTCCGATGTGCTGGTTTTATACGGGCTGCCGGGCCAAGGATTGAACGGAATCAAATTCACCTTTGCGGGCATGCCGCTGATCAGCCGCACCAATTCCCGAGCCTCAGCCTCACTGTCATTCACGCCGCGCAGCATGACATATTCGAATGTGATGCGCCGCGCATTGGAAGCGCCAGGATAGCGCCGGCAGGCGGCCAGTAGATCCGCGATTGGGTATTTGCGATTGAGCGGCACAATCTCATCACGCAATTCATCCGTGACCGCATGCAAGGAAACCGCCAAACCTACGCCTAGCTCCACCCCACACCGATCCATCATCGGCACAACACCGGAAGTGGAAAGCGTGATGCGTCGGCGCGAAAGCCCAATGCCTTCATGATCCATCACGATCTTCAGCGCCTTGGCGACATTCTCATAATTATAGAGCGGCTCGCCCATGCCCATGACGACGATATTGGAAAGATGGCGCGGCGTGCCGTCCTTGGGGCTTGGCCATTCGCTATAGGAATCACGCGCCGCGATGAATTGGCCAACGATTTCCGCCGCCCCCAGATTGCGCACCAGGGCCTGCGTGCCGGTGTGGCAAAAGCGGCAGGAAAGCGTGCAGCCAACCTGGGTTGAGATGCAGACCGCGCCGCGATCTTCATCGGCTGAGGGGATATAGACCGTTTCCACCTGCTGCTGATCACGAAAACGAAACAGCCATTTGCGCGTGCCATCCGCGCTATCCTGTTGTGTGGCCACTTCCGGGCGGCCCACCACGAAGCGTTCCGCAAGCTTCATCTGCATGGGCTTGGCGATGGTGTTCATGCGGGCGAAATCGGTCTCACCCTGATGATAAAGCCAATGCCAAAGCTGTTTTGCGCGAAAGGGCTTTTCGCCGAGTGCCAGCATTTCCGCGGCCAATTCTTCGCGCGAAAGGCCAACCAAATCACGCCTGCCATCGGGCAGTGTCGCGGGGGGCGGGGCAAAGGCCGCCGCTTTCGCTAATATCCGCGTGCGTTCCGCTTCGTTCAGGTCAAGGACGGCGCTACTCATCGCCGCGCCGGGCATTCACGCGAAATCGCGTCATGGGCGGCGGAAAACCCAGCCAGGCTGAATTGGTCATTCGCCGTGCCGCGCCCGCCGGCGCCGGGGCCGCGCGATGATGCACGATTGCCGCCGCGCATCGCCGCCACCACCGCCGCGCCATCGCGCGCAAAGGCGGAATTGCCGCCGGTATAGAAGGGCAGGTTTGTCTGGCCCACGGAAAATGTCACCTCCGCATTGCGCGGATAGGCATAGCCGGCTGAAATCGCCACAGAATCGCGCCCGCCCGGGCGATGCGTCACCGTCAGCACCACGCCCTCGCGCGCCGGTTCCGCCTTGCTGGCGCGGGTGAAGGCATAGCAGATTTTCTGGCCGTTTTCCTGATAGGTCGCCGCCGTCCAATCCCGGAAGGTGCCAAGCTGGCGCGGCCCGGGCTGCTGCTGGGCAGGCGCCGCCTGGCGCTGCTGCGCCAAGGCAGGCAGGGCGATCAGGGCCAGGCAAAGCGGGAAAAGACGAATCAAGGCGGTCATGGCGCCCTAAATAGGCAGCCCGGGCGGTAGGGGCAACCACGGGCTGCCCTTTCCGGCCCATTGGCGCATTCAAGCGGCAAGCAGGATAGGCCGGCTCAGCGCACCCGACATCACATCCGCCGTAGCGCTACCAAGCACCATATTGCGCAGCGGTGAGTGCCGGACCGCGCCCATCACCAGCATTTCCGATTCCGTATCGGCTGCCGCCGCCAAAAGCCGTTCCAGCACGCCGCCACTGCCGCGCTGCAAGGCCATAAAGCGCGTCTTGGCGCCGTGGCGGGCGAGCAGATGGGTAAGCTCGATCCCGGATTGGCCGGGGCGCAATTCCTTGTCATCGGTGATGGTGGCGATGATGGTCTCAGCCGCACCGCGGATCAGCGGTAGCGCGCCATGGATGGCGCGGACCGAGGCTGGGCTTGCGTCCCACGCCACCAAAATGCGCTGCGGCAAACCGGCCAAAGGCCGCGCCTGGGGCACTAGCAACACCGGCCGGCCTGACTCAAAAATCGCTGCCTGCTGAAGAATTTGCGCAGCAATGCCTGGTGCGCCGAGCCCTGTCAGCACCGCCAGATCACTGACACGCAGGTGATCAGCGAAGGCTTCCCCATTGCCGTAGGCGAAGCTGGTGCGCTTCCTGGTCTGATACGCCACGCCGCGACGTTTTGCGGCTGCCGCAAATGCCTCGGCGGCGCGGTCTTCCAGCAAGCTTGTGGCATCATCCGCCGGCGTGGGCGCGGTAAGCGCGCTATCCATCGGGAATATCAGCGCCGTCACATGGGCTGAAAAGGCTTCTGCAAGCGCAAGCGGCGTTGTGGTGACGGCTTCCGCTTCGGTGGCTTTGGCGGGGTCAAGATGGGTCAGAATACTGGTGAAAGTCATTACGGTTTCTCCGGCTGCCGCGCATCTTTCGGGTTGTTTTTCCGCGATGGCGTTCTGTTTGGTTTTCGGGGCAAGCCATAGGTCGCTGCCACCGCGACAAGTGGTTATCACCGCGCGCGCAAACCAGCGTTGATATGGGTCAAGAAAAAATAAGGCTGCCGGAGAAGAACCCTATTGTAACAGAAGGCGCAGCAGGCATGGCCGCCCGCCGCGCCGTTACAATCAGCAAAGGTGATCAGGCGGGCGGCGCCACCGAAAGCCCAAGCACCTTATGTTCCGCAATGAAGCGCGCCACCAGGCCGGATGCCTTCGCCTTTTCGACGAAATCCGCCAGGAAAGCCGTGGCGGCGGTATTGCGCTTGGCAGTGCCGATCGCCTGCTGCACGGCAGTGAATTGGCCATCCAGAATCCGCGCGCCGGGCATCTTTTCAATATCCGAAAGCAGCTTAGGCCGCAGCCCCGCCAGCACTTCCAGCTTTTCAGCCGCAAATTGCTCAAACGCAGCATCAAGTGTCGCGGAACGGATCAGCTTCGCCTGATGGATATTGCGTTCCAGCCAAAGATCATACGCAGCCCGCGCCGTGACCGCGATGCGATTGCCGGGGCGATCCACTTCCTCCATCCTTGTGATGGGGGAGCCGGGCGGGACCATGTAGGTTGCCTCAATTTCCGCATAAGCCGCGCTGAAGGCGATTTTTTCTGCGCGCTGCGGTTCTGCACCAATCAGCCCGATATCCCAGACATTGCTATCCACCGCATCGGCCAGATCGCCGGGCCGCGCGAAGGGCACGTAATGCACGGGCACGCCAAGCGCATCCGCAATGGCGCGCGCCATGCTGGGGGAAACCCCGGCGGGGTCACCATTTTCGGCGCGGCTAGTGACCAGCAGGAAATTCCCCATATTGATGCCGGCGCGCAAAACACCGGTCGGCGCCAGTTCCGCTTTGATTTGGTCCATCATGATTTCTTCCCTTTTGAGTAAACTATTTCAGCCGCGTGCCGCGGTGGCCGCACCGGCGCGGCGATTGATATGCCCGCCACCCCCGCAATCGAGCACCGATCCCGTCATGAAGCGGGCGTCGTGCGAACACAGGAACATCACGCCCGCCGCGAAATCCGCCGGCGAGCCAAGCGCGCCCATCAGTGAACGGCTGCGAATGGCCTCAGCATAGCCGCCTGGCATGGGATTGCCGGCGCTGCCTTCGGCGAAGCCAGGCCGCGCGCTATTCACCCGCACGCCTGACGGCCCGAGTTCCAATGCAAAACCACGCGTGAGATATTCCAGCGCGCATTTGGAAGCGCCATAAGGCACGCCATTGCCGCGATGCACTTCTGCCGCCGCTGAGGTGACGTTGACGATGGAACCCCGCCCTGCGGCCGCCATGGCGCGGCCAATGCCCTGCATGAGCCGGAAGGGGGCACGGGTATTGACGCCGAGGATCTTGTCCCATTCCGCGCCGGTCACATCCATGAGGGGGATGAAGGGATAAATGCCGGCGTTATTGATGAGCACTTGCGGCGCATCCGTGGTGATGGCGGCCGCGATCAACCCGTCAATCACGCTATCATCAGTGAGATCGGCGGGAT
>JBBAUC010000164.1:1959-7651 GCA_040398485.1 Roseomonas sp. | reverse complement strand
TCCTTCAATCTGATTTGCATTCCGCGTGAGGCCGCGCCTGATGACATCGCAGGTGGGGTTGAAGTGAAAACTGCCTCCGACCCGCATCCGTTACAGCGTTAGGATGTGATCCGCCGCAGCGGATCACATGAACACGTCAGCCCTTACTCAACCCCGAGTAACTCAACTTCGAAAATCAGCGTCGCATTGGGCGGAATGACTCCACCTGCACCGCGCGCGCCATAGCCAAGCTCAGGCGGGATGATCAGCGTGCGCTGCCCGCCCACCTTCATGCCGGCAAAGCCCTGATCCCAGCCGCCAATCACATGGCCGGCACCGAGCATGAAGGAAAAGGGTTCAGCGCGGTCGCGTGAGCTGTCGAATTTGCGGCCCTTGTTTTCGGGTGCTGCGGCATCGAACAGCCAGCCTGTGTAATGCACCGTGATGTGCTGCCCCGCCGTGGCTTCGGCCCCGGTGCCGAGTTTCGTGTCGATCATGGTCTTCTCCTGTCGTGATGCGGCTTCCCTGAAGCGCTACGTGCCAAAAAGCAAGGCCCGGAGGTTTGCACCCCCGGGCCTGATAGCCTGTGCCGAAAGGCGGTTTATTCGGCCGCCTGATCCAGCTTTTCCAGAACCCGCGGCGGGGACATGGGCAGCGCGTAGAAGCGCTTATGCGTCGCGCGATACATGGCGTTGGAAATCGCACCCAGTGGCGGCACCAGCGGCACTTCACCCACGCCACGCACGCCTTGCGGGTGCTTGGGGTTCGGGATTTCCAGCATCACCGCATCCAGCATCGGCAGGTCCGAACACACTGGCATGCGGTAATCAAGGAAGGCGGGATTATCCACCTGGCCCTTGGCGTTGTAGATATATTCTTCGTTCAGCGCCCAGCCGATGCCCTGCGCCGCGCCGCCCTGCATCTGGCCTTCGACATAGGCCGGATGCACCGCGCGCCCGACATCCTGGAAGGACGTATAGCGCAGCACCTTCACGGTACCGAGTTCCGGGTCCACTTCCACATCGCAGATATGCGTCGCGAAACCGCCTTCGGCGCCGGTGGTGTTCAACTGCACGCCCGCGCCAATCGGCCCGCCCGTCTCGGACGCCTTGGCGGCGATATCCTTCAGGCTCAGCGGCGGGAATTGTCCCGCATTGGCGCCCGCGGGGCGCGCTTCGCCATTGTCCCAAATCACCGCTTCGGGGTCGATCTTCCAGATCTTCGCCGCGCGTTCCTTGAGCTGCGTGATGACCTTCTCCGAAGATTGCGTCACCACCATCGCGGAAGCGAACAACACGCGGCTGCCGCCCGTCAGGTTGGAATAGCCAATGGTCGCGGTATCGCCGATCAGCACGGAGACGCGCTTGTAATCAATGCCAAGCAATTCCGCGGTGATATTGGCGATGGAAGCACGCGAACCACCGATATCCGGATGGCCCGTGGTCACGACAACATTGCCATCTTCCGTGATGTTCACCTGCGCAGAGCTTTCGCCACCGGCATTGAACCAGAAGCCGCTGGCAACCCCACGGCCCTGATTGGGGCCAAGCGGTGCGCTGTAATGCGGATGCGCCATCGCCGCTTCAATGGTTTCCTTGAAGCCAATGCGCGGAAACACCGGGCCATGCGCGGCCTTGGTGCCTTCCTCAGCGGCGTTTTTCAGGCGCAGCGCGAGGGGATCCATGCCAAGCTTTTCGGCCACTTCATCCAGCACGCATTCCACGCCGTAAGCGCCAATCGGCGCGCCCGGTGCACGATAGGCCGCTACCTTTGAACGGTTGGAAACCACATCAAAGCCGAGCGAATGCACATTCGCGATGTTATAGGGCGCGAAAGCGCAGCCCGCCGCCCCACGAATGGGTGAGCCCGGCAAGGCGCCCGCTTGCAGGTAGAAAGTGCCCTGCGCGGCCACGATGGTGCCATCCTTCTTCGCACCAATCTTGACGGTGCTGAAGGAACCCGAAGTCGGGCCCGTCGCGCGCATCACTTCTTCGCGCGTCATCACCATCTTCACCGGGCGGCCGGATTTCTTGGCCAGCAGCAGCGCCACCGGTTCCAGATAGACAATCGTCTTGCCGCCAAAGCCACCGCCGATTTCTGCCGGAATGGCGCGGATATCGCTCTGCGGCAGGCCGGTCAGGTAGGAACACATTGCACGGACCATGAATTGGCCCTGGCTTGAGCTCCAGACTGTGGCCTTACCATCGGCAACACTCACCAGGCAGGCATGGGTTTCGATATAACCCTGATGGACAGGAGCCGTGCGGAAGTGCCGTTCCACCACCACTTCGGCTTCAGCGAAACCCTTATCAATATCACCGAGCTTGTGTTCCAGCTTGCCCGCGATGTTCGAAGGCTTGCCGTCAAACTTGATGAAATCATGCAGGATCGGCGCATCGGGCTTGATCGCGTCTTCCGCGTCAATCACCCAAGGCAGAACCTCATATTCCACTTCGATAAGTTGCAGCGCCTCGGCCGCCACCTTTTCTGAAATCGCGGCAATGGCGGCAATCGGGTGGCCATGGAACAGCGCCTTTTCGCGCGCCATGATGTTGCGGCACATCCAGCGCATATCCTGAATGCCGAGCATCACGGATTTGTCGAGCGGGAAATCCACCACATCCTTATGCGTCACCACGGCCTTCACGCCGGGATGCGCTTCCGCCTTGGCGGTATTGATGGAAATGATGCGCGCATGCGGATGCGGGCTGCGCAGCACCTTGCCCCAAATCATGCCGGGCATATTGGTGTCGGCGGCATAGGCTGCGCGGCCCGTCACCTTTTCCGCACCATCCGGACGGATCGTGTTTTTGCCGATCCATTTGTTGGACATATCGTTCATCAGGCGGCCCCCCTCATTTCAGCGGCGGTTTCAAGCACGGCGCGAACAATCTTGTCGTAACCCGTGCAGCGGCACAGGTTGCCGGCCAGGCCAAAACGCACTTCGGTTTCGGTTGGGTCCGGGTTTTTTTCCAGCAAAGATTTCGCGGCAATCAACACGCCCGGCGTGCAGATGCCGCATTGCAGCGCTGCCATTTCCAGGAATTTGCGTTGCAGCGGGTGCAAATCACCGCCCTGCGACATGCCTTCGATGGTGCCGAGCGACTTGCCTTCGGATTCCACCGCCAGCATCAGGCAGGCGCAAATCAGGCGGCCATCCACGGTGATGGAACAGGCGCCGCAATCGCCGGTGCCGCAGCCTTCCTTGGCGCCGGTCAGGCTAAGCGGGCCGCGCAGCGCATCCAGCATGCTGTCATGCGCTTCACACAGGAACTCCATTGGTTCCCCGTTAATGGTGGTCGAAACATGCATTTTTGACATTGTTCAGCTCCGGCTGGCGCGTTCGGCGGCGATGGCAACGGCGCGCTTCAGCAGCACGCCGGCAACCTTGGTGCGATAGGCAATGGTGCCGCGCTTATCATTGATCGGGCGGCAGGCGGCGCTGCAAGCGGCGGCGGCGGCGGCAACAGCGGCGGCATCGAGCTTTGTGCCGATCAGCGCTTTGGCGGCTTCTTCCACCAGCATCACGGTCGGCGCCACGGCGCCAAGGCCGACGCGGGCGGCGGTGCAAACGCCATCCCTCATCGTCAGGCTGACACCGCAGCACACAACCGCGATATCCATTTCCGTGCGCGGGGTCATGCGCAGATAGGCATCGCCCGAACCAGCGGGGCGCGCGGGCAGGGTAAAGCTCACCAGGATTTCACCGGGGGCGAGGTTCGTTTTGCCCGGGCCGGCCGGGAAGGCTTCGACCGGCATTTGCCGACGGCCTTTCGGGCCCTGCACCGTCACCACCGCACCTGCGGCGATCATGGCCGGCACGCTGTCACCAGCGGGGGAGCCATTGCAGAGATTCCCACCCGGAGAGGCGCGGCCCTGCACCTGCTTTGATCCAATCAGGTTCACCGCTTCCAGCACACCCGGCCAAACCTTACCGAAGCGGGGATGATCGGCGAGTGATGCTGCGGATACCGCCGCACCCACGGTGAAACTGCCATCGGCATTTTCCGTAATGCGCGTCATTTCCCCGATTTTCTTGATATCCACAATCAAACCGGGTGCCGCGACGCCAGCGCGCATCTGCACCAGCAGATCCGTCCCGCCCGCCAAAATCCGTGCAGCCCCCTGGGCCGCGGCAAAGGCGCTGACCGCTTCATCAAGCGTCTGTGGCGCCAAATATCGAGTATCTGTCATGAGCGTTCCTATTGTCCTTGCCTTGCCTGTGACACCCCGGCTGAGGGGTTGCCTCTTCCTCAGGTAATTACATTGGGACGAAGCTATAGTGGCGCGCAAGATCGGCATAGCCCCCGGCGGATATTCAGGCGTGATTCGCGTGTTTCGGGCTTTACCGAGCGCTTCATGCTACAAGATGCTTGGCGTCAGGGAGGACAACATGACCGAGCATCTTTTGGGCCGCCGCACGGCCCTGATCACCGGCGGAGCACTTTTAGCGGCGCCGCGCCTGGCCCGTGCCGCCTGGCCGGAACGGCCGGTGCGCATCATTGTGGCCTTCCCGCCCGGCAGTTCCACGGATGTGGTGGCCCGCGCCTTGGCGATGAGGCTGGAGACCCTGCTGGGCCACGCAGTCCCGGTGGAGAATCGCGGCGGCGCCGGGGGCAATATTGGCACCCAGGCGGTCAAGGGCGCCACTGATGGCCATACGCTGCTGATGCACAGCACGGCTTTTTGCGTGAATCCATCGCTCTATCGCGCGGCGGGCTATGGGCTGGATGATTTCGCGACCATCGCCGTGGTGGCGACCGCGCCCAATGCGTTTTTCGTCCATCCTTCCGTGCCGGCGCGCAACCTGACCGAGCTGCTGGCCCATATGCGGGCCAATCCCGGCATGGCCTATGCCCATTCCGGCACCGGCACCACGCCGCATCTGGGGGCGGAATTGCTGTTCCGCACGCTGGCCAAGGTGGAAGCCACACCAGTCGCCTTCGGCCCTGCCCAGGCGGCGACCGCAGTGCTCGCCAATCAGGCACCGATCGGCAGCACGAGCCTGCCGCCCGCACTGCCGCTAATCCGTGAAGGCCGGGTCCGCCCGATTGCTGTGGCGGGCGCCGAGCGTGACCCAACGCTGCCGGATGTACCGACCGTCGCCGAGCAGGGCTTTCCGGGCTTTGCCGCTTCTACCTGGTTCGGGCTTTTCGCCCCGGCGCGGCAATCTTCCGAGGCTTTGGCGCGGCTCGCCACCGAAGTGCCGCGCGCCATGGCCGACCCAGAATTGAAAGCGCGGCTGGCGACACTTTCGCTGACTGATCCTGGGCTTGCGGGTACGGCGGCGACGGATTTCGTGCGGCGGGAAGCGCAGATCTGGGCCGACGTGGTGCGCAGTTCTGGTGCTACGGCGGATTGAACATTCTATCTTGACGTTTCTCATCGTTTTCACGCTGCCTTGACGGCATTTGGCGTGCGAACCGACTGAACGCCTGATCATTTGACGCCCATCATGCGCCCTTATCACGGCGATCATACTCCCCCCTGCCATCATTATCTCGAATGAACGTCCAGTCACGCGGCCTTCAGGCAGCGGATTTTGCGGAAAGGGGTACCATGTCAGTGATCAAACATACCGAGCAGGATGCCCTCGATGTTTTGAGGAAATCGGCAAGCCGGGAAACCACCGAGATTGACAGGTTTGTTGGCGAACGCATCCGACTTTACCGGTCCATGGTTGGAATGAGCCAACAAAAGCTGGCGGAAAATC
>JBBAUC010000164.1:0-1949 GCA_040398485.1 Roseomonas sp. | reverse complement strand
GTGTCACCTCTCAGCAATTGCAGAAATATGAGCGGGGCGAAAATCGTATCGGTGCCGGAAGATTACTGATGGTGGCGACGGTGCTTGATATTCCCATCACCTTTTTGTTGGATGAAGAAGGATTTTCGCAACGCCACGGGATTGAGCATTCACTGGTGGGGACCGCGCCTGATACGACGCGCGATGCCTATACTGTAGGTCGGGCTTTTTCCCAAATCACGGATCCTGAGATCAGGCGATCCATCACGACGCTGGTGCAGAGCTTGGCACGGCAGTCAGAAACAAGCGATGTTTGAAAAGCGAGGCTTGGAGCCGAGGAGTTGAACTGGGTGCATTTATTGCCCATTCAACCAGAGAGAATCTAGGATGATGTAAATTACGCTTTCACAACTGGTTCCGGAACAACATCACCCCAACCAATCGCGGCGGGAAGCAGATTCGCGGCGGCGATGGCGCGCGACAATTCGGGCAAGGTTTCGATTTCCTGGCGGCTGAAACTGCGTTCCAAGTTCATCGCCGCAGCCCATAGACCCAAGATGGCCAATTCAAGCGTAGGCGAAATGAGTTTTTGTCCAACGATATCATCACCATCGCGCGGCATGGGGGTGTCCTCTCCTCAGGTTGGAATTAGTTTACGCAAAATTAAGACAAAAACAATATCTTACTTACGAATTTTTCATCTGCCTAAAGGGTTTTTTCCGATGAATGATCAGCAAAATTGATGCTTTGGCTTCGGATTTTCTTGCCGTAAGCCGAAATGATGGTTAGCCCATAGCGATCAATTATTCCTTGGTGGGTTCATCACGGTCCTTGGCACGCTGGCTTTTACGGATCCCCACCGCGTAATCGCCAAGCTTGCGATGCGGATCCTTATTCGGGCGTACCACGGTGTGGCGGAAATCATTCCACTCAGCCTCACCAAAGTCTGATAAATTTTCGATGATCGAGAAATTCTCCACGGCCGCGCCATAGGCCTCCCGCGGGATAGGTTGCACCTGCAGAAAAGGGAAGTTCGGATCAAATTCGATCGGGTGATGCGTGCGTGTCAGCCGCACATTGATGAAAAGCGGGCCGAACCAAGTGCTGGTTTCAACAATGCCCTCGTAGTATTCATAGCCGCGATTACGCACGAAATTCGCTGGCGCACGAATCAACGCGGCCCAGCCTGGCGCAGTGCGCATGGTAAGGCCGCTCCAGATCTGCAACACGCCGGGTTCGATAAAGCTGCTTAGGAAGGGCGGCGAATAGCCCTTGATATCTTCTGGGGCCGCATCATCGAAATATGGCGCGAAGTTTGGGAATTGCGCGGTGGTGAGCGGAAACCAATCTTCCACGCCATCATAGGTCCAGATCACATCTGAACCATCCCACATCAGCTTGAAGCCGATTGGTGGAAAAATATACCAGCCGAAGGAAGAAGCAGTGGTCATTGCTTCGCAAAAACGAAAAGCGCGTGTTGGCAAGGTGCCGGCGGCCGCTCGATCGGCGCGCTGGGGTAGGCGCGCCGAAGGAACCATGCGGTAAAAGGTGGCAAGCGGCGGTTCCGCCTTACGAGGTTCAGTCACGGTCCAGCCTGTCCTGTGGTTAGGGGGTTAAGGGAGATGAAACTCTCCCCCGAATTTCCCCAAACCACCATCCTGCGTGCGGCGCCCCGGATGCCATTGGCCTTGTGTTCAGCGCGGGAGGCTCGGGGCGCAGCCGCCGATGCGGACCTTGCCGGCATCAATGGCGGAGATGCGCACGGGCGGAAGGCTTGGGGCGCAGCCGCCGATGCAGGTCTTGCCGGCATCGGCGATCGCGGCCCCAGCAAGGGAGACCGGCTTCATGGAAGGAAGCTGTTGAATGTGCATCTCGCTCATGTTCATATCTCCTGGGTTAGGGGACCACCTCGAAATCTACCAGAGGTTGAGGATGATCCGTTGTTTTGCTTCGTTAGATCGCAGCTTGCT
>JBBAUC010000163.1:0-7673 GCA_040398485.1 Roseomonas sp. | reverse complement strand
CGCGCCCCGCCACACGATTGATCACGCGCTTCACAAAGCTGATCGCTTCTTCCTGATCGAGCTTCGGCGCTTCACCCATCACGCCAAGTAGCGTCAGGCCACTGGCACCCGCGGCCAGAAAGGCATCGGTCATGCGATCCGCGCTGGCCAGATCAAGCGCGCCATCGGGCATGAAGGGGGTGGGCGCAATGACGAAAACGCCCTTGGCATTTCTGGTGAGCATGGACGGGTCCTCAGATGTTGTAGGGATCATAGAACAAGCCGCTTGCCTCGCCCAGGCTTGACGCTTGGCATAAAGCGCCATCCCATTGGCGCTTAAAGCCACGCGGTCAGGAATACGCCATGTCCCAACATCAGGTGCAGCATTACCTTGCCGTCCGAGAGGATTGGCTCGCCGCGCGGCAGGAAGAAATCCTGGACCCCGCGCAGGTGATCATTGATCCGCATCACCATCTCTGGGACCGGCCGGGCTGGCGCTATTTGCATGATGAATTCCTGGCGGATCTGAGAAGCGGCCATAACGTCAAGGCGACGGTTTATGTCCAAGCGCGGTCCATGCACCGTGCGGCTGGCCCTGAAGCCTTGAAGCCAGTGGGTGAGACAGAATTCGTCACCGGCATCGCCGCGATGTTCGCCAGCGGCATCTATGGCGATATCGCCGCCAATGCCGGGATTGTGGGCTATGCCGACCTGACGCTGGGTGAAGCCGTGCAGCCGGTGTTGGAAGCGCATATCGCGGCTGCCGGCGGCAGGTTTCGCGGCATTCGCCATATCGCGACCTGGGACCCGGACCCCGTTATGCTAAACCCGGCCTATACGCCGGCGGAAAACATGATGGATAGCGCTGCGTTCCGCGCGGGCTTCGCCGCACTTGGGCGGAATGGGCTTTCCTTCGATGCCTGGATCTATTTCCACCAAATCCCACGCTTGGCCTCACTCGCGCGCGCCTTCCCCGAAATCCCGATCGTGCTGGATCATTGCGGCGGTATTCTTGGTATCGGCCCCTATGCCGGCAAACGCGATGAGGTTTTCGCCGCCTGGTCGCGCAATATGGCGGAACTGGCGCAATGCCCGAATGTCATGGTGAAGGTGGGCGGGCTTGGGATGCGCCTGCCGGGCTTTGGGCTTGAAGCGGGCGCGATTGCGCCATCATCGGAAGAACTGGCCGAACATTGGCGCCCCTGGATGGAACGCTGCATCGCGCTTTTCGGCACGAAGCGCTGCATGTTTGAAAGCAATTTCCCGGTGGATAAGGGCGGCTATGGTTATGCGGTTGGCTGGAATGCCTTCAAGCGCATCGCCGCTGGTGCCTCGGCCGAGGAAAAGGCGGATTTGTTCTGGCGCAGTGCCGCGCGGTTTTATCGGCTGACGCAGTTTCTTTGAAAGGCGCGGTGCGGCGCCGCTGATCAGAACAGCTTCGGCCAGCGCGCCCTGCGGTTGCGTTCTTGCTCGGCGGTTAATTCATAAGGCCCGTCGCGCACATCCCTATAAGGCGGCGTTGCCACTGGCGGCGTCGTCCAGCAATCCACCTTACCCAGGCTGCGCGTGCACATCGGCTGCACTGGCGGCGGTGGGTCTGAGGCGCAATAGGTCTGCCCCTTGGCGAGCCGGACATAGGAGCAATCCTGGCCCGTCACCAAGGACACCACATTATCGCCGATGCCGCGCTGGGTTAAAACAAGCGATGCCCCCTCAGCCACCACTGGAATGGCGAGCAAAGGCGCGCCAGGGGCACCAATGCTTTCGCAGCCAGCCAGCAGCATAAAGACCATCAAAAGGGGGCGTGTTTTACGCATTCCGCATCAAGACCCTAGAAAAGTTAATGAATTGCAAATTTTTTCCTAAAATCTTTACCATCTTGCCTCGTTTACCCGAATTTCCCCGTTTGACCGGCGCGGCGGAAGGGCTTAGCCCTGCGCCAAACGCCTTTCTGACCGAGGATCGCCTTGCCCGATATCTTTGACGAGGTTGCGGAAGACCTTCGCGCTGAACGCGCCCGCCGGATTTGGAAGCGCTACGGGACCCTGGTCTTGGGCGCGCTTGTCTTCGTGCTGGCCGGCATTGGCGCCCATCAAGGCTGGCGCTGGTATGAGGCGCGTGAGGCTGAAAAGGCCGGCATGGCCTTCATGGCGGCCCATCGCGCGGCGGAAGCCGAAGGGGCTGACCTCAAATCCATGGCGCAGCGCTTTGAAGAAGCCTCCCGCGGGGCGCCGGCGGGCTATCGTGATTTGGCGCGGCTTCGCGCCGCGGCGCTCAAGGCGGAGACCGGTGATTTGGCGGAAGCGCTCCGCCTTTATGATGCGATCGCCGCTGATAGCAGCGCTGACCCGCTTTATCGGGATTTGGCATCCTTATTGTGGGTCATCCGTTCGCTTGATCAGGGGGATTTGGGCATGCTGGCCGCGCGCATCACCCCGCTGACCCGCCCCGACTCGGCCTGGAATGCCTCGGCGCGCGAAGTCGCCGGGCTGATTGCGCTGCGTGCGGGCCGGCGCGATGAGGCGCGCCAAGCTTTCCAGGCACTGGCCGCTGATGTGACAGCGCCGCGCGGGGTTCGGGAAAGGGCTCAACGTCTTGCCATGGGGCTTGAAGGATGACGGGGCGGGATTTCTCTCGGCGCGCTTGGTTGCTGGGCTCGGTGGGGCTGCTGGCCGGCTGCGAAACGCTGGACAGTATTTTCGGCGAACGACGCGTGAAGATTCTTGGTGAGCGGAAACCCGTGCTGACGCTGCCGGATCGTACGGTTGAAGCGGATGCTGATGCGCGGGGCCTGACCGTTTCCCTCCCAGCGCCCGAAATACGCGGTCAATGGCCGCAGCTTGGCGGCGCGGCGAGCCATGCGGGCGGGCACATGGCCATTGGTGCCAATCTGCGGCAGGCTTGGTCCAGCAGCTATGGCACCGGCACATCCTTGCGGCGCCGGGTTGTGGCTGGGCCGGTGGCCAGCGCGGATCAAGTATTCATGGGCGATGCCGAAGGCTATGTGTCAGCCTTCGATATCACCAATGGCGCGCGGCGCTGGCGCGCTGATACGCGCCCGGAAAATGAACGCGGCGATGGCGCTGGCGCTGGCGTTATCGTGGAAGGCGATACGGTTTTTGTCACTACGGTGCTTTCCGAATTGCTGGCGCTTTCCGCAGCCGACGGATCGGTGAAGTGGCGCGTGCGGCTTTCCGCCCCCATGCGCGGCGCGCCTTCCATCGCCAATGGCCGGATTTTCGTGACCACCTTGGATAGCACGCTGCTGGCGCTTTCCGCCGAGGATGGCAAAGTGCTTTGGCGCTACCGTGCCCAGGCGATCCTGACGGTGCCGCTTGGCCTGCCGCCGCCCGCCATTTCGGGCGAAACCGTGGTGGCCGGCTTTCCTTCCGGCGAAATTCTGGCCTTCCGCGCCAATGATGGCCGCGTGATCTGGAGCGACAGCCTGGCCGCTTCCGGCGGCACCAGCCTTGCCGATGTGGGCAGCGTGCGTGCGGCGCCTGTGATCTTGGGCAATAGCGTCATTGCCATAGGCATGGGTGGCGTTGGGCTTTCAATTGATCTGCGCTCGGGTCGTCGCATTTGGGAACGCGAATTTGGTGGCACAGAAATGCCCTGGGCCGCGGGCGAATGGGTGTTTGGCGCAACGGATGCCGGTGAGATTGCGGCGCTACAGCGCGATACCGGCCAGGCGCGCTGGGCGGTTTCGCTGCGCCCACCCGCGGAGGGCAATAAGCCGCAACCAAGGGTGCAGCTTTCATCGCCGCTGCTGGCCGGTGGGCGGCTTTTTGTCGGCACCAGCTTGGCAGAGCTTGTCTCGCTCAATCCCTCCAATGGCGATGTGCTGGGCCGCCAACGCCTGCCGGGCGCGCTTTCCCTGCCAATGCTTGCGGTGGGCGGGCGCCTGATTGTCGCGACAGATGATGGCAGCCTGATCGCCTTTGCGGGCGAAGGCTGAACAGAGCCCCTTCATGCAACCCGTCATTGTCATTTTGGGCCGGCCCAATGTCGGTAAATCCACGCTGTTTAATCGGCTGGCGCAGCGGCGCATTGCTTTGGTGCATGACACACCAGGCGTGACGCGTGACCGGAAGGAAGTAACCGCGCGCATTGCCGGACGCGACGTGACCTTGGTGGATACCGCCGGGCTTGAGGAAGCCCCACCCGATACCGTGCCAGGCCGCATGCGCGCGAGTTCTGAGGCCGCTTTGCGTGGTGCCTCACTCGTGCTGTTTGTGATGGATGCGCGCACCGGCATCACGCCCGCAGATCGCGCTTTTGCGGCTTGGCTCAGGCGGATGCGCGTGCCGGTGCTCGTTGTCGCAAATAAGGCAGAAGGCCGCGCCGGCACCACCGCCGCCATGGAAGCCTTTGAATTGGGCCTGGGCGACCCGGTGCCGGTCAGTTCCGAACATGGCGATGGCTTCGGCAATCTGCATGATGAAATCGCGGCCAAGCTTGGCCCCCTGCCAGAGGATGAGGCTGAGGAAGAAGATACAGAACGCCCGCTCCGCCTTGCCATTGTGGGCCGACCCAATGCCGGGAAATCCACGCTGCTGAATGCGCTTTTTGGTGAAGACCGTATGATCACCGGGCCTGAACCCGGCCTGACGCGCGATGCTGTTGCCGTGCAATGGCGCGATTCCACGGGCGGTGAGGTGCGGCTGGTTGATACTGCCGGCATGCGCAAGAAGGCACGGGTGCAGGAAACTTTGGAGCAGATGTCGGTCGCGTCTTCCCTTGCCGCACTCAAGGAAGCGGAAGTGGTGGTGCTGGTGCTCGATGCACTGCTTGGCATGGATGAACAGGATTTGCGCATTGCCCGCCTTGCCGAACGCGAAGGCCGCGCCTTGGTGATCGCGCTCAATAAATGGGATGCGGTGGAAGACCGCAACGTGGCGCGCAAGCGCGTGGAAGACGCGCTGATGACATCACTTGCGCAATCCAAGGGCGTGCCGGTGGTGCCGCTTTCGGCGGCGACGGGGCGGGGCGTTGATAAGTTGATGCCTGCGGTGCGCGCTGCCTATGCTCTATGGAATCGTCGCATCCCGACCGGGGAGGTTAATCGCTGGTTCGAAGCGGCGCTGGCACGGCATCAGGCGCCGCTGGTGGATGGCAGGCGCATAAAGCTGCGCTACGCGACCATGCCCAAGGCGCGCCCGCCCACAATGGTAATTTTCGGCACAAGGGCCGATGAATTGCCGGAGGATTATCGGCGCTATTTGGTGAATTCCTTCCGCGAGCATTTCACCATGCCGGGCGTGCCGATCCGGCTGCAAATGCGTTCCCCGCGCAACCCCTATGCCGAGGATGATGGCTAGGCTTTCCGGCGCATCTTTCGCCCGCCGCCAAACGCGCCTAGGCTTGCGTATCTTTGCGGGGTCAGTCTGTTTTTCATGGTAGCGGATACGGCGAAGAGACTTTTGTATTTGGCGCTTGGCGCCATGTTTGTGCAGCAGACCTTTGCTTCCATCGGTCGCACCCTGCCGCTTGTCATCGCCCCCGCGATTATCGAGGATTTGCACATAGACCCGGCACTGGTCGGCGTTTATGTGGGCGCCGCCGCGCTGGCATCGCTGGTGTTTCAGCTTGGCTGCGGCAGCTTCATTATCCGCTATGGGGCGCTGCGCATGAGTCAGGTCGCGCTGGTGTTTCTGGCGCTTGGAATGGCCTTGGCGGCGGCGGGGCCGCTGCTGTTTTTTCTGATTTCCGCGATCATCGGCGGTGGTGGTGCGGCGACTTCGACGCCTGCGAGCTCGCATTTGCTTGGGCGTTACTCACCGCCGAAGCAGGCGCCTTTGGTGTTTTCCATCAAGCAGACAGCGGTGCCCGCAGGGCTTTTGCTGGCGGGGCTGCTTGGCCCGCTGATGACCTTGTATTGGGGCTGGAGTGGGGCTTTGCTGGTCACGGCCGGCGCGTGTTTCCTATTCGCCATCATGCTGGAACCGCTGCGTGGCGAGTTTGACTCTGACCGTGAGCCTAGCCGCAGCTTTCATTTTTCGGATTTCCGCACCACGCTGGCCGCAGTGTTGAAATCCAAGGATTTGCGCGAATTATCGCTGGCCTGCTTTGCCTTCAACGGGCTGCAAACCGCCTTCACCAGCTATTACGTGCTGTATCTGACCGCGCTGAACTACGATCTGGCAACGGCGGGGCTGATGTTCGCCATTGCCATGGTGGTTGCCGTGCCGATGCGCATCTTCTGGGGTTGGCTTGGCAGTGGCCGTGTATCGCCGCGCCGCATCATGGCGGGGCTTTCGCTTGGCATGGCCGTAAGTGCGGTGCTGATGAGCCTTTACGCTACGGATTGGTCGCCCTTGCTGATTGCCACCATCGCCACGGGCATGAGCGCCACCGCCATGTCCTGGCACGGTGTGCTGCTGTCTGAGGCAGCGCGGCTCGCCCCGCCCGGCATGCGCGGCGCGGCAACGGGTGGCGTGCTGTCCTTTGGCCAGGTCGGTGCCTTTATCCTGCCGGTGATCTATGCGGCGCAGCTTGCCGTGACGAATAGCCATGGCATTGGTTTTTTGCTCTGCGGCCTGCCGGCGCTAGTGGTGGGGATCGTGATGTGGCGCGCCTCGGCCCGCGCGGCGTGAAGGGCGGTATCGGGGGGCGCTGCCTCTCTAGAAAAAACTAGCATTTTCTTCTGTCCTGCCCCGGTATTGCCCATGCGGTAGTGTCGCGACCATGGCTGGTACTTCTGATCGAAGGCGCCGCCAGGAAAACCGCCACCCCGCGCCATCACCTTCCAATCAATGCCCCCGCAGATGAATTCATCCCCATCGCTTGCCGCGCGAAGAAATTCTTGAGCCGCGGCATGCGGTCCACCGCGCCAATGCCAAGACGGCGCGCGATACGGATGGGGGCGATGTCATTGGCGAAAAGCCTCTCCAACACATGCGTGGCACCCAGCATCAGCAGGCTATCGGGCCGGCGCTTCGCCTGGTAGCGCGCCAGCAGCGCGGCACCACCCGGATCATCCCCGCGCGCCATGGCCTCAATCACCAGCGACGCCAGCGCATCAACATCACGAAAGCCAAGATTGAGCCCCTGGCCAGCAATCGGGTGAATGCCATGCGCGGCATCCCCCACCAGCGCCATGCGCGTATCCACGTAGCGCGCGGCATGCATGGCCGAAAGCGGATAGGACCAGCGGCGGCCAATCGGCTTCACCCAGCCCAAATGCCCGCCAAGCCGCCGTGCGATTTCCCGCCCATAAGCGGCATCATCCATGGCGAGGCAACGCTCCGCGATCGCGGTCTTGTCGGTCCAGACAATGGCGCTGACATGCGGGTGATCGGGCAAGGGCGGCATGGGCAATTGCGCGAAGGGGCCATGGGGCAGGAATTGCTCGAGCGCCATGTGCCGATGCGGCTTTTCATGCGCGATGGACCCGACAAGGCCCATGCAATGATAATCCAGCCGCGAAACACGTATCCCGGCGGCGGCGCGCAGCGGGCTATTGCGCCCTTCAGCACCCACCACCAGCCGGGCGCGGAATTGCGCGCCCGGGGAAAGCGTGACGGTCGCACCATCCGTATCCCGCGTGACCCCGGCCTTGGCGGGCGCATGCACGGCAAGATTGGCCAATTTCGGCAAATGCGCGTTGAGCGCGATGCGAAGGGACCGCGCCTCCACCATCCAACCAAAGGGGTCTTCGCCAAGCGCCGAATGGTCGAAATGGAGTGAGAGCG
>JBBAUC010000162.1:0-7679 GCA_040398485.1 Roseomonas sp. | reverse complement strand
TGCTGGAACAGGAAGGTTTTGTTCGCCGAACCGCCGCCCTTCAGCACGAACATCAGATGCAGTTCATCGGCGTGGTAGTCGCCGGGCTGCGCCATGATGGAAAATTCCACGGGCAGATTATTGCCGGTGTTTTTTTCCTCATACATCGTGATCGGCGCCATTTGCGAATAGCGCAGATTTGTTTCCGTATAGGTGCGATGCACGCCGTATGACAGCGCTTCTTCCTCATCGCCTTCCACCCAAACGCGCTGGCCCTTTTTGCCGAAGACAATTGCGGTGCCGGTATCCTGGCACATGGGCAAAACACCGCCGGCGGCGATATTGGCGTTTTTCAGCAAATCAAGCGCCACGAAGCGATCATTCGCACTCGCTTCCGGGTCTTTCAGAATTTTTGCCAGTTGCGCCAGATGCGCCGGTCGCAGCAGATGGGACACATCCTTGCAGGCCTGGAAGGCGAGCGCTTCCAGCGCGGCGGGCTTCACCTTCAGCACGGTCTTGCCATCCACCTGCATGGTGGAAACGCCATCAATCGGCAGCTTGCGCCAGGGCGTGGTGTCGGCGCCCAGCGGGAACATGGGTGAATAGCGGAAATTTTCCGGGCGCGCCGGGGCGGCGGCATCAAGCTGCGGTGTCATTGGTTTTCTCTCCAACCATCAACCTGTCGCGGCTCGATGGCCGCGTTTTTCAACAAACCTATTACCAGCAGCGGCACAGAACCAGCAAACGAGCAGGTCAATCCCGCCCATCACGCCAGCGATTCTGCGCCATCGTCCAGGCAATGCCAAAGGCGCGGAATTCATGCCCGGCAATCTGGCGCAGCTTCTTTTCCACCGGCGCCGCAATATCGGCCAAAGCCGTGCCATTGCTCGCCTTGGCCAATTCGCGCCCGAGTGCGGTCGCCAAAGCCACACCGCGGCCATTGCAGCCGGTCCAGGTCAGCACGCCAGGCGCCAATTCATAAACATGAGGCATCTTATCATCGGTCGCGGCCACATAGCCCCACCAGATGTAATCGAATTGCACATCGCCAATTTGCGGAAAAACGCGCTTCACCCGTTCCGTGATGCGCGACCGGATGCGCCCTTCCCAGCCAAAGGGCACAATCAAGCCGCCACCCGTCACCAGCCGGCCATTCGCATCGAAGCGATAGAAGTAAAGATCGCCTTGTGTGTCTGAAAGCGCATGCCCCTGCGGCAGGATGGATTTGCGCACATTATCGGACAGTACCGAAGTACCCATCTGATACGACCGCACCGGCACAATGCTGTGCTTCAGCCCCGGCCAGAAATCTCCCGTATAGGCATGGGTCGCGATGATCACGCGTTCGGCGTGCAAAACCCCGCGCGGCGTTTCCACTGCCCAACCGCCGGGTTCCTGCCTGATGGCGCGCACCGGGCTTCCGGTATGCACCACCGCCCCCGCGCGCATAGCCGCCGCTGCCAGGCCGCGCGCATAGCCAAGCGGATTGATCCGCCCGCCGGTCTTGTTTTCCCACCCGCCATGCCAATAATCCGTGCCGGCGAGGGAGGCCATTTCCGCGCGATCCACCATGCGCACCGGGGCGCCGCGGCGGCCCCATTGTTCCACGCGCGATGCCGCCAGCTTCATGCGTGATGCCCGATGCGCCGGCTGAATCCAGCCGTTTTGAACCGCTTCGGCCTGGATGTCGTGCTTGCGGATCAGGTCAAACACCAATGATGCGCTGTCACGGATGAGGCCAACCAATTCCTCGCCCTTGTCGCGCCCGCCATGCTCACGCGCGACACTCGCCACGATGGCATCGGGGTCAAGGCGCGACATATTGGGAATCACCTGGCCATTATTGCGCCCCGAAGCGCCCCAGCCGATTTCCGCCCCTTCCAGCACCGTCACCGGCACGCCGGCTTCGGCCAAATGCAGCGCCGCCGATAGCCCGGTGAAGCCAGCGCCCACCACCGCAACGCCGGTGCGCGTTTCCCCCAGCAGCGGTTCTGTCGCGCGGGGCGCTGGCGCGGTGGCGGCCCAAAGGCTCAGCGGCATTGGTGTATTCATGCGCTTTTCCTTCCGGTGAACAGCAATGCGACGAGCATCCCAGCAACGGCCAAGCCTGCCCCCAGAATTTGCAGCCAGGAAAGCGGTTCACGCAACCAAAGCCCCGCCAGCAGCAGCGCCACCACCGGCACCATGACAGAAAGGGTGGCGGCGCGGGTTGCCCCCAGCAGTTCTACCGCGCGGGCGAAGAAGAACATCGCCACACAGCCGAGCACCAGACCCTGCGCGATCAGGTGGAACAGCACCAAGCCCGCCGGCATGGCAAACACCTCGGCAGCGCGCAGGGGCAGCCAGAAGGGCAGGATCGCAAGGCCCGAGACAATGGTGATGGCCGCGGTGGCGGGGATCGCCGGCACCTGCCAGCGGCGCAGCAGCAGCGTGAACACCGCCCAGGTGGCGCCGGACGCCATCAGCAGCAAATCACCGCGCCAAGCGCCGGGGTAATCCCCCATCACGCCATCCCAACCAATCATGAGCACGCCCATCACCATGATACTCAGCGCAAGCGCCCGCCCGCGCGTCGGCCATTCCTTCAGCAGCGGTATGGCAAGCAAGGCGCCCACAATCGGTGACGTCATAGGCGCAATCGTCCCGCCATGCGATGCCGGCGCATAGACCAGCGCCACCAGGAACAGCAGCAGATTGGGCGCGCCGCCAAACAGCGCCAGTAACAGAATGCGCTTGAGCCCAAGGCGCAGCAGCGTCTCACGCGCCGCCCAGGCAAAGGGCAACAGCGCCATCATGCCAACGCCATAACGAAACGCCGCCAGGTCAAAACTACCGAAGCTGCCATCCGCCAGCACAGGTCGCGCAATCACCGCATGTCCGCCCCAGATCAGGGCGGCGGCAAAGCCAAAGGCCAGTCCCAGAATGAGTTTCGGGTTCATCGCCCCCCTTTGCACCCAACCCGGTTGCAGGGATAGGCCAGAAAGCCCTGCGCTTCCCTCAATCCGCCACCAGGGTTACAGCAGGTGCAACCGCAAGAAAGGCTTTCGCATGTTCTACGAACCGCATCTGGGCCATGGCCTGCCGCATGACCCCTTCAAGGCCATTATCGCGCCGCGCCCCATTGGCTGGATTTCCAGCCTCGATCAGCAAGGCCGGCCCAATCTGGCGCCCTATAGCTTCTTCAACGCCGTGCATTCCAGCCCGCCCATGCTGGCCTTCACCAGCGAAAGCATGAAGCACAGCGCGGCGAATGCCATCGCCACGGGGGAATTCGTCTTCAACCTTTGTACACGGCAGCTATTCGATGCGATGAACATCTCCTCAGACACGCTGCCGGAAGGTGTCAGTGAATTCGAAGCCGCCGGCCTTGCCACCGCCCCCTGCCGGATTGTGAAGGCGCCGCGCGTTGCAGCCTCCCCGGCCGCGCTGGAATGCAAGGTGACGCATTCCATGCAGTTGCAGGATATGCATGGCGCGCCGCTGAAGGGTTGGATCATCATCGGCCAGGTGGTCGGCGTACACATCGATGAAGCCTATATCACCAATGGCCGGTTTGATACGGCCAAGGCGCAACCGCTCGCGCGCTGCGGGTATCGCGATTACGCGGCGGTGACGGAAATGTTCGAAGCGCTGCGCCCAACCGATGGCGGCGGTTACGCGCTTGGGCAGCAGGATAAGTAGTTCAAGTCAGAAATGGCTCCAGCCACCTTGTGGCAGCGTGATGGCGGCACCTGAGCCATCACGCACCACGACCCCATCACCCGCCACAAAGCGCCCAAGCCGCGCCACCGGCACGTCGGCCTTAATGCTGGCGGCGCGCACCGCATCCGCATCTTCCGGCGCGGCAGCAAAGAGTAATTCGTAATCATCGCCGCCAGTCAGGATCAGCGGCAGCAGCGCAGCGTCGGCAGCAAGCGCAGCGCTCGCGGCGGTGGAAAGCGGCACAGCATCGGCCATGATCTCCGCCCCGCAACCTGCCGCACGGCAGAGATGCCCCAAATCCTGCACCAACCCATCCGAGACATCCATCGCCGCCCGCGCCACGCCGCGCAGGCCCTGGCCAAGCGCCAAGCGAGGCTCCGGCAAGTGATACCGCCGCGCCAAATGGCCTTCCGCATCCGCCGCCAGGCCTCCCTGCAATACCCGTAAGCCCAGCGCGCCATCGCCAATGCTGCCCGAGACCCAAATCTCATCACCGATCCGCGCACCGCGCCGATGCAAAACCAGCCCCGGCGGCACGGTCCCGATAATAGTCAGCGAAAAACAGGCGGGGCCAGGCGTTGCCACCGTATCGCCGCCCAGTACCGCAATGCCGTAACGCTGCTGATCTTCCGCCAAGCCGGCCACGAAATCCGCAATCCAGCTATCCGGCGTGCCGCGCGTAAAAGCCGTGGTCATCAGATAACCCAGCGGCGCGGCCCCCATCGCTGCAAGGTCGGATAGATTCACCCGCAGCAATTTGCGCGCGATCATGCCGGGCGGATCATCGGGCAGGAAATGCACGCCTTCCACCAGCGCATCCGCCGCCAGCACCAATTGCTGCCCGGCGGGCGGTGTCAGCAGCGCGGCATCGTCACCCAGATCAAGCGCGCCATCGCCTGCCAGCGGGCGGAAATGCCGCGCGATCAGGGCGAATTCGCGGGGCAGGCCCATGGCGCGCTTCAGGCGCCCGGCGCGAAATCCGCCGGGCGCAGCCGATGCGCCAGCGTATCCAGCATGCCATTGGCGTAGCGGATGGCTTCCTCATCCAGAAAGCCCGCCGCGATATCCAGATATTCGTTGATCACCACACGCGCTGGTGGTTCATGTGCCTGCATCAATTCGCCGGTCGCAGCGCGCAACAACGCGCGCAACACAGGGTCCAACCGGTCCAGAGTCCATCCCTTTTGCAGGCAATCCATGATCGCGGCATCGGCCACTTCTGCGTGATCGGCCACCTGCTTCAATATCGCCTGGAACAGCGGAATATGCGCTTCCGGCACACCGCCTTCTTCAAATTCAATCGGGCCGGTGGGCGCGCCGATACGATGGCGGATGAATTGATCCGCGACGGTCTCCACACTCTCACCCGTATGCTCACTTTGGAATAGCGCCTGCACCGCGGCAACGCGGGCGCCGGTACGTGGGCGCGCAGATGCGCGCCTATCGGCTTTCATGCCAGCCCCCAGCTCCGCGCCACGGCGATTTGCGCGACAAGCGCATGCGCGGCTTCAATGCCCTTGTTCATGCGATCAGGGCGCGAACGCGCTTCCGCCTGCGCCAGACTGTCCACCGTCAGCAAGCCAAAGCCAATCGGCGCACCGCTTTCCACCGCGATATCCATCACACCCTTGCAGATGGCATCACAGATGAAGGTGTAGTGATCCGTCTCACCCTTCACCACACAGCCCAGCAGCAAATACCCATCCCAGCGCCGCCTAGCCTTCATTGCCATCCGCAGTGCCGCCGGTAATTCAAACCCGCCCGCGACATCCACGGTTTCAACCTCGGCCTTCAAATCCTGAAACACCGCCATGGCGCCAAGGCGCATGCCTTCGACAACATTGCGATAATAGGGCGCCTGGATCACCAGAATGCGCGGCGCATCGCCGGCAAGATGCGCACGGCCCCGTGTCGGCGAATTAATTGTGCTCATGGCGTTTTCTCCGAAGGAAGAGGCCGAGTTTCCAGCACTTGCAGCCCGTAACCTTCCAGCCCAATCAGCGGGCGTGGATTATTCGAAAGCCGAATGATGCGCTTCACGCCAAGATCTTCCAGGATCTGCGCGCCAATGCCGTAATCGCGGATTTCCGGCGCAATCGCATTCGTGGCGCCGCGCTTCAGGCGAATGGAAAGCGCATCGGGCCGAGGGTCGCGCAGCAGAACCACCACACCCCGCCCGGCCGCATCAATCATGCGCATCGCCGCATGCAAATCGCCAAGCCCGCGGCCGGAGATAATTTCGCGGAACAAAGACGCCGCATGCATGCGCACCAGCACCGGCGCATCAGTGCTGACATCACCCTTCACCAGCGCCAGATGCTCACCAGGTGCTGCCGTGCTTTCATAGACAATGGCGCGCCAGGTGCCGCCAATGGCCTGCTCAACTTCGCCTTCCTGCACACGGCGCACCAGCTTTTCGGTCCGGCGGCGATGCCCTATCAGATCAGCAATGGTGCCAAGCTTCAGCCCATGATGCTGCGCGAAGGCCACCAAATCCGGCATGCGCGCCATAGTGCCATCATCATTCATGATCTCGCAGATCACGCCGGAGGGATTGAGCCCCGCCAGACGCGCGAAATCCACCGCCGCTTCCGTATGGCCGGCGCGCACCAGCGTGCCGCCTTCCCGCGCCACCAGCGGAAAGACATGGCCGGGCGTCACGATATGTTCCCGCCCCACTTCAGGATTGATCGCAACCGCGACGGTGCGCGCCCGATCAGCCGCTGAAATCCCCGTGGTCACGCCATCGCGCGCTTCGATGGAAACGGTGAAGGCGGTTTGATGCCGCGTGCCATTGGACTGCGCCATCAGTGGCAGGCCCAGCTGGTCCACGCGCGCACGCGTCATGGAAAGGCAGATCAGGCCGCGCGCATAACGCGCCATGAAATTGATCGCATCCGGGGTCGCGAATTGCGCGGGGATCACCAGATCCCCCTCATTTTCGCGGTCTTCATCATCCACCAGGATGAACATGCGCCCGCGGCGCGCTTCTTCCAGCAATTCCTCAGTCGGTGAGATGAAGTCAGCGAAGGAAGTGCGGATGGCAGTATTGCTTGAATGGGAAGTCATGCCCTGAACTCCAGCATGCGGGCGACGTAACGGGCCAGCGTGTCTATTTCGATATTGACGCGATCACCGGGCTGCAGCGTGCCAAAGCCCGTCATCGCGGCGGTATGGGGGATGATGTTGACGCCGAATGTCGCGCCGTCAACCTCATTCACGGTCAGTGAAACACCATCAAGGGCGACAGAACCTTTAGACGCGATGAAAGGCGCCAAAGCCTCCGGCGCGCGGAAGCGCCAGCGGACCGAGGCATTTTCCGGCGTCGCCGAAATCACCTCCGCCACGCCATCCACATGGCCGGATACCAAATGCCCGCCCAATTCATCCCCAAGCTTCAGCGCGCGTTCCAGATTGACCTTGGAGCCTTTCTTCCAGCCGCCCAAAGTGGTTTTGGCGACCGTCTCAGCCGAGGCATCCACACTGAAGGAATCCGCTGACAACTGCACCACCGTCAGGCAGACGCCCGAACAGCAAATGGAAGCGCCAAGGACGGCCGGCGTTGGTTGCAGCAGAAAATCGGGGGCCACGCCCATCACCAGGCGCAGATCATGCCCGCCGCCGATCGGCTGCACCTCTCTGACCGTGCCAAGGGCCGTGACGATACCGGTGAACATGGCGCTAATCCTCGATGCGTTCGAATTCAGAGAGCATATCATCGCCAAGCGCCCTCAGGGCCGTGCGACGAAAACGAGGCATGGCGCTGAGCGCGGCAAGACGCAAGCCCTCAGTTGCCGGATGCCCATCGCCACCCATCACGGCGGGGGCGTGAAACCAGGCCAGCCGGTCCACCAGGCCCTGCCGGAGCAGCGCTGCGGCAAGCCCCGCGCCCCCTTCGGCCAGCACGCGCGTCACGCCACGCCGGCCAAGGGCGCGGAGCAAAGATGGCAGATCAAGCCCGCCAGCCGCATGGGCCGGCACGGTCACAATATCTGCCC
>JBBAUC010000161.1:0-7684 GCA_040398485.1 Roseomonas sp. | reverse complement strand
CGCGCGCCTTTTGTGAGGAAATGAAGACCCGCAGCATCCCCTGCATGGTGATTGGCGGATAAGCCTCATGGCGCCCTCCCGGGCGGCGATTATTGGCCTTTCCGGGCCTCGGCTGACGGCGGAGGAAGCTGCGCTTTGGCGGCGCTTCCCGCCGCTTGGCGCGATTTTGTTCGCGCGCAATATCCAGGACGCTGCGCAATTGCGCGCGCTCACCAATGACATTCGTGATGTGCTGGGCGCCGCGGCGCCGATCCTGATTGACCAGGAAGGCGGGCGGGTTGCGCGGCTGAAGCCCCCTCAGTGGGAGGCCTTCCCCGCCGCCGCGCGGTTTGAGGGGCAGCCGGAGGTGGCTCAGCGCGCCAATGCCTTCATGCTGGGGGCCATGTGCCGCGCGGCTGGCTTGGATGTGGTGTGTGCGCCTGTTTTGGATTTGCGCCTGCCTGGCGCGCATCAGGTGATTGGTGATCGCGCCTTTAGCGCTGAACCTGAGGAGATTGCGCGGCTAGGTGCGGCGTGCATTGCCGGGCTGCAAGCCGCCGGCTGCATTCCGGTGATCAAGCATATCCCAGGCCATGGCCGTGCCTTGGCTGATAGCCATCATGAATTGCCCCGGGTTGCTGCGGGTGTTGAGGCGCTGGCCGATGACATCGCGCCGTTTCGCGCCCTGGCCGGCAGCGGTGCCTGGGCCATGACAGCGCATGTGCTTTATGAGGCCTGGGATGCGCACCTGCCGGCGACGATTTCACCCGCCGTGATCCAGCGCGTGATCCGGGGCGAGATTGGCTTTGATGGCTTGCTGATCACGGATGATCTGGCGATGGGGGCACTCGCGGGCCTTGCGAATGATCTGGCTGCTGCCGCACTTTCAGCGGGCTGCGATGTGGTGCTGCATTGCACGGGAAGGCTTGAGGATGCGGCGGCGCTGCTGCCGGATTGCCCGGTGCTGAGCGGTGATGCCTTGCGGCGGCTGGCTTTCGCTGATGCAGCGCGGCGCGGGTTTGGCGCGGGGGATATGGCCGCGCTGCGTGGGTTGCGGGATGGGGTTTTGGCGGCGCCGATGGTGGCGGTGGGGGAGGGGGATCCGACGGAGCGGGTGTAGGGGTTGCTACGTGCATTTGTATTGACAATATCCATACAAATGTTAGCATCTTCTATATTTAGAAGGTTCCCGCCATGTCCGCTTCCACGCGCCCCAAGGATGATGTCATTCAAATCCGCGCCTCGGCGGAAACCAAGGCCTTGTTCAACCGCGCGGCCGCGATGCGCGGGCAGAAGCTTTCTGAATTCATGCTGGAGAGCGCGCGGCATGAGGCGTTAGAGAGGCTTCTGGATCAGCGCAGCTTCTTCCTTGATGATCAGGCCCATGCGCGTTTTCTGAAGCTGCTGGATGCGCCGCCCGCGCCTTCCGCCAAGGCCCGCGCAAGGCTCAACCGGAAAGCCCCTTGGGAGGCGTGAAGCCGCCTTTGCTTGCGCCGGCGCCGCTGAGTGCCGCGCATGATGTTTCCGGTTTTTCAAATGGCGTTCACCCATCGCTTGATGCCTGGCTGCGAGAGCGTGCGCGGGCCAGTGAGGGGCTTTCTGCGCGAACCTATGTGGTTTGTGCTGCGGACGCGCCGACGCGCGTGATTGGTTATTTCTCGATCTCAACCGCGTTGGAACAGCGCCAGGCGCTGTCTTCGGCGAAACTACGCCGCGGCATGCCGGATGAGGTGCCGCTATTGCTGATTGGGCGGCTTGCCATTGATGCAGCCTGGCGCGGGCGTGGATTGGGCTCGGCGTTGCTCGCGGATGCGCTGCGGCGCTGCCTTGCCGCTTCTGAAATCGCTGGCGTGCGCGGCGTGGTGGCGCATGCGATTGATGAGGAAGCGGCGCGGTTTTACGAGGCGCATGGCTTTGTGCGGAGCCCCTTGGGGGAGCGGGTGATGCTGATGCCGATTGAGACGGTGCGGGGGTTGGTTGGGGGGTGAGGTAAACCACGCTGTAGTAAGCTATTCCTTCTTGTCGGGTGGGCTTTTGGGCTTAAGCCGGTCGATAACGGGTTTGAGCCACTCGAATTTCGGAACGTGCATCATATTTTGCAAATAACGAGAGTTTTGGATCAAGAATTTTCGCCATTCTTCTACGCGCGTTCGCAAATCAATCTCGGCTGAAGCGTCTATCAGCTTGCCGCCACGTTTCGCCATATTCTTAAAATGTCCCGATGCCTTTACAGACTCACCCAAGAAATAACCCAGCAAACCTCATGATACAGCGCCCGGAACGCCTGCGAACCCCGAACCGATAGTCGGTAGAGATACTGCTGTGGCTACCCAAACCGCAACAATGACTGTGTTACGCGTGGATGAAACGGCATTGACAGCATCGCGCGCAGCATTTTCTCCTAGGCCGATTTCAGCGGCCGCATCGCGCATTGTTTTGCCAATTTCCAGTGCGGCGAGGTCGGGTCGCTGTAACAGCGCTTTGCCAAGAGCTTCACCTGCTTCCTTGATTTCCTCTACGTGATCGGCGGTCAGTTTGATAGTGGTTTGATCCGCCAGCATCTCCGCTCCGTCGCGGGAAGCAAGCACGAAGGGCGGATGCAGGTTTTCGATGTTTTCTAGGCATTCATCCTGTAAAGGCGTGAGGTCTGGCACATCGGCCCGGCCAGCTTCCAGCGCTCTCCGCGTTGCGGCGGCGGCATTGAGCAGCTGCATGCCAGCACCATAGAGGCGGGCGAAATTCACCTCATCCAGGGGGAGGTCCACCAGGGCGCGATAGGCTTCTGCCTTTTGCAGCAGTCTTTCATTGCGAAGGTTGCTGGGGTGATCCTGCAAAGCCTTGGCGAGATCAGCCGCAGCCTCTCGTAGCGCCGGGTGTAGTGCTTCAAGCCGATTGCGATTATTGCCCTTGGCATCGAGATCGCTTGGTTTCGCGAAGACCAGCCGCCCCGTCTGATCCAGAACGACGCGCGGGCCAGCGCCTTGTTCGGGGATCGCGGGGGTATCAACCACGCTTTCCGGTGGCGCGGGCGGGTCGGCTTCTCTTGCTTCGGATTCAATCGGCTCGGCGCGTAGCCAACGAAGTACGTTGATTGTCGCCCACGGTTGTCCTGGAGCGATCAACGTCTTTAGCGAATCTTCGAGCGGATTTCCTTCAAGAAGCAAACCCAAATCGCCATGACTTTTGGCACCTGTGCGAGCTGCTTGTTCAAGTTCCAAAACATCGCCCAATTCACGCGGCAAAAAACTCAGCTTATTTTTTCGTAAATTTAGTTTACGTAGACGGCTAAGCCTTCCAAACCTGGCTGGTAAGAAAGAGATGTTACAGTCTTCGCATGATAATTGAGTCAGAGTATTTACGTTGGCTAATGGTGAGACGTCAGTCACTTGCGTATGATCGCAGTCAAAATGCTCAAGCCTTGGCAAGCGTTCGATAGGGCCTAAATCGCTTAAATTTGTAGATTCACAGTATAGGTATTTTAGCCCCTGAGAGTTAATGATTGGAGACAGATCGCTTATTTCTGAATAGTTGCAAGCAAGATGTTCTAGCGTTTGTATTTGGAGGAGTGGTTCAAGTGATCGCACTTTCGTGTTGTTGAAGTTTAATTGTTGTAGCTTTCGCAAGCTCGAGAGAGGTGCAATATCAGAGACGCGCGTGCCGCTGAAATCTAATTGTTCTAAACCTTCTAATGGTGCGAGAGCATCAAGATCGGCAATCTTCGTTTTGGAACAATCAATAATTTTTAAATTGAGCAAGCGCGAGAGAGGCGACAACTCGGTTATAAACGTATTTCTGCAATCAAGATGACGCAGATTTGTTAAATTAGCCAAGGGTGACAGGTCGTCAACGACAGTCACGCTGCAATTAAGATATTTTAGTTTCACTGCATTATTTAATGGGCCAAGATCCGTTATCTGCGTACCCCAGCAGTCTAACTGCTCGATGTTTGGAATGTACTCGATTGGATCAAGATCACTGATCTCTGTAGCCCAGCAATGAAGGTACTTCAGCTCAGGCAAGCCAGCGAGTGGCGAAAGATCAGTGATTTTTGTGCTACTACACCTGAGGAATTGCAGGTACCGCATTCCTCTTATCGGTTCCAAATCGCCGACTCGTGTTTCAACGAAATCTAGTGAAATCAGGCTGTGTACATCCATTAAGGGCGCCAGGTCTGTGACTTTGGTTCCCATGAAATTGAGTTCTTGAAGTCCTTGCAACCCGAGCAGGGGAGACAGATCCCTAACTTGGGAGCCTCGGCAATCCAATCGCTGTAATTGGTGCAGTCCGGAAATAGGGGACAGGTCAAAGCATCCCGTTCCGTCAAGGTAAAGCTGGGTTAAGTTGGTAAGTTGGGCTAAATGGCGCAAGCTTGAAAAGGACCCGCGCGTTGTTACCTTGCGATCCTTCACCCCGTCGGATGTCACAACAAAGTAACTACCAAGACTCAACCGTCGCAGCGAAGTCAGTTTTGACAGATTTTCTGGAAGTCGCTCCAAACCCAAATCACCCAAATCCAGCCAATCCTGCCCTGTGCGTGCGGCTTCCGCTATCCGCTCCTCCGCAATGCGTTCGCCATCGATCATGTCAGCCATAGATTGATCCTACCATATCCTTAATCAAGCGCAAAAAGAAATCCCCGCAAGCCAATCGTTTCGCCGGCAGCATGGGGCGCAGCATCACACCCGCCCCCGCCACCCCGCCCAAATCACCGCAACCCGATCCACCACCCCGCGCGGTGTGGGCACCACCTTCCCCGCCACCAACTGCCGCAAATCGCGCGCCGCCAGCACCACCGGCAGCGCGGCGGCCATCAGCCCCTTCGGCACATTGCGCGGCGCGGCTCTCAAGGCTTCAAGCCCCTCAGCCGCCATCTCAGCACAAAGCGCCGAAAGCGCCGGCGCCATGGGCGCGCTAATCACCGCCTCTGCATTCAGCCCCGCAGCCGCCAGCCGATCCCCCGGCAGCAGGCAGCGCCCTTGCGCGGCATGGGCCGTCACGGACCGCAACACCCCCGCCAGCCCATAGGCCGCGCCAAGGGCGCGGAGCTTCTCGGCATCCTCAGCACTGCCGCCCAAAGCCAACCCCGCCGCATAGGCAAAGCCGCCCGCGGTGCCGCGCAGCCAGGCAACGAAATCCACCTCGGTCGGAATGCCGGCTTCCTCTGCCTCCGACTCACGTGCGTCAATCATGGCGCCGAGTGCCACAGGGTCCAGGCTGCCGGCGGTGATTGCCGCGTGGAGCGGCGCGGCCACCTCATGCCGGCGGGCGGGTTTGCCAGCCTGCGCTTCCTCCAGCGCATCGCGCCACCATTGCAGGCGGATTAGCGCGGCCATGGGATGGCTTGTCGCTTCGCGGGCGCGGGCCAATTCATGGTTGAAGGCAATCAGGGTGAAGATCGCCTCGCGCCTTTCAGGCGGCGCGAAAAGCGCGGCCAGGAAACGGTCCGGGTCATGGGCGCGGGCAAAGGCCGCAATCGGGGAAAGGCTCACGCCTCGCGTTAGATCATTTTCGGGCCAAGTGGAATCACTTGGCGTCTCGGAAAACACGGCAGGCTTGCGCTTTGCGCTGCGGCTTCCAAGTCAAGTCGTTGCAGAGCCCCATGAACATTAGCTAAGACGGCCTATGTCAAACATCGAAATCAAGCCAGACAGGCCAAATGTCGAGGCATTGCTGGCGCGCTATACAGCGCAGATCGGCCAAGACCTTCCCGGCTATCGTAACCATGTCTATCGCTGCATCACCTATGCGATGCATTTCTTGGGTGGCGATCCGGCGCATGAACGCCTGGTTGAAACGGCCTTTGCCTATCATGACATCGGCTTATGGACTGATCACGAACTCGCCTATCTGGAACCGTCAGAGGCTGTGGCGCTTGCGGATAATGAACGCTTCGCTTGGGGTCTGGACACAGAATTGCTGCGCGGGGCCATTCATTGGCATCACAAGATTTCCCCCTATAGGGGCCCGCATGCTGAGGTCATTGAAGCTTGTCGGAAGGCAGACTGGATTGATGCCTCCAAGGGGTTGCTGCGCAAGGGCATGCCCCGGGCGGATATAAGGGCGGTGGAAGCGGCATTTCCGAACCTTGGTTTTCACGCAACGCTGCTGCGCCTGGCCAAGGATTATAGCGGTTCCACGCTCAGGGGCGGGATCAGGGTCACTTTAGGCATCGTCAAATGGTAGCGTTAAGCCCCGATAGGTCTGCTTGCTGATACGTGACGGTGGCCGTGTCTGGGCTGGTGTCAGACCAAGCGGAAGGGTGCGGTTGACGCTTGTGCTGGCGCCGCTTACCTCAGTCGCAGCGTTAATCGCTCACATCTAAGGAACGGAGAAACCCCCATGGCCTTCAGCCTGCCCCCGCTGCCCTATTCCACCACTGCGCTTGCCGCCAATGGCATGTGCCAGGAAACCCTGGAACTGCATCATGGCAAGCATCACAATGCCTATGTCACGGCGCTGAATGGCCTGATCGAAGCCAAGGGCCTGGCCGGCAAGTCGCTTGAAGCGATCTGCGCCGAAGCCGGCAAGGCGGGCGCGGATGGCCTGCCCGTGCTGAACCAGGCGGGGCAGCATTATAACCATATGTTGTTCTGGCAGGTGATGCAGCCAGGCGGCGGTGGCGACAAGCTGCCGGGCGCGCTGGCGGCCAAGATTGATAGCGATTTGGGTGGCCTCGCGGCCTTCAAGGAAGCTTTCAAGCAGGCGGGTGTGACGCAGTTTGGCTCTGGCTGGGCCTGGCTGATCATCGGTGGCGACGGCAAGCTGAAGGTCACCAAGACCCCGAATGGCGCCAACCCAATCTCCACCGGCGAAGGCAAGCCGATTCTGGGTGTGGATGTGTGGGAACACGCCTATTACCTGGATTTCCGCAATGTGCGCCCGAATTACCTTGATAACTTCCTGAACAAGCTGGTGAATTGGGAAGTCGTGGCCGATCTGATGGGCAAGGGCGGGCTCGCTTCCGGCCAATCAGCCTAATCCGCCGCAAGGCCATAAAAAAAGGCGCCGGGGGGTGACCCTCGGCGCCTTTTTTGTGGCCTGTTGAAGGCTCAGCTTTTCGCCTCATCATTCGCGGCTTCTGGGCGAAGCACGCTGCCGATGGTGCCGCGCACCACGGTGACCTTCACATTGGGGGCGATTTCAGCCTCGATCTCGTCAGAGCCGTCCTTGACCTTGGTGATAGTGGCGACAATGCCGCCCGCAGTCACCACGCGATCCCCGCGCTTCAATTGGCCGAGCATTTCGCGATGATCCTTCATCTTCTTCTGCTGCGGGCGAATCAGCAGGAAGTAGAAGACGACGAAAATCAGAATCAGCGGCAGCATTTGCATGATAACCGCGGCGGTGCCGCCTGCATCCTGGGCATAGGCGGGGCTGATGCCAAAAAGTCTTTCCATGGTCCGGCATTCCTTATTTACGATGATTGGGCGGAAACTAGCGCCCGCCCCCTTTCCGTCAATAGCAACCCGGCCTATTCCGCGCGGCCATGGATCATTCTTCGCTTCTCCCCGCCCTTACCCGCATTGCTGAGGCGCTTGAACGCCTGGCCCCGCCGCCGGCAGCCGCGCCCGACCTTACCGGGGCAGATGCCTTCATCTGGCACCCCGAACCCGTGGCGCGGCTTTCGCCGGTGCCGAAGGTGGCGGCGGTGCCGATTGACCTGCTGCAAGGCGTGGATCGGCAAAAAGAAATACTGATGGAAAAC